>CAMTPC010000047.1 GCA_947074295.1 uncultured Bacteroides sp. | reverse complement strand
CCGTTATGACAGATATTAAACACGAAGAGGCAGCAAATGAAAAGAAAAGCCTCAATTTTATCGAACAAATTGTAGAAAATGACTTGAAAGAAGGCAAGAATGGTGGCAGGGTGCAGACGCGTTTCCCGCCCGAACCTAATGGCTATCTGCATATCGGTCATGCTAAGGCTATCTGCATGGACTTCGGTATTGCTGCTGAGCATGGCGGTATTTGTAACTTGCGTTTCGACGATACCAACCCCACAAAAGAAGATGTGGAATATGTTGAAGCTATCGAAGAAGATATCAAATGGCTAGGATTTGACTGGACCAACGTTTACTATGCGTCAGACTATTTTCAGCAATTATGGGACTTTGCTATCCATTTGATAAAAGAAGGCAAGGCTTATATCGACGAACAATCGGCTGAAGAGATCGCTAAACAGAAGGGCACACCTACCCAACCAGGTATTAACAGCCCTTATCGCGACAGACCTATTGAAGAAAGCTTGGAACTGTTCCAAAAGATGAATACAGGCGAAATTGAAGAAGGTTTAATGGTGCTACGTTCAAAAATAGACATGGCCAGTCCTAACATGCACTTTCGCGACCCCATCATTTATCGTGTAGTTAATCATCCGCACCATCGCACAGGTACTACTTGGAAGGCCTATCCAATGTATGACTTCGCCCATGGTCAAAGCGATTTCTTCGAAGGTGTGACACACTCACTTTGTACATTGGAATTTGTTGTACATCGCCCCGTGTATGATTTATATATCGACTGGTTGAAAGAAGGCAAGGATTTGAATGATAATCGCCCTCGCCAGTATGAATTTAACAAATTGAACTTGACCTATACACTAATGAGCAAGCGCAATCTATTGCTTTTGGTAAAAGAAGGCTTGGTCAATGGATGGGACGATCCACGCATGCCAACTATTTGCGGCTTCCGTCGTCGTGGTTATTCACCCGAATCTATCCGCAATTTCGTGGACAAAATAGGATATACTACTTATGATGCACTCAATGAGTTCGAACTACTAGAAAGTGCACTACGCGAAGACTTGAATACACGCGCAACACGTGTATCGGCTGTATTGGACCCTGTAAAACTCATTATCACAAACTATCCGGAAGGACAAGTAGAGAAGATGGAGGCTATCAATAATCCAGAAGACACAGAAGGAGGCTCACATATCATCGAGTTCAGCCGAGAATTGTGGATGGAACGTGATGATTTCATGGAAGATGCACCTAAGAAATATTTCCGCATGACTCCGGGTCAGGAAGTACGCCTAAAAAATGCGTATATCGTGAAATGTACCGGCTGTAAGAAGGATGAGAATGGTGTAGTGACAGAAGTATATTGTGAATATTATCCAGACAGCAAAAGTGGTATGCCCGGTGCTAGTCGTAAGGTTAAAGGTACACTGCATTGGTTGAGCACTGCTCATTGCTTGCCTGCAGAAGTACGCTTGTATGACCGCTTGTGGAAAGTGGATAATCCACGTGATGAAATCGCTACCATCCGCGAAGAAAAAGGCCTGGATGTAATTGATGCCATGAAAGAGGTTATTAATCCCGACTCATTAAAAGTGCTCAAAAACTGTTACATCGAGAAGTATGCAGCCGAATTGCCTAGTCTTTCTTACTTACAATTCCAACGTATAGGCTATTTCAACATCGACAAGGATTCTTCGACAGAACATTTGATCTTCAACCGCACAGTAGGATTGAAAGACACTTGGAGCAAAAAGAACAAATAATCAAACATATATACAAATGAAGAGAGATTAAATAAAGATCTCTCTTCATTTTAAGTTTATATGCATCACTACGAGACAAATCCTAAACTAACCCTTCTTCGGTTGTTAGTTATTCAACACCATCAACCCTATTTTACAAATGAATAGTGACAACGAGTTCATCTCAGAACTAGAAGAACTGCTTAAAAACTACGAATCTGCATTAGCCGAAAGCAGAAGCATATATTTGGATGCGGACCAGCTGGCCGATATTGCCAACTATTATATCAGCGAAGAAAAATATGACAATGCGCACCAAGCCATTGATTATGGTTTGCGCCTACATCCAGGAAATACTAAAATACTTCTGGAACAGACTCTTTTGTATCTTGACAAAAGAATGTTTGATCAAGCCAAAACCACTATTGAAGAAATAGCCGAACCTGAGCTAACGGAAGTAAAACTGTTTCAAGCTGAGATTTTCTTGAACGAAGGCAAGGTTGGAGCTGCTAAGCGCGTCATCCATTCAATAGAGTTCGAAGGTAAACCAGATGAGGATGTGATTGGCTGCATTCTCCGCCTTTTCTTGGAAATGGGCTTCCCACACTATTGTATAGATTGGATCAATAAGATCATCGAACGTTTTGGCGAAACAAAATTACTACTCGAGTCATTGGCATACTGCCATTCGTTTAGTGAAAAGGACGCTGATAAGGCTATCCAACTTTATAATAAGCTCTTGGATGGTAATCCATATAGCGCCAAATATTGGACAGAGATAGCCAAATGTCATTTTCTGAAAGAAGACTATACAGAAACGCTAGACGCTGTAGAATTTGCATTAACCATTGATGAAACATATGGTGAAGCCTATTGCGTAAAAGCCAACACTTATATACAACTCAATGATATTGAGATGGCAACACAACTCTATGAAAAAGCAATAGAATTCAAGGGTATAGCACCCTACTTTGCTTATGTTTTCTTGGGGTTGTCATTTGTCAATGAACAGAAATGGGAAGAAGGCGTATCGTATTTGGAAAAGGCTTTAGGCACTATCACTTCAGAAGAAGATCCCGAAATACTTTATTCGGGTATCTATTCCAATCTGGCACTTTGCTATTGCAAAGTGAATGAGCTGGAGAAAGCTGAAATCATGTGTAAAAGGAGTATAAAGCTTGAGCCCTTTAGCGCACATACCTTTATCATTGTAGGGTTGACCACAATGGCAAAGGGAGATATGGAGGAGGCTATTACATCGTTTGAGAAAGCACTCAAAATAGATAATTCAATCGATACTTATATACAAATCGGTGATTATGCATTCGACTATCAATATTATAGATATGCACGTCAGCTATTTGAAGAGGCCTACGAAATTGATCCAGACTACTCGGGCTTGTGTCATCGCTTGGCCACAGTGAGCATGATTTTTCTGGACGCCAATAGTTTTTGTAAGTACAACGAAAAGCTAGAGACACCATTCCCTATTGATAGCCTCGCTTCATTACCATCCATCATCATCGATGATGATGACCCTGAATCGATGAAGAATTATCAGGAATTCATGCAGGAAATAAGAAAACGTTTATCAATTTTATAAATCTATTTATTACAAACACTTTCAATGGAATCTGTTACTTTTATCCAATGGTGTCTGGAACACCTCAACTACTGGACGATCACACTATTAATGATGATAGAAAGCTCATTTATCCCCTTCCCCTCCGAAGTGGTAGTACCACCAGCTGCTTGGAAAGCAGCTACCAACCACGAAATGAATGTTTTCTTAGTCGTTCTGTTTGCCACTATAGGCGCCGATCTTGGTGCATTGATCAATTACTATTTGGCACGATGGTTAGGCAGACCCATCATCTATAAGTTTGCTAATAGCCGCTTTGGACACATGTGCTTGATCGATGAGAAAAAGGTGCACAATGCCGAGGTTTATTTCGATAAGAATGGTGCTATTTCTACATTCATAGGTCGTCTGATCCCTGCTGTGAGACAACTCATATCTATCCCTGCTGGTTTGGCTCGCATGAAGGTATCTACTTTCTTACTGTACACCACACTAGGTGCAGGTATCTGGAATGCCATTCTAGCTGCATTGGGTTATTACATGTCAAAAGTCCCAGGAATAGAATCGGAAGAGCAATTGGTAGCAACCGTCACCACTTATAGTCGTGAAATCAGCTTGATTATCTGCGCAGTGGTAGTAGCAGTTATCGTGTTCTTGGTTTATAAAGGTGCAGGTAAGCGCAAAAAGAAAAAAGAAGAGCAAGAAACTAAATAATAGGAGTAAAAAGAGATCCAGCATTCCACTAAAGATGCTGGATTTTTTTTATTCACAAACATCTATTTATCTCTCTGGCAGAAACAAAGTCGATTGTCAAGCTGTTTTAATTTTAATATAATATTCTAAAAAGATTAAGATATGGACAATATAGAACTTGAAAACAACAGCCTTTTAAGTGAGAAGCTAATCTATACAGGCGAAAGCGAAACACCAACACACCTACATCTGTGCACCTACAACGCCCAAGGTGAAAAATCATTCAGCACAAACAGTTTCCATTCTATCAGCCAATCTTTTGATGAAAGAAAAATCAATTGGCTTCAGGTACACGGTATGAAAGACATAGAGATGATCCGAGAAATCTGTGACTATTTCAAAGCCGATTTCTTGGTTCTCCAAGATATTCTCGATGCGAATCAACCAACGAAGATCGAAATACACGATGACTATACAGTAGTGATCTTGAAACTTTTCACACGCAAAACTGCGGATGAGGAATTAGAAATCATTGAGTTGGAGCAACAACAAGTATGTATCATCCTTGGCAAAGACTATGTACTGACTTTCCTCGAGAATGAGACAGACTTCTTTGACAGCGTGTTGAAAGCTATCAAGAAGGATGTGTTGAAAATAAGAAGCCGCACCAGCGACTATCTATTCAGTGTATTATTAAGTAGCATAATGGCAAATTATATTTCAATAGTCACCAACATTGATGATCAATTGGAGGACTTAGAGGAAGAACTATTAACCATCAGTAATAATCGGGATATAGGTATACAGATTCAAGGATTACGACGCCAATATATGATTGTCAAGAAGGCAGTAATGCCTCTGAAAGAGCAATACGTAAAGCTACTGCGAGGTGAGAATCTATTGATCCATAAAGCAAATCGAGCATTCTATAATGACGTGAATGACCACCTGCAATTTGTGTTACAAACGATAGATATTTGCCGAGAAACGCTTTCATCACTTGTCGACCTATATATCTCCAACAATGACCTACGGATGAACGAAATCATGAAGCGACTGACGGTAGTATCGACGATTTTTATACCTTTGACATTTCTTGTTGGGATATGGGGTATGAATTTCGCTTTTATGCCTGAACTCAACTGGAAATATGGTTATTTCATTGCTTGGTCAGTGATCATCATCACAGCAGTGATTATCAGTATTTATCTGAAACGCAAGAAATGGTTATAATCGCTAACTATAATTTATTCTAAACAATACGCATACATGAAATCGATAAAGGAACTCTATCGCATTGGTACTGGGCCATCGAGTAGCCACACGATGGGACCACGAAAAGCTGCCGAACAGTTTCTGGAACGCCATCCAGATGCTACACGTTTCAAAGTGACGCTATATGGCAGCCTCGCTGCTACAGGTAAAGGACACATGACCGATGTAGCCATCATAGATACTCTACAGCCGTTTGCACCTGTAGAAATAGTATGGCAACCAAAAGTGTTTTTGCCTTTTCACCCAAATGCTATGACTTTCGCCGCATTCAATGAAAAAGATAGCTTGATTGAAAACTGGACAGTATATAGCGTAGGTGGTGGAGCTCTGGCCGAAAACAAAGAAGAGTCAACAATAGAATCTCCCGAAATTTATACCATGGGCAACATGACAGAAATCTTGGATTGGTGTGAGAAGACGGGGAAAAGTTACTGGGAATACGTAAAAGAGTGCGAGAATAGTGATATCTGGGATTATCTGGCTGAGGTTTGGAGTACCATGAAAGATGCTATACACCGAGGTCTTGATGAAGAAGGCGTGCTGCCAGGCCCTCTCAATCTAAGGCGCAAAGCATCGACCTACTTCATTCGCGCTTCGGGCTATAAACAGACGCTTCAATCGCGCGGATTGGTATTTGCCTATGCGTTGGCTGTGAGTGAGGAAAATGCTTCGGGTGGCAAAATCGTTACCGCGCCAACTTGTGGTTCGTGTGGCGTAGTTCCTGCAGTGCTTTATCATTTGTTCAAAAGTCGTTCATTCAGCGAAATTCGTATGCTCCGCGCATTGGCTACAGCTGGACTAGTGGGTAATATTGTCAAAACCAATGCTTCTATTTCTGGCGCTGAGGTAGGGTGCCAAGGAGAAGTGGGTGTAGCATGTGCCATGGCGTCGGCAGCTGCAAGTCAGCTTTTTGGTGGCAGCCCTGCACAAATAGAGTATGCGGCCGAAATGGGATTGGAACACCATTTGGGTATGACTTGCGATCCGGTCTGTGGATTGGTTCAGATTCCTTGTATCGAGCGCAATGCCTATGCGGCAGCGCGTGCCTTGGATGCCAACATATTCGCATCATTTAGTGATGGTATTCATCGAGTGTCATTCGATAAAGTGGTACAAGTGATGAAACAGACAGGCCACGATCTTCCATCGCTCTACAAAGAAACGGGCGAAGGAGGTTTGGCCAAAGATTATAAACAGATGTAGCAGTAGAGAATAGTCATAAAAGAGGTGAAGTAATATTTGCCTCTTTTTTTTGCTGTTTAATCAGTGATTAAATACTATTTGAAAACGAGTTAAACCATCGGAATAGGTTCGCAAAGAAAAGGTACATTGATGAGCATTCAACACTTCGCGCGTAAAAAGTAGACCTATACCTTGACCATTGGGTTTGGTTGAAAAGAAAGGAGAGAAAATCTTGGCTTCCACCGATTTATCAATGCCTTTCCCATCATCTATAAGTTCAATGGTAGGGGGATTTGCTGTTGTCTTTAATATTACTTTACCGCCATTTTGCGTACTTTCAGCAGCATTCTTTATTATATTAATCAGTACTTGTTCGAAAAGCAATGCATCCATTTGTACGTTAGGACTATTTTGACATAGATCTATGTATAATTCTACTTCACGATCGCGACAAAGATTCTCCATAAATATCTTACATGCTTGTACAGGTTGATTGATAGGAGTCATGCTTAATTGTGGCTGCGGTATCTTTACTACATTGGCGAAGTTGGTGATGAAATGGCTCATACTTAATGAACGTTCTACACACACCTTCATCACTTCACGAATCTCATCCGTATCTTGCATGTTCTCCAGTGCCGAATCCACACTATCCAGAGTCGATGTTATCCCAGCCACTGTATTATTCACCTCATGAGCAATCATCCGGATTACTTTCTCATAGGCCATTTTTTCAGCTTTTACGACTTCAGATGTCAGACTCTCAATCAGGATAAATGGATGTGCAAACCCTCTATCGATAAACGATAAGCGTGAGCAACGATAGATCATCGCATCACCCAAACGGATGGTTTCAGTTGTATCTTTAGGAAGACGAGCTATCTCCTCGGCTAGAGGCGATGTGAGTTGACCCAATGACAATCCCTTTGCATCATTTTCCGATGCCAACCCAAGGAAACGAAGGGCTGCCTTGTTTATCATAGATACATCACCGTCAAACGTCAATATGATGACACCCATTGGAGAGGCACTTACTAAAAGATCCAAGAAATGATTTTGTTCGCGTAGACGCAGCCTCTCTTCTTTAAGCTGATCCATCATGCGATTGAAAATAGAAATGATATGATCAGCCTCAGCTTGCCCTACCCTAGTGAGACGGCTGCTGAAATCTTGCTCGCGTAAGAGTTCCATCCCATTTCCTATACTTTCCAACGGCTTGAGGACTTTGCGATAAAAAAAGATGAGTGTAAGCAGACTTAAAGTCAAAAGACTTTCTGTGATATAAAACAATAAACCGCGCTGCTCGATAGTCACAAAAAATAATACTCCCCACACAGCTAGAATGAGTAGTGCCAATAACAGGAAGTAGAATTTTAATTTCATCAGTTAACAGGATTCATTATTATTCATTGATTGAGATATCAAACTTCTCCAATCTTCTGTACAACGCTGCTCTACTTATGCCCAAAGCATTGGCAACCTGAGAGATATTGTTGGAATATTTATCCAAGGATTGAAGAATGGTTTGCTTTTCTATTTCTTCAAGTGTCATACCATCGAATGTATTTGACTGCCTTTTGGAAACAATAGCATGGAGTGTATGAGACTTGAAATCATCAGCTGTCAATATCTCTTTACCACTTACTAGAAGGGCTCTTTCGACAAGGTTTTTTAATTCGCGAATATTACCAGGAAATGGTAGACCACTGAGATAAGTCATTGCATCTGTGGTAAACTCAACATGAGGTAAACCATTGGTTTCGCATTGTCGACGGGCAAAGTAACGAACTAAAAGGGGAATATCCTCACGGCGTTCGCGCAAGGCAGGCAGATGAACTGTTATCAGATTGATGCGATAGAATAAATCTTCTCTAAATGTTCGACTACCAACCATCTGTGGCAAATCAGCGTTTGTAGCACTCACTACTCGTATATCCACTTTACGTGGTCTGCTATCGCCCAAGACTTCAAAGGTCTGCTCTTGCAACACCCGAAGCAGCTTTACCTGACAGCTAAGGTCCAAATCTCCTATCTCATCGAGGAATATCGTACCCTTGTCTGCCATCTCAAAACGTCCAGTACGATCAGATATAGCATCCGTAAAGGCACCTTTCTTGTGTCCGAACATTTCACTTTCGAACAAGGTTTGGGAAATACCACCTAAGTTAACTTTAACGAACGGCTTGCTAGAACGTGGACTATTGCGATGGAGTGCTTCGGCTATTAACTCCTTACCCGTTCCACTTTCTCCTGTGATCAACACAGAGGCATTAGTCTTGGCGATTCGCTTGATGGTAGCTAGAACATCCATCAATGCCTTACTTTTACCTATGATATGACTACGATCGAAGTCATTTATCGCTTCTACTCCATTCTGATTATCAGCTGTCAGCTCTAGAGCAGTTTCAATGCGCTGCATCAACGTTGTGTTGTTCCAGGGTTTAGTGATAAAATCGAAAGCACCCGCCTGCATGCCTTGAACTGCCAATTGGATACTTCCCCAAGCAGTCATCAGAATAACAGGAACTTCAGGTCGAAATAGTTTTACTTGTTTTAATAATGTGAGCCCTTCTTCCCCATTGGTAGAAAGCGTGAAGTTCATATCCATCAGAATCAAGGTAGGGGCAACACTGCGCACAATCTCCATAGCCTCGCGTGGATTAGAAGCGGTTTGCATCTCATATTTAGCTCGCTTCAACATGAAGCTCAGCGAAGAGCGAATAGCGCTATCGTCGTCAATTATCAGTATCATAGTTTTGCAAAAATAGACAAATATTTAAGTTTACTGTTTCACAATGCGCTCAAAATCGGCATTAATAGTGGTATTTTCAGAAAAATCCCACAAAGTGAGACTACGAAGCTGATAATAATAGAACCAATAGTAAAACATCTGTGTGATGAGTCTTTGGCGGGCCTCATCTTTAGTCACTTGAGAGTCATTCAAATCGAGAGTAGAGATTTTTCCAATCATGAAGGTTTCCAGATTGGTTTTGTATCGTTTTTCAGCAATCTCATCCGCCTTGTCAGCAATCTCGACTTGTGCCAATTGATTGTTGAATTGCTCGACTAAGATGAATAGGTTTTGATTGAAGTTCATTGTTTCTTGCCGTAGTTTGCTCTCGGTCACTTCTCGATTGCTTTGGGCTACTTTTACCTTCCCCCTACGCTTTCCCCAATCTACTATTGGTATTTGAAATCCAATTTCCACAATCTGATTATCCTTCAAACGGTTGTAGGCTTGTCCTATGTCCGAATCGGTACCTGTATAGCCCACTTGTGCAAATAGAGATATTTGACGCATATTACCTTTTGCTTTAGCTACTTCATAATCTGCTTCCAGCTGACGGCGGCGAATATTCTGGGCAAACTTATTATTGGTCAATGCTTTTTCCAGCACATCAGTATAGTTCAATACAACATTGGGCAAAGTATCAGGCACTACTGGTACTAACTCGCTCTGATTGTCCAAAGCTAAGAAAGAACGCAACTTAAACATATTGCTCTTAAAGGAACTTTCATTCTCGGTCAAAGTAGAGCGAGCATTCAGCCTATTTAGCTCTAGCTGAAGCAAATCGTTTTCACTGATCTGTCCCATTTCGCGTTTCACCTTGGCAATCTCAAACAGTTTATTGGCATTGTCTAGGTTTTGTAAAGCAATATTCACATTCTCTTTGGCCAGAAGTAAATTAAAGAAATAGTTGATGGTAGTCATCGTCACTTCTTCGGTAGCAGACAAGAAGGCAGCTTTTGCCTCTGCATACCTCACTGGCTCAATTCGTCTATCCCATTTAATCGTATTCACTCCCAAGATAGGTTGCTTTAAGGTTAATGCCACTGGTACAGACATAAATCGATTATCCTTACCATTATCCATCTGCCGAAGAAAGTCAAGAGAGGTATTCAGCGAGATCACACCTCCTGTAAACCATATATTTTGGTCGATAGATACCTCTCCGCTGATATCCATATAATTGCTCCGCACAAAAGTATAAGAGCCATCTTCTTGCTGATAGGAGTTATATTTTTTATTATAACTAGGCGCTACAGCCGCAAAGTTTATCTCAGGCAATAGATTAGCTCTGAATGTTCGATATTCCCAATAGGCGGTTTTCAACTCATTCAAAGCGACCGCAGCATCCACGCTTTGCACTCGTGCTAACATTATAGCCTCATCAAGTGTGATAACTTGTTGCTGACTTTGAGCAAATGCTCCAGTCATACCACACATTAATAACAAAGGCAATATAAATGATCTTCTCATATTATCACTATTTTGCCCAATTAAAAACAAAGCATATGCCAACAAGCTAATCAGCTGATATTCTTTAAAATAACAATCGTTGCAAGTGTCCGATATTGAACACTTGCAACGATTGCGAACAGTCAACAGCAAGACTATGATATATCGAGAGCTATTTAATCTTCAACCCCTCTATTAAAGGTGTAGTATCTAGTAACTCTAACTCTTTTACCATCTCCAATGTACCTTCTTTATATTTTAAGAAATGCGGTGTCTGTATATGATATTGATAGGCCGCTTCATCTGCATAAATCTCTAGAATAGTAATTCTATTTGGATGATCTTTCTCTGCAGTAGCGTAAAGTGTGAGGACTCCAAGTTCAAGTTGCATTGAGGCTTCAATTTCTTCTTTCAGATAGGCGTTATACTCATCTAACATAAGTGGATCGACAACAATTCTTGAAAGTCTCACTTTGTTGTTATCTTTCGATTCTACAGTTTCTTTCGCGTCTTGAATAATCTTCAATGCCTTCATCGCTGGTGGAAACCCCACATACGGGAGACATTGAATTACTACCGCCGCAAGAGTCGCTTTATCATTTCCTAGCTTAATATTACCTATAGTATGCGAACGAAGCTGGCTTTCAGCTTCTATAGTAGTTAATATGGCATAGATCAAAAGCTCTTTTGTTTCAAGGCTCAGGCCAGTTCTTGTATAAATATCGCCAAAACAATACTCTGTTAGGTAGCGTGCCACTTCATCTCCCAATCCATCAGGTAGGCCTTGAAGCGCCTTTTTTATTTCGCCACCATATAGAGGCATCTGTATTGCCGCTCCCTTAGCTGCACGAACATCTTCAGTCACAACACCTTGTGACGGCAATGGTAAAGTAATTCCACGTTCTTTAAAAACCTCATTTGCAATACTCAGCCCATTCAGCGTTTTAGGAAAACCTATAAAAGGCGCACACAGATAAATCAGCTCTCTCACTTGAACTGGTGTAACGCCAACATTCAGCGCAGCATTAACATGCGCCTTGAGTTGTGGTAGCGTTTGCATACTGACCAAAGTCACACAAGTGATCATCTCACGCGTCTTTATATCCAAATCACCCGTTTTAAAAATCTCTCCAAAGATGAACTTTTGCAATATATCCATCATTTCAGGGTCACTCCCTTTACCTGTCAGCGCCTCGCCACCAAATAATGCAGTATAATTCTGTTTACATGTTTCTATTCGATCCATTTCCTTTTCATTTTTATGAATGTTTTGTGCTAACAAAAGAGTTGCACTAAAAACCGAAATCATTATTAGAAATATTCTTATTCTCATATCGCATTCTATTTATTGATTATTTCTTTCCCTATTGTCCTACAATTACCTATCACATCACCTGTATGCAAATAAGTATAAGTAGGCATCTGAAACAATACAGGTTTCAACACTGTATAATCCACTTTTCCATTGTCATTAAGGACTGATTCTTTGGCATAGGTAGACGATATTGTACATATAAAACGATCAAACATATCTGTTTCATATATATCCACGACCTCACACACCATTGTAAGAGGTGAATCATCCACCATTGGCATTCCATTGTCGGCCGTAGTATATTCAAAAACCTTTGTCTTATCTACAGAAGCTCCACTTACTGTGCCCACATAGTCGGCACGTGGCAACAGATTTTCGTCCACTACATTTAGGGTAAAACTCTTATTTTCCTTTACCCCCTGGTTAGTATGATGTGTCTTCCGCATACTAACCATCACTTTATCGTGTCCTATAATACCAACATGCGAAGCAATCATCCAGTTCACCTTGTCATTTACCTTTGTACCTAGAACTACTACTGGAGTAGGATATAACGCTACTACTGATCCTATATTTTTCTTGGTGTCTGACTTTACATTCAGCTCTACTTTCTTTGTAGCAAGAATCTCATTTCCTGAATACTCATCATCACTTACAGCCCTCAGCTGTACGGCATGATTATCAAAAGCATGTTCGGTTAAAGTAAGACAATGCAAAGTATTTTCATTGGATGCTCCATTCCAATGTCGCACATTAGGTGAAGTCACTATAACATCCCCTTTCTTTATCCGCCTTTTAGGTTGTCCCTCTTCTTGATAAAATCCTTCGCCATCAAGCACTAGCAGAGTTTGCTCTGTATCTGGATGATAATGCCAATAGTTGCGACTCATAGGCTTAAATTCGAAACTAACAATCATAGTAGTACCAGAATCTTTTAAGACAGATACATTAACATCTCCTGTATTGTACTGTGAAGAGGCTTTCTCCTTAGCAGGAAAAAATTGCTCTCCCCGATTATTCTGAATATTGCAGGACAGTAGTAAAGCCATTACACAAATCATACCTATGGTTTTCATCATCATTTATCTTTTAATTTTCTATGTCAATCTTTATGTGCAAAGATATTGCAAAACCTAAAGAAGTGTTGTAACACTATTACGGATGAAACTACCTAAATCATGGTTATTCCTGGTTTCCATCCATTCTATGTATATATTTTACGGAATCTATTACCCGTATTCAGGTTTCTCCATACAACATTAGGTTAACCCATAGAAATAGAATAACTTTGAACTTAAAGAATCATTCAAATAATTATGGAAGAGATTATAAATATAGATTGCGTTGACGATTACAACAAAATCTTCGGATTAGAAACCCTACATCCTTTGGTAAGTATAGTCGATTTATCTAAAGCCGATAAATGGCCACTCCACTTTAAATTGAATTATGGCGTATATAGCCTTTTCTTGAAAGACACCAAATGTGGTGACATACGTTATGGCAGAAAGATCTATGACTACCGCGAAGGAACCATTGTCAGCTTCGCACCAGGCCAAGTGACCGAAATTGAGATGGCAGAAGGATATAAGCCAGATGCTTTAGGTTTGTTGTTTCATCCTGATATCATCCGTGGCACTTCCCTAGGACAAGATATTAAGAACTATTCTTTCTTTTCGTACGAATCTACCGAAGCGTTACATCTTTCAGAGCGCGAGAAAACCATTCTCATCGACTGTTTTGCTAAAATCAAGCAAGAATTAGAGCATCCCATCGATAAACATAGCAAGCGATTGATATCTCGTAATATCGAATTGCTTCTAGATTATTGCCTACGTTTCTATGAACGCCAATTCATCACGCGTTCTGATGCAGATAATGATGTGTTGACACAGTTTGAGAGTCGTTTGAATAAATATTTTGAAGACAACCTCCAAGAGGCTCATGGATTACCCACTGTCAGATACTTTGCTGACAAGGCGTGTCTTTCGCCCAATTATTTTGGTGATTATATCAAAAAGACTACAGGACGTACGGCACAAGACTATATACAAACCAAAATAATAGAACTGGCAAAAGAACGAATTCTTAACAGCAAATCATCTGTGAGTCAGATTGCCTATAGTCTAGGTTTTCAGTACCCTCAGCATTTTAGTCGTCTATTCAAGAACAATGTAGGATATACGCCCAATGAGTTCAGACTGATGAATTGATATAAAAAATGCGCAAAACAAATCTTAAAATCAAGATTCGCTTTGCGCAAATTATAAAACCAAATTCGTGTTTTGTTAACTCAAATAAAACGTACTATGCGAGAATTGTAAATCTTAAATCTTAAATCTTAAATGAATTGCCTGCTTCTAGATCTCTTTTACGCATTAGGGCTTCGATAAAATAGTAATCGGCATAGTTGATAGGTACATCAATCTCATGTCCGTGGGGGATACTTCCTACCGAATGCATCAAAACGAAGTTGGCATTTGTACCTGGTTCAGCTCTATACTCAGCCGAAGAGAGGTTTCTGATGATTTCGTCAGCCTTCTCTTTATAACCTTGATTGGGCAGATATACCTCCATTTCATAAAGTGCCGAAGCTGTACAAGCAGCAGAAGAGGCATCTCGTGGCTCATTTGGAATATTAGGCGCATCAAAGTCCCAATATGGCACCTGATCGGCTGGAAGATTCTTGTTATTAAAAATAAAGTTATAGATATTTTGTGCCTGAGCCAAATACCTCTCATCATTGGTGTACCTATAGCACATCGTATAACCATAAATAGCCCAAGCTTGACCACGTGCCCATGATGATTCATCCGCATAACCTTGTGCCGTTTGGCGTTGACGCACTTCACCTGTTTCATTATCATAATCCACAACGTGATAGCAACTATAATCATCACGAAAGTGATGTTTCATTGTAGTATCAGCATGCTTCACCGAGATATCATAAAAGGTAGAATCACCCGTCATCTTGGTTGCCTCGAAAAGCAATTCTAGATTCATCATGTTATCTATGATTACGGGACACTTCCACCCACGTTGACTTTGCCAGTCTTGGTCTACATTCCATGACTGAATGATACCAGCCCCTGGACGGAAACGAGTGGAGAGCGATTTAGCGGCTTCAACTATCACATCTTTATATTCTTTCTTATCAGCCAAGCGATAACCATTCAAGTAACTACAGCCAATCATGAAACCTACATCATGGTGCCACTTCAGATATTTTACAGAGTCCAAATCTTCCGTATATTTTTGTGCCAATGTTGCCCATTTCTCATCTCCAGTCAACTCATAAGTCAGCCACAGATTCCCCGGGAAAAAGCCCGAGCACCAATCATCCATCGGAATATAAAGTATATCACCCGTCTTTTCGCAAATAGTACGCGGGTTCAAAATCTCGCCCGACTGCTCGATGATATCAGTCTGCATGTTGTGATGGGCAACAATGACATTGATATTGTCATTGATCAGTTCCTTGTCACTCTTTGACGAGTTTCCTGCGCCACATCCTACCACAAACAGGGATGATACCAATAATAAATTCATTTTTAGTTTCATGGTCAATTCAGTATTTATATTTAGTCCATAATTAGCTTGATGCAAACTTAGTCCATAACTATACATCGGAGGGCTAAATAAAATACAATTGAATGGCTTAGATGGTACAAATAGCCATAATGTACTTTTTTGGGTCATCCTATATACTATTCTCGCCCATCATTTTAATAGTACCTAAAATATTAAAAGATTGATTTTATAATTACCCATCAAACGATTATATTTGTAATGAAGAAATCTTATAATGATACAAATAGTATTTTATACCCCCTTTCAACTATGATAACACAAAAGTATATTTTGTCTTTACTCCTCGCCCTTCTCTCATCCTGTTTTGTCTTTTCGCAAAACATCACCTTTAGCCATATCAACACAAACAATGGTTTGTCACAATTCTCGGCCAACTCACTTTACGTGGATTCAAAGGGGATGATATGGATAGGAACACGCGAGGGATTGAACTGTTATAACGGCAATGGTATTACTGCTTTCAAATTAGAGAAAGATAATCCCAATAGTCTGTTCTGTAACTCCATCATTCAGATTGTGGGCAACCATAATGAAAAGCTCTTTCTACTCTGTGAAGAGGGAGTTGCCAAACTAGATATACCCACAGAGCAATTCACTACACTGCTAAAAGACAAGATCAACTACATCCATTATGCAGATCAACTCTATCTGGCTCAAAAAAACACGATATATACTTTAGATGAAAAAAACAATTCATTGAAAGAATACTTCACTCTTCCCGATGCCAATAGCATCATTTGTGCCTTTATCATCGATCACAACGGACATATTTGGATAGGAACGGTAAAAGACGGTTTATATATCCAAAGTAATAATAATCAACTGACTCATGTATTAGAGATAGGGCGTATCAACTCCATTTATGAAGACTCTCGCCAAGAAATATGGATTGGCACACAAGAGAGAGGTTTATACCATCTCAACAGAGAAAACCAGCTTACCAATTATCGTCACCGCGCTAACGACCCACACAGTATATCCTCCAATTTCATTCGCACTTGTTGCGAAGACAATATCGGAAATATTTGGATTGGGACTTATGATGGACTCAATAAGTTCAATCGGCAACACGGTCAATTTACCCATTATCATCACAACATGGGCGACTCCGAAAGTATCAGTCACGGGTCCATCTGGAGTATAGTAAAAGATCAACAAGGGACCATTTGGATTGGTACGTATTTTGGTGGCGTCAACTACTTCAACCCCGAGTACGAGATTTACACGCATCACAAGGAGTCAGATTCACCTCGGACAGGATTGAGTAGTCCTATCGTGGGACGCATACTCGAAGATCACCATGGCCGACTTTGGATCGCTACCGAAGGAGGTGGTATCAATATGTACGATCGTAACACAGGCGAATTTGAATGGATCAAAAGTATAGAAGGAAAGAATAGTCTTTCTTCCAACAATGTTAAAGCCCTCTATCACGATGAAGAAACTGAAACCATGTGGATAGGCACACATTTGGGTGGTCTAAATAAACTCAATATCCGTACAAATACAGTGACTCACTATAAACACAATGAAAATGATTCTACTTCTTTGCCGTCTGATATCATTCGCGATATCATTGGTTATAAAGGAAGATTGATTATTGCTACCCAGAATGGTTTATGCTACTTTGACCCGCATACCGGAAAGGCTGAATTGATGTTTGCAGATCTTCAAAAGTCGAAGAATGGCTGGATGATTGCTGATGTCATGCTCGACAGCAAGCAAAATTTATGGTTTGCGGCAACGAGTGATGGTGTCTATCGCTACGATTTTAACACAAGAACTTTAGAAAATTATCGTTTCAATGAAAAGATTCCGAACAGCCTTAGCAACAACAATATCAATAATATAATGGAAGACAGCAACGGGAATCTTTGGTTTTCCACCTCGGGAAGCGGTTTAGACCTGTATCGTCCGGCTAGTAACGATTTTGAAAATTTCGATGCAAAAAATAATGGTTTACTCAGTGATTGCATTTATGAGGTCCGCGAATCATCCGTATGGAAGGGGAGTTTATTGGTCATCACCAATCAGGGTTTTTCGCACTTCAATACTACACTAAAGCTATTTACCAATTACAATACAAATAATGGTTTCCCCATATCAGCCATAAATGAGAATGCACTATACGTGACAAGAGATGGTAATGTATTTCTAGGAGGAATAGAAGGGTTGATCTCATTTGAAGAGCGCAAACTACACTTTATCTCAAAACCTTATTCTTTACAGTTTGTCAACTTGCTAGTAAATGGCAAAGAGGTATTGCCGGGCGATGACACTGGTATCTTAGCCCAGTCGCTGCCTTATACAGATAACATCACACTCAATGCACGCCAAAGCAATTTCACTATATACTATTCATCTTCCAATCATATCAGTGCCAATCGGGCCAATGTATTATATAAGCTCGAAAACTACTCAGATGAATGGACTCAGCTAGCCAAAGAGAACAAATCAATAACCTATACCAATCTTAACCCTGGTCAATACACCTTAATCATCAAATCTACGCGCAACAATATTGACGAAGCACGCATAAGTATCACCGTATTGCCACCTTGGTATAGAAGCACTTGGGCTATCTTACTTTATATAATAGTAACTGTTTTACTGATATGGTACATCGCTTATTCCTATATCAGCCAGATCCGGTTAAAGGAGTCATTAAAATACGAAAAGAAGCATTTAGAAGATATAGAAAAACTCAATCAGGATAAGCTTCGCTTTTTCACCAATATCTCACATGAATTCCGCACACCGCTCACTGTGATTGTGGGACAAATGGAATCATTGCTAAAAGTGGCTCATTTTACGCCAACAGTCTATCAAAAAATATTGGGTGTTTATAAAAGTAGCATTCATCTGCGCGAACTTATCAGCGAGCTTCTTGATTTCCGCAAACAAGAACAAGGGCAAATGCGTATCAAAGTAAGCCAATATAATATCGTATCATTCTTGAATGAAAGCTTCCTTTTCTTCTTCGAATACGCTAAGATGCAAGATATTAATTTGGTTTTTCAGAAGTCCGAAGATGAGATTGATGTATGGTTTGATGCGGTACAGTTACAGAAAGTAGTCAATAATCTTATTTCGAACGCACTGAAACACACAGCTGTGGGAGGCGAAATCACCCTATCCGTATACCAGCAAGGCACCCAGGTCATAATCGAGGTAAAAGATAATGGCAGCGGCATTGCCGAAAAGGACATCCAGCAAGTATTCGATCGTTTCTATCAATCGGACAACAACATTAAGACAGGCAGCGGTAGCGGCATCGGGTTAGCATTGACTAAAGGTATAGTGGAACTTCATCATGGTTTCATAACTGTGCAAAGTGAAGAAGGGAAAGGAGCCACGTTCCAAGTGATATTGCCATTAGGATATTCACATTTCAACGTAGACCAGATTTCGAAAGATTCGACTAATGTTCAGCAAACATTGCCTAACGCTATTACACCCAATATCTTAGACAATGGGCTATCGGCGGACGGAGATGGAGAGGTGACAAGTATCAATGATGCCCGTATCATGATTGTAGAAGACAATGAATCTATCCGCTTGATGCTAGTTGATATTTTCAGCCATCTATATCAAGTAACGGCTGTAAGCGATGGCAAAGAAGCTTGGGCATTGTTACAAGACGATGATCTGCCCGACTTAATATTGAGTGATGTAATGATGCCTGAAATGCCAGGTACAGAACTTTGCCGTTTGGTGAAAACTAATTTCCAGACTTGTCATATACCTGTGGTGCTTCTCACGGCGCGCACAGCTTTGGAGTACAATATAGAAGGATTACGTATCGGTGCCGATGATTATATAACAAAACCATTCAATGTAGATTTACTACTATCTCGTTGCAACAATTTGATAAACTCGCGTCGTTTGCTCCAAGAGAAGTTTAGCAAACAACCACAGACGCAGGTACAGATGCTTGCTACCAATGCCATGGACAAAGAAATGCTAGACAAAGCTACAGCCATCATTGAGGAGCATTTGGACAATCCTGATTTCAATGTGAATTTATTTGCCCGAGAAATGGCGATTGCTCGTACTAGTCTATTCACCAAGTTGAAAGCCATCACTGGACAGACGCCCAATGACTTTATCCTTAGCATACGTTTGAAGCGTGGAGCTTATTTGCTTCGTAATAACATGGAGCTAAATATCTCTGAAATTTCCGATAAGATTGGCTTCTCTACTCCAAAGTACTTCAGGAAATGCTTTAAGGATATGTACAAAGTCTCCCCATTAATCTATCGTCGTGGTGATGAAGAAGGTTCGTCGACCGAAGAAGAGGAAGATTAATTGATCTTTCTACCTCATTTTAATACAAAAGGAAAGGCTGCTTCTCGCCAAGGTGAGAAGCAGCCTCTTTTGATATAATTATATCTATCGTATGGATCTATTATTCTACGATTTGCGTAAGTGTTACACTATGTATTTTTGCAGTTGAACCAACAGTAATATTTGATATAAACAAATCACCACTTGCAATCGCACCTTGCAATTCTTCTCCTGCTTCTACGATTGTAGCTCCAGTGGTAGCACCATTATACAACCCTTTAAAATCTAAAATATAAGTATATTCAGTATCTGTTGAAGTGATATTTTGCGTTCTATAGTAAAGAGGTGAGCCTGCTGCATCTTGAAGAATAGGAACCATCCAATTACCACTTGTTGCAGCACTACCATCTATATTACCTGTATATGCTGATCTAGCACCTACAACTATCTTATATTCAAGCTCTGTTTGTGGTTCAGTTCCTTCAGGTTCTGTGGTTGGAGTATTTTCTGCAGATACTTTAAATTTTAAAGTATATTTTTCACCTTGTTGAACGCCCGAATAACGATAAGCTATATAATTGTTATACCAGTTCGTATTAGCTCCCGACCATGAAATAACAGCATCTGATACAGATAAAGATGAGTTACCGGCCTTAAACCAACCTGCAGGTGTAGTAGATACTGCCAAACCAGCAGAAGTCCAAGTAGCTGGATAAGCTTCAGTAATCAATGATTTAGGACCAGGAACGATTACTGCTTCACCACCAATTTCTTCATTAGATACCCAAGTGCCTATTGTAAAATTTCCATCAATCTCCATACTAGCAGCTGCATTACCTACTTGGATAGCGATAGGCTGCATTTGATTGCTTCCTACTGCCACATCAGCCGTATGTGAGAAATGATAGCGTTCTTCGCCTGTAGTGATTTCAACAAATTTTGTTCCCGATGCTATAGTCTGAGCAGGAATCACAGCAATAAACACATACTCATTTGCTGCTGCATCTGCATGTAACTTATGCATTTTTACATCACCAGTTGTTTCTCCTACAGTGACAGTACCGCTTGTTAAGTTAAACGCAGCATTGGTTACCACATTCTTCAAAGCAACTTGAATATCACTCGCCGCCGCGGTTCCAGAAATCTTAATTTTGATCAAGGCATTCACATGATTCATGTTCATTGTCACAGTAGCATTTGCAGCAACATCTGCATTTACTCCTCGCAATATGTCACCTGCAGTGAAATTTGCTACTCCCGTCTGGTCTATAGCTACTGAGCAATTAATAGCAGTAATATCTGTATTATTCGCACTATACGGATAATAGCCATAAAATGTATTGGTGGTTCCTTCTACAACGGACAATTTTGCAGCACTTGACCAAGTAGCACCTGCATCTTCAGTGGTATATACAGCAGATTCATTGCCTGTATAAAGTCCTACGGCATCTCCATTCGCCCAAGAAGTAGTGATAGTTCCATCAGTAGCAAGAGTAGGGATTGTCCTAGTAACATGATTGTTTACTGACAGAGAGAGTTCTACAGGAATTTTATCGACAGATAGTGTTCCTTCTACATCGTTGTTACAACTAAAGAGTACAGGTGTACAGATTGCCAATAAACTGGCCGATTTGATAAATGTTTTCATAAACTTGTTTTAGTTTTAATAGTTATTAAAAGGTAAGAATGTGTTTATCTATACAAAGGCTAGTGTCAACCGATAAACTATTTTTTATTATAATATTTGAATATTATTTTTTTTATATATTCATTATATATCGGTTTGACATCGGCAAAAATAGATATTGGAGCATTGCTAAGCGGTAAATAAAATACAAATAGGGATTTATTTTCGTACAAACAGATTATAAAACAGCTATTTATACCATTTAATGACTCATTTTTGCATTTTCGGCAGCATGCTTGGGAAATTATTTTAAAAGAATGGTGGATTAAAACAGCGAGAGGAGATCTTCACAGACCTCCTCTTACTAACCAACTCAATAACTACAATAGGTAAACTAAAATAATAGTTTCCAAAAATAGAATGATTTACCCTTTCACGGATAGAGAACTAATTTTACAATATCGTTTACACTGTTCACACATACTGTATCCTAGGATAGCACCAAGCATGAAGTCTTCTTCGGGCGAGAGTTTATTCAAGGGTTTATTGCAGATCTTTTTCAGCACATCGATACAAATATTTTCCCCAAAAAACAGATTCGACATGCCATTATGTAAGGGGCAGATAAAATAGGCCATATCATTGATATGGAGTTTAGCTATTGCCCTATCCCGATAATCAGAATCAATAGTGCAAAGTGCCGCACTGCGCACACCTTTCTTACATTCGTAAAGAAGATGCGAAAACAATTTCAGCTTTTCCATATCAGCACAGTTCATAGTTTAAGATAAGCTTTGTTTTAATTGTTTCACCCAATTATCTATCCGTTCATCTGTCTTTTGATATTCATTATCCTCATCAATAGGAAGTCCGCAGAAACAACCATCGACCAAAGCTGCCGAATCATCATATTCATATTCGGTAGGATCAACCTGATTCCCGATTAGCTGCGCCCCAGCCGCCTCAGCTGCCTTGGCGATGATACCGATAGCATCGCAAAACGTATCCGAATAGGAAGAAGAGTCGCCTGTACCAAAAACAGCTACTTTCTTATCCGAAAGATTCATTGATTCCATATCACTGATGAAACCCTCCCAATCATCTTGCAAGTCGCCAACACCCCACGTTGAAGATCCGAGTAGCAATACATCATAACTCAAAAAAAGCGTTGGCGTGGCCGATCCTATTTCCATCACATCACTTTCATCAATTGATAGTTTTTGCGCCAGTTGCTTTGCCACTGTTTCGGTGTTTCCGGTTGTTGAACCATAAAAGATACCTTTCTTTTCCATATTCATTAAATTGTTTTATTGGTAATCATCATTTCAATTATTCTGCTGCAAAGGTATCGGATACAGCAGCGTCCGTCAATCGCCAAAAATAGGGATATTGTGAAGTACTGTCATTATTTTGCGGTAGAATCGCACCTAGTATTGTTGAAGAAAACAATGATATATCAATCTTATATCTATTTATATGACATAGATGTCGCATTTTAAAGAGGTATTATGTTGGCATTCTATTATTAAAAACCTAAATTTGCGAAAGACACCATTCAACATCAGATCATTATGAAAAACAAACTACTGCTCATCGTTCTTATTTTACTATTGGGCATGCAATGGAGCAAAAAAAAGGCCACACTTTCAGATTATCCAATACAAGAAGTAAAGTTAAATCAAGTCATACTGACTGACAGCTTTTGGTTGCCACGCATCCAATTGATTCAAAATAAGGTAATCACTCACGCTTTCGAAAAATGCCAATCCGAAGGACGAATCGAGAATTTTATCACAGCCCATCAAGTCATGAATGGAGGCACTGGCACGACACAGGGAAAGATGCCTTTCGATGATACGGATGTTTATAAAGTACTTGAAGGCGTAGCCTATTCATTGGTCAACAATCCCAATCCTCAGTTGGAGCAGTATAGCGACTCCATCATATCTATTATCGCTTTAGGGCAAGAACCCGATGGCTATATCACCACTTGGCGCACCATCGATCCATGGCATCCCACTTCGGAATGGGTACCTGGGGGCGAGCGTTGGAGCCATCTTGAAATCAGCCATGAACTATACAATAGTGGCCATCTATTTGAGGCTGCTGCCGCTTATCATTGGGCAACGGGTAAAGACAAACTTCTCGACATCGCCCTAAAGAATGCTGATTTGCTGGTCGATGTATTTGGCAATGACAATCATAATGCAGTGCCCGGACATCAGATAGTAGAAACAGGCCTCATCAAACTCTATCATATCACGGGGAAAGAAGACTATCTACACTTGGCTAAAAAGTTTCTAGACCTTCGTGGAGATTCCACCGCACGACAGATATGGGGAGCCAGCAATATCCAAGACCACCAGCCTGTGTTGCAGCAAGACGAGGCTGTGGGTCATGCCGTGCGAGCTGTTTATATGTATGCCGGCATGACAGATATTGCTGCTATTTATAAAGATTCAGATTATCGAAATGCAGTGGAAAAGCTATGGGAAAACATGACCCATCATAAAATGTATATTACAGGAGGCATAGGGGCACGCCATCACAATGAAGAGTTTGGCGACAACCACGAATTACCCAATCTCACTGCCTACAGCGAAACCTGTGCTTCTATCGGGAGCATCTATTGGAACGATAGGATGTTTCGTCTGACTGGAGATGCCAAATACTATTCCATTATCGAACGTACTCTATACAATGGCGTCTTGGCAGGTATTTCGCTGGATGGCACACACTTTTTCTACCCCAATCCACTAGAGTGCGATGGTGAGTTTGCCTTTAACAAAGGATCTTGCACCCGCGAAGAGTGGTTTGATTGTTCATGTTGCCCTACAAATCTAATTCGTTTCATTCCTGCCATTCCTTCACTGATCTATGCTACCCATGGCGATGAACTATACATCAATCTATTCATGGCCAACACAGCGCAACTCGAATTACCTCAAACAAAGATAAAGATTGAGCAGGTAACAGACTACCCCATTGAGGGTAAGATCAAGATCAACGTTTCACCTGAGACAGCAAGCGAATTTGCTGTAAAGATACGTGTTCCTCATTGGGCGACCAATCAGCCCGTGCCGGGCTCTCTCTATCGCTACTCCACTCCTCTAACCGATACCTATACAGTATCCATTAATAAAGAAACAATGCCAATTGAAAGCGAAGAAGGATATATCACGCTGAATCGACAATGGAAAGAGGGAGATGAGATAGAGTTGAACTTTCCCATGCATGTGCGACAAATCGAAGCCAGCAACCAAGTGCTAAATCTCGCCTCGTGCACTGCCTTGGAGTATGGTCCATTTATCTATTGTGCCGAGGAAGTAGATAATCCAGACTGTTTTACTACCCTAACACTGTCGGCAGAGGATAATTATAAGATTTACGATGATACACTTCGGACTACTTTTGTGAGGCTTGTAGAAAAAGAGCATAATGGAGAAATCTATCATTTCATACCTTACTACACGTGGGCCAATAGAGGTGTGAATAAAATGAAAGTCTGGCTTCCAACCATAAACAATAGTCCGTCCGAACACATGGCTCTTAAGTGAAGCATAAAAGAGAAAAGCCGTTTCATTGTTCATTTAATTTGCAAATCAGCGCTTCCTTTTAATATCTTTGC
>CAMTPC010000046.1 GCA_947074295.1 uncultured Bacteroides sp. | reverse complement strand
TTATAGATTCTACTTCGAGATCCCATTTCAAATTGAGCCATGCGTCTATGAAAGGTTCATAGTGTAGCTGCATATCATCGAAGTAGATAGGAGATCCTAGACCGGTGGCATCACCAGCATACACCGTAATGTCATCAATCCCAATGCCATAACCGTTTTCACTCATCCCCTCGAAAGCTATGAAATACTCGCTCGAAGGCTGTGGTAATTCTAGCTCCATCTTCTGCCAGTTAGGGATGTCTTCGCCAAACTCTTTCAACAATATCCAATCACTCGTAACACTATTCCTATAATACATCGTAAGTCTATCCTGATAGCGTAGTTTCAGTCGTTGCGTCATCCAGAAAGAAAGTTTGGGATTCTCTATGACACTTAAATCCATCCGGGGAGTTACTAGTTTAGTAATCCGGATTTCATAAACGTTATTGTGATTAAAGAAAGCGTTGTTCGTGCCATGAACAGCTGCTAAAGGATAATCGTAAAATGGAATAACTTCACGATTTTGTATGATCCAATCCATATCGCCAACCACATACTCGTGCATCCAGCATTCTGGTAATCCACTTGAACTCTCAAAACTTTCTTGATAAGGGAAGGAGTCTATCAATCCACAACCTATGAATAGAGATTTACTATACATAGCCTTACAACCATTACTATCTGCTACCTGCAATAAGAAATTATATACACCCTGCTCTTCTAATGTTCCTGATATAACACCCTCCTCGGTTAATGAAAGACCTTTAGGAAGATTGCCCGAAATTATTTCATAGCTATATGGCTGTTTGCCTCCAGATACGTCAAAAGAGAAAGTGTAGGGTTCATTCACCATGCCATAAGGAATATCTTTATCAAATAAGAATTGGGGACAACTCGAAGCCGTCAAATTGACGGTGGGTGTGGTCAATGTCTCAAAATGGCTAAAGGTGATTTTCCCGACGTGGTCTCCTATTATTTCGGGAATATAACATACCCAAATATCTGCTCCTTCGGCTGGCAGTGTCAATTCTGACACCCACTCTACGCCATCCGTAGATAGACGGAAATCGCCTTCAATCGACACCTTGATAGGAAGAGACAAATTATATCCCGCAATATGCAGCGTTTGAATATCACCTGGCACATTCTGTTCTGTAGAGTAGAACACCATCTCTTTCTGATCCACCTCTATTCGAGGTCCTTGGCTACTGTACATGGTCCCTTCAAGCACTTCTACACCAGTATTCAGTGGGTCCAACCAGGTTTTCATCTGTGTTTTCTCATTGCCTGGATGTTGATCCCAGTGATACCACATCTTGCCATAGATGTTGCTTCCTTTGAAATAGGTGCATGAAGAGTTGCCTCCGGTAAGGGTACCTGCGATTAGATGTTCGGAAGTAAACATAGGCGACCCTGACGAGCCACCTTCTGTGACCGAGGTACCATTTACGGTTTGATCAAAGATGATATACCAGTGAGCACCAGTAGCACCTACATCTTCTCCATTCCACGTGGATGAGCTATAGTTGCTGAATGTTGATATCTTTTTTATATCACCCGCTGGATGGTGAATATTAACTCCCACGCCAGCTACTACTTCATTTCTTCTATCCCAACCATTATAGTAAAGTCCCCATGAGGGAGGAATTGACTGAGACAGCTCTATTAATAGACCATCTGAGCCACCTTGTAAAGGCATTTCAGCGCGAACTCTACATCCTGTCATCGTGCGATAGCTCAAGGGTTCCTCATCAGCACAGCCAGTCGACTCGTAGTTAAAGTAAAAGATCCACCTGAAAAGATCGTTTTCAGGATCGGCTCCCTCGTAGCAATGATGTGCCGAAATCAGATAGGGGGTTAGGTCTTGACGCGTATTGTTTATCAATGATCCTGTACAAAGATACCAACCTGGTCTAACTCCATTATCGTTATTATACAATAATATGCGTGCTACTCCCAGCTTTTCGGTCTGCCAATCTGCCCCTTCTTCGCAATTGATATTTATCATGCAAGAAGCAGAGACCCTTCTGGTACCTGCCGAAGAAGAAGAAGAGGAGTGATATACGGAAATATTGTTGTAGCAATAGCCCACCGCATCGATGACAATACGAGGAAGTTGCTGTTTGATGGAAGTGACATATTCAAAAACGACATCATCTCCTGCTACCATTTCAGTGGCAAATGCACCTCCATCGGGATTTGTTTCGTGTTTATAGGCACCCAGAAGATGGGTACGGTCTACGTTGTAAATATAAAGGGCACCATCGGTAGGTATATAAAAATCGGAGTAGGAAAACATCAAAGCTAATGCCCCTTCGGAGCGTACACGAAGGCGGCAGATGAAATTGCCATCTTCTAAAGAGGTCCATATACCTTGAGTTAAGAGATCGATAGATGTAGGCAAAGCTCTTGCCACCATGGGTGGTGTACCATGACTCTCGCGACTGGCTGCATCATCGGCTATCATTCTTGTCACATCGGCATTAAGCCTCACCTCCTTAACGGGTAATGTGATAGTTTCCCACTGAAAATCAAAACTGGCAGGTTGGCCAGAAAATGATATCTGTGCATTGGCCGCATACGTGGTACACAAAGATAAAAACAATAAAAATAAGAGTCTAGTCTTTAAACTCGCTATATTTTCTTGAGTAAGTATGCCCATATCAATATCCTATTTTATGTATGATGCCTTTTTTAAAGGCATTTCACGCAAAAATAAGTAATGATAAGTTATCAACTGTATAATTTGCAAGAAATCTTAAGTAAGAAATAGCAGATTTTGATCAGAAAAAATAGCCCAACATCACCGAATAGCAGCGACTCTGTGGATTTTCCAGTGAAGGATTCAGATTTTTAAGTCCTAAGTCGCATTTTGCACGTATAGCCAGATTGGTGTATCTAAAATCGATACCTACACTGACACCTACATCAAAACGTTTGAAAGCTCCAATCTCGTACAGTTCTTTGTCAAATGTATAAGCAAAGCTATCATACGCAGAATAGCTAACTTTGTAGTCGTTTCCTTTTTCATCGGTGGCCCTGATATGGGCACGACCGCCCACTCCCCATGCAAACCAGGCACCGACCTTAGGCACAAAACTCCATTCATCTGTAATCTGCACCACATAACCGAAATTGATGGGCAAGCGCAAATCCTGCATCTTGGCATCGATAGAGTTTAAAGCCTTATGCTGAAGATCGTAGATATAGATTTTACCTCCTTTGTTGTTAAGATAACTCAAACCACTCTCTATTAACAAATTGAAGTCAGTGGTATAAGAAACTGATGCGCCCGCCTTTACTCCAATCTGCGCACTATTATCAGTTTCCAGATTAGAAGCCAGATAGTTGAAACCCACACCAGCTTCGATGCCATAGTTCCACTCTTGCGCCTGAGCCATAAATGGCAGTAAGACTAATATTAGTAATAGCTTTTTCATAATTCATCCGTTTTTATGAAGAAGGAGTTGAGTCAAGCTCTACTCCTTCCTCTTATCATTTATTATCAAAACGAATAAACATGCAGGTTTGTTGATGTGATAGAGTTACTTTTTAATTTCCCTTTCCACAACAATTCTTATACTTCTTACCACTACCACACTGACAAGGTTCATTGCGCCCTTGCTTGCGCATCATCGACATATTGCCAAATCCGAAAGGATCGTTCATTGGCATATCACCACTATTCATGCTATTCATAAACGATTCGGCCTCTTCTTTGCGACGGCTTATATCATTGCTGCTATAGCCGCGAAGCAACCAACGAGGAATATTGTTAGCAAACGCCGCATAGTGTTTCATGTAGTTGTCTACCTCATTGATAGAGCTAAATGGGTTGCCACTGATATGCGCCGCCAATGATTCGATAGGTGTTATCTCGGCTTGTATCTCTATCCAAAGATTAGTAAACACACCTGGTGCATCTTCTTCTTTCAGCTTGAAAGTATGGACGATATATTTATAGAAAGCCTCTGCCTCGGGTCCACAAGGTTGGATATAAGGGAATTGCCCATAATCCAACACTGTTTCGATAGGATAATAGCGGTTGCGGTCCAAGTCATGATTCTCATTTTCCTCATACCACTCTCCATCTTGGATGACCGGATTGACAATATAGGTTTCAATGAACATTTCGCCATCTACCGTTTCATTCTCCCACTCCATTAAGTTGAGTTGCACCAACAGCGAATGATTAAAATAGTCATCGATATCAACCGTAGGCAACTGCAATTGCTCCATCATAGCAAGCAAACGCTTTTTCAAATCCTCAATGCGTAAGCGGCCATAGATGTTTAGGAGTCCACAGATCAGCTGCTCCACTTTCTCATCTCCTCTTTGCAAGCGGTTATCCAGAATAGAATCGATGCAGGGAGTAATGGATCGGCGCACATCATCATGAATCATATACTGATAGTTAGTGCCTACAGTCTCATTCATTATGAGTTTTACTTGGGCAGTTATCAATAATGGTGCTTCGCGCTGTATCAATAAAGCTTGTTTTGGTGAGAGTTCAAGCAGCTTTTTTAGAACCTTCAGTTCATACAATGGTATCAAGTTGAGCCATGATTCAGGATTATTCAACAAAGCATCAGCCAATCGCTTTGACATTTCGTTTTTGCGCAAGCTAGTCGGCAGTTTTACAGCAAATACGCCTCCTATTGCCATCAGCACTTCTTTGGTACATTCCGATAGATAATACTCATATCCTTTTAAAGGCGAAAACAGCAGCACATCACTTTTTCTCATATCTATATTTACTTTTTAATTATGATTGTCTCATTTATCATTTGTCTTGGAAGCAAGTATTTTATAGCATTTGTTGCTTCAACAAAGTCACAACTCTGGATAGGCTTCTTACTTTAGAACAACACATTCATCGACTGTTTGTTGAATCTTTCCAAATATTGAGAGGATCTCGTATTGATTTTCACCTTTTATATACCATTGATGAATATATCTATTTAAAAATCAAAGGTGCAGAACCTTACTAAAACGTTTGGTCGATTTTCCCCACAACAAAGATAGAAGGAAAAAAGGATTCTTCTTGCTTTAATTATTCTTTTGCATCGGGTTTTACTACCCTCTTCCGAATATGTATTTATAAACATTTACAACGGACTAATATACAATGTTTTAGAAATTTGATTATATAGCAAACTGATTAAGGCTACTCAGCACATTGATCAGCCGCAGTCAGCTAGCAGAGTAAGGCTCTTTGGTTCTTGTACAAAGGGGTGCCTAAAAATTGATGAGGATTATTCTTATCTATCTATAAGATGACAAGAAGAGAATATAATAGATAATCAGGATGAATTATAAAAAAAAACGGACTATGCGGTGAGAGTTAACCCCTTACCTCATAGTCCGTCTGCAAACAAACAATCTAAATTTACCTATCTACTTTAAAAAACTAATTCGAAACGTGCTTTACCTTTTATGTCTGTTGAAGAAGCACCGATTAGTGCTTCGAATATTCCTGGCTCGGCTACCCATTCATGACGCGCATCGTCATAATAGCTTAGCTCGGCTGGTGTTATTGTAAAGATCACTTCTTTTTCTTCTCCAGGTTGAAGATCCACCTTTTGGAATCCTTTCAACTCTTTTTCAGGACGTGGCAAAGATGATTTCTTGTCACTGATATAGAGTTGAACTACTTCTTTTCCAGCTACTTTACCTGTATTTCTCACTTTCACCTTAACTGTAGCAGTCTCACTTGGCAACAACTTATTCGTAGAGATTTCGGGCTTGCTATATTCGAATATAGTATAGCTCAATCCGTAACCGAAAGGATACAACGCTGGAATCTTCTTGGTATCGTGCCAACGATAACCCACTAAGATATCTTCCAAATAAGTTTGGTTGATACTGTCTCCAGGATAACTCATTTCACCAAAGTGAATAGCGCCATTGTCTTCGAGCTTTTTGGGGAACGAAAAGGGTAGTTTACCGCTAGGATTGACCGCGCCACTCAATACGTTGGCAATAGCGTTTCCCGCTTGCGATCCCAGATACCAGGATTGCAAGATGGCAGGCACACGATTCACCCATGGCATCTCTACCGCATTACCACTAAGCAGCGTCATCACCATATTGGGATTAACAGCCAAGATCTCTTCAATAAGCTGATCTTGTGCAAAAGGCAGACTATAAGTGATACGGTCTCCAGCCTCACAGTCTTGCTCGTGGTTCTTATTCAATCCACCTACATAGATCACTAGATCGGCATCCTTGGCCATAGCCACTGCCTCGGCACGGAGTGAATCCTCAACGGCTTGTGTGATGATCTCCACATTGCCGTACATCGAACGACCCGCTTTATAACCTGCTGCATAGCTGATCTTATTGCCATAAATGGCCTGCAAACCAGCCAATGGTGAAATTTCTTCTTTGGGTTTTAGTTCAGACGAACCACCACCTTGAGTCAACGAGCGCGAAGCGTTTTCGCCTACTACCAATATCTTGTTGTATTTTGAAGCATCCAATGGGAGAAGTGGTGTACTTTTTTTAGCCACAGGTTCGTTACGCAACAGTACGATACCTTCCTCACCCACTGTACGAGCCACAGCAGCATGTTCGGGCGTAGCTTGCGACCCCCAAGGACGATCTGGGTTCATAGCAGTGCGGAAAATCAGACGTAAGATACGAGATGCTTTATCGTCAACCGTGCTCATAGGTACTTCGCCACTTTTGAGCATCGCCAAATAAGGATCAGCCAAGTAGTAATCGTTATAACCAAAGTCTGACTCCGAAGTCAAACCGTTGGTATAGGATCCCATCTCTACATCGAGTCCATAAAGGGCTGCTTCTTTCGTATCGTGTGCACCACCCCAATCTGTCACAACCACACCATCAAAACCCCAATCATTCTTTAATATCTCATTGAGCAATAATTCATTGTGACAAGCATGTTGGCCACGAACTTTATTGTAGGCACCCATGATGGTCCATCCTTCGCCATCTACTACAGCTGCTTTAAAGGGAGGCAGATAGATCTCGTGCAAAGCACGATCGGATATTTCTACATTGATATGTCCACGCCATTTTTCTTGATCGTTGAGCACATAATGCTTCGTACTAGTAGCCACGCCATTTTGTTGTACACCCTTTATATAAGGCACCACCATGATTGAAGCCAAATAAGGGTCTTCGCCCATGTATTCGAAATTGCGCCCATTCAATGGATGACGATACATGTTGACACCAGGACCTAGAATAATATCCTTCTTGCGATAGCGTGCCTCAGCTCCCAAGGCATCTCCGTAAGCGTAAGACAATTCTGGATTCCAAGTAGCCGCTAAACAAGTCAATGCTGGAAATGCAGTGATAGAGTCATTGGTCCAATTGGCATAACCCCAAGAGTTCCATTCGATCTCGGCACGTACACCGTGAGGTCCGTCGCACCACCATAATTCGGGGATACCTAGACGTGGCACACCGGGACTACTGAATTTACTTTGGGCATGAGTCATGGCTACTTTTTCTTCTAGAGTCATGCGTGACAAGGCATCTTGCACACGATCTTCTATGGGCTGGTTTTTATCTAAATAGATGGGAGTTTGCGCTTGAATGGACATAGTTGTCAATGCCGCAATAGCACAAGCAGCAATCAAATTTCTCTTTTTCATTTTTCTATAATAAGTTTTAGGGTTGGCTTTGTATTAAAATCTCTTCTGGCAACAGTCCTTCTCCTGTAACACGTAATTTAGTCTGCCCAGGTTTACCATCGTTTTGAAGGATCACCAGAGCTTTGCCGTTGAAGGCTTTGCGTTGTGGCGCTTGGAAACTTTCGTGAGATAGAGGATTACCATTGTCTACACCAGCGATAAAGGCAGAGCCTTCAACCTCGAAGTAAACCTGGTTATCCGCAGTTGGCACGATATTGCCTTCGGCATCTAATATTTCAACTGTAACAAAACTCAAGTCTGTTCCATCAGCTTTAATCACATCTCGGTCTGCTGTCAATCGCATTCTTGCTGGAGATCCAGCGGTGCGTATCTCCTGACTTAACACTTCCTTACCATCTTTGCGCGAAACGGCTTTAACTACTCCTGGTTCAAAAGGTATGCGCCACATCACGTGCATATCATCGCCTTGCTTGGAACGGATACCTTTGGATACTCCGTTCACAAAGAGTTCTACCTCATCTGCATTATTATAATAAGCCCACATATCTACTTCTTGACCTGGAGTCCAGTTCCAGTGAGGGAATAAATGAAGCACAGGTTGATCGGTCCATTCGCTCTGATACATATAATAAACATCTTTAGGAAATCCCGCTAGATCGACAATACCAAAGAAGGAGCTACGAGCTGGCCAGCCATAGGGTGTAGGTTCGCCCAGGTAGTCGAATCCTGTCCAAACATAAATTCCCGATATGAAATCATTATCACGAGCCCAGCGCCAACTTTCCTCGTGAGTGGTACCCCAAGGCACATGACAATTGTCGTAGGATGAACAAGCAAAAGTGGGTTCATAGAAAGGTTTGTCCCAACGTTCGGGCCATATATACATAGAATCACTCTTCATGCGATAATAGCCACGCGTCATTAAAGCCGAAGTGCTTTCGGTGATGATGAATGGTTTGCCTGGAAAGTTATGCGGTACATTGGCAAAGTCATGGTCTTGATAATTGAAACCAATCAGGTCGAGCGCCCCCGATTGGAAAAGATAGTTGCGTGGATTGGACTCGTTGCACCCTGCCGTGATGACACGCGTTGTATCGAGTGAACGAACTATATTAGCAAGTTTCTTTGTCAGTAATGAATTGACCCCCGATGCTCCTTCTTCGTCCTTGGCCAATAAGCTTTGGTCTTGTCCGAAGTTCAATATTAAGTTTGCTTCGGCCAAGCTTAAAGTATCGGCATCTGCATGACTCCACTGTTCCAACACCTCATTACCGATACTCCACATCATAATAGACGGATGATTGCGGTCGCGTAGAATATGATCAGTGAGGTCGCGTTCGTGCCACTCGTTGAAGTAGCGCGAATAGTCAAATTCGGTCTTGCGCTTGCGCCAGATGTCGAAAGTCTCGTCTTGTACAATGATACCCATACTATCACAAAGAGCAAGCACCTCGGGTGCAGGTGGATTGTGAGAGACACGGATACTGTTACACCCCATTTCTTTGAGTATCTCCAATTGACGTTCCATGGCGCGCTTGTTAAAAGCAGCACCTAATGCGCCTAGATCATGATGCAGACACACTCCTTTGATCTTCACTGATTCGCCATTGAGAAAGAATCCTTTTTCGGCATCGAAGCGAAAATCACGTACTCCGACTGGTGTCTCATAGTTATCAATTAATTTATTATCTTTGTAAACTTCAGTTCGGAGTTTATAAAGATAAGGGTTCTCAACCGACCACCGAACTGGGTTGTTCAGTGTTAGTTCTTGTCGTAGTTCGGCTGTCGATTGAGCTTCAACTGATTGATCGGATGTGCTGGCCTGCGCTACTACTTTGCCAGCTGCGTCATAGAGTTTAGATGTAATCTTAAAAGTTTCTTGTTGATTATAGTTGTTATTAACAGTGGTTGTCACATCGATTGTGGCTATCTTATCTGTGATGACAGGTGTAGTTACATAAGTACCCCAAAGCGCTACATGCAAAGGATCAGTTATCGTGAGCCATGTATTGCGATATATACCACTGCCAGTATACCAGCGTGAGTTGGGCTGTTCGTCATTATTCACTTTGACTGCAATCACATTTTCTTGATCAGGAATGAGATAAGGGGTAAGGTCATAGCGGAACGAATTATAACCGAAAGGGCGAATACCCAAGGAATGACCGTTGATGAAGACTTCCGAATTCATATAAACACCATCGAAGTCTATATAAACTTGTTTACCTTCAATCTCGGCAGCTGTTGGGATGAAAGTCTTGCGATACCAACCCAAACCACCTGGCAAAGCGCCCCCACCAGGACCAGCGGGTGCAGTTTCGCTGAAAGGTAGTTCGATAGACCAATCGTGGGGCACGTTTAGTGTGCGCCATTCACTATCATCAAAGTCGGGTGAAGAAGCTCCAGCGATGTCTCCTAAATGAAATTGCCAATCATTGTTGAAAGAAGCACGTTGACGCTCTTGTGCCGAATGTTCGGCACAAGAGGTAAACATTAGCATTAAAAACAAAAGTATGAAATTGAATTTCTTCATATTTGATAAGAAATAAGGAGCATTAGAATTGAACTATTACAGGATCTCCTCCGTAAGTCACTTGAATACCTTGAGCATCAGGATTATATCCTTGAGGGTTGGCAGCATCTACATAGATGATATTAAACTTACGGTTTTCTATCATACCAGGATAGTTTCCTTGACGTTGACCTACTGTCAACGACTTACTAGCCTGATTGTATGATAGAGGAATCATAGTATAAAGTCCTCTCTCGTAATCATAGTTTGTACCTTCATCCTCATATAGAGTAAAGCTGCCATCTTTGCCTGCATATACATAAAGTGTAACTTCATCCAAGGGTTTTTCATCGGTATATTGCATCAATGGACCGTAAGGGATGATAGCTCCTGCAGGTACAAACATAGGGATACGCTCATAAGGAGCATCTACCATCAATGTCTGACCACCTTGAATATATTTACCTGTATAGAAGTTGTACCAACCGCTGGTATTAGGGAAGTAAACTTCGCGCTGGCGAGCACCATATTCATAGACTGGAGCAATCAAGAAGCTTGGTCCGAACATGAACTCATCACTGATGTTTTCTGTATTTCGGTCTTTTCCATGATCCATCACCAATGCACGCATGATGGTATAGTCATCAAAGTGAGTCATACCTGCCAATGAGTAGATGTAAGGCATCATACGGTAACGCAAGTCAGTATACCATACGATAGAGTTGTAAGTTGGCGAACCTTCTGGAGCAATGTTCCATACTTCGCGATAAGGGAACTGTCCGTGCGAACGATAGAGTGGAGAGAATGCACCAAACTGATACCAACGAGTATTCAGCTCACGCCACTCTTTATAATCGTCATTGGCTTTACCTGTCTTGTTGAGTTCGCGTTGTGCATCTTCATAGCGCTTCTCTACACAGAAACCTCCGATATCCATGGTCCAATAAGGTACACCACTCATGGCGAAGTTCAAGCCAGCTGAGATCTGTGCTTTAAGATCTTCCCAACGTGTAGCGATATCGCCACTCCATGCTGCGGTACTATAACGTTGTAATCCTGCAAATCCCGAACGAGTGAGTAAGAATACGCGGCGGTTTGGTTCTACTTCGCGTTGGCCATCATAAATGGCTTCAGCATTCATCAATGCATAAGTATTGAAATATTTACCTGAAGGACCTAAATAGGTAGGACCAGAAAGAGCCTTACGATACTCCACGTCAGTACAGTCGCGTACATTAGGTTCAGAGGCATCCATCCACCAAGCGTCGATACCCAATGGGTAATAATGATCTTTCATCTGATTCCAGAAAAGTTTGCGTGCTTCTGGATCGTAAGCATCGTAGAACGAATAAGTATAGCCAGGACCTACCCAATCGCGTAGTGAGTCAATCACCGCTTGTTGATAAATCCAGCCTCTTTCATCAAATTCTTTAAAATGCTCTGTCGTTGTATAGAATTTAGGCCATACGCTAATCATAATCTTAGCATTCATGTCATGGATAGTATCCACCATACCCTTTGGATCGGGGAAACGGTTCAAATCGAACTCATGGCTACCCCAAGCATCCTCTGGCCAATGGTTCCAGTCTAGCACGATATTATCGATAGGAATGTTGCGTTGACGGAATTCGCGAAGTACATCCAACATTTCTTTCTGAGTGTTGTACTTCTCACGGCTCTGCCAGTAACCCATTGCCCATTTAGGCATGATCTGTGCTTTACCTGTCAATGTACGATAACCTCCTATTACCTCGTCCATATTGTCGCCATAGATGAAATAGTAGTCAATCTCGTCACCCATTTCGCTGAAGATAGATAAACGCTGAATATCCTCCTCGCTACGAGGGCTCAACACACGCAAGCCGCAATACGACTCACCACCATCGGGTCTCCATTCTATACGAATCGGAGTTGGTTGATCTTTCACTAAGTCAGCGGTGAATTTATAACTGTTAGGATTCCATGCCGTGCGCCAGCGTTCGGGAACTATGAGCTGGTTGTTCAAATACACTTTCACGTAGCCAGCATAGTAAAGCAGGAAGTTGTAAACACCTGTTTCAGGAGCTTCGAGTGTACCTTCAAACAATACATGAGCACCGTTCAATGGGAAACCTTCGGGCAATAATTCTTTATTGGCTTTCAGGTTTTCAAAATAGAGATAGGGTTCGGTACGCACCAAGGTCGATGCACCCGACGATTTAGCCGGAGTCCAGATTCCAGTTAAACCACCTGGTTGACCATTTTTATCATAAATCTTAAATACCTGATTGAGCTGCTCATAGTCACGTGGATCTCCCACACGGCTCAATGAGTAGTTATCCCATAAAATACCATAATTCTTATTGGAAACTAAGAAAGGAACCGAAATCTTTGTGTTATACTGAAATAGCTCTTCGTTTTTACCTTTATAATTAAATTCGTCAGCCTGATGTTGTCCTAAGCCGTAAAACGCTTCATCAGCGGGGCTTTCAAATTCCTGACGCATTGCGTATCCTTTTGTTCCTTCTACCTCGATAGGTTCGAATGTTTTTCCTCCTCCTACTTTCTCAGTAAGGATGGTTGTACCTGTTGAATCGGCAAAACTCACTTCGCCTGTATTTTTGTTGACCGATGCTTGGAGAACAGATGTTGACAATACAACTTGATTGCCATTTTCTGATATAGTAAATGCAGTCTGGCTACCATCTTGTGGAATCACAATCAAACTTTCAGCATCCGAGAATTTATTTTCGGGTGTTGCCGAAACATGAATCACTTTATCATTGATTACTTGTAAGCGCACATTCTTCACATCATTCTGATGCTCGGATTGTACTTTCACTACTACACCATCTTTTTCAGTCTTATACCCCGCTGACGACCCACAGGCTGTCAAGAAAAGTGCGGCCAAGAAAATACCAGTGTTTTTCATTCTTAATCCTTATTTTAAGTTTACTTTTAATCACTATTTTTAGTTGTAACAAAAGTACATCTTTAGCTCCTCATTTGCTCATCAATATGTTGTCTGTAACAACCCATTTTGTATTTTACGAGTATATGATTTGTTTCTATAAGGGTAGTATTTTGTAAAATAGCCTTTTATAACATCATTCAAACCTCATTGTAAACCAATAGCATAGGCATATTAAAGAGTATCCAGAGGAATAATAAAGGGCTATTTCATATCGAACAATTGAAAAAATAAATACTAAGTGTCTAATGACAATATTAGATAGAGAAAACAAATATAGAAAAAAGACCATTTAGCATTCTGTAACAGCAAAACATGAAGCAAGTATAGCGTTATAGAAATACAAAATGGCCTTTATAGTTATTACAAAATTACTGCTACTATGGGTTAGTTGCTCCACGCATCAATGCATCCAAAGCAGGTTGATCGAGTACTTTCAAAAGCTTTCTATCAAAAATAGCCATTTGATTCACAGAAGCCTCACCACTCACACCTCCATTATCCCAGTAGAAGGGAACCATACCATTCTTCTTCGCTGCACGCACTACATATTCCAAATAGTAGGCGCGCGAATTGATGATATTCTCATTAGTTACTGAATGACGATTTGCTCCGAACTCACCGACAATTACAGGTATACCCTTATCTACAAAACTAGATTTAATAGATGAGAAACTATTGTCAACATGACTTTCTTGTCCCCAACTATCAATACCGAACGCTTTGTAAGGTTCTCCCCAATAAAGGGTTGGATTGGATTCATTCAATGCATAGTCATAAGGATCATAGAAGTGAACCTCCATCATCAAACGATTATCGATTTGATCTTTAGGCATCTTTAGTTTACTTACAGCAAAATTTATTTGTGTATTATAAGACTGTACAATTAAGTTACGGTAAGCATTACGACCTCCTGTCGCACGAACAGCATCCACAAAAGTCTGGTTGAATGATTGTTGAACCTCATGATTTTCGGCAGTCACCTTATTATCGTCATATACCCCTTCGACATGCACCTCATTGGTACCTGCGAAAAGCAGCTTCTCGTCATAGTCACGGAAGTAAGTTGCTATTTGGTTCCATAAGATAGATTGTTTGCGATTAATTTCTGCTTGCATGCTATATAATGGATGGTTTTCCAACCAACCTCCATCCCAATGGATATTGATAATGGCATACATATCACGACCCACACAATAGTCGACCACTTCTTTGACGCGAGCCAACCAAGTAGCTTTAATCTGGCAGTTTTCTGTGTCATCCACATAGCCATTCATCCAGTTACAAGGAATACGTACAGCATTGAAACCCGCCTCTTTCACCATATCAATCATGGCCTGTGTAGTCACGGGGTTACCCCAAGAAGTTTCGCTTCCTGAAGCTTCGAGAGTATTACCTAGGTTCCAACCGATAATCATCTTACCAGCCAGAGTCATGGCATCACTAGCCATACCTGTAGCGTCTGCTGCTGGTATATTCAGTGCTTCTTGTTCAATAGTAATCGTTTCTTCTACGCCTTTCAAAGCGAAAGTCACCGTACCTATGCGTTTACTTCCAGTTACATTGGGCGAAACAACGAAGGATTCAGTGATTTCAGTAGCGCGAGTACCCTTTTGGTGTGATATCCAATCATGGTTCACTGTTACCGTATGATTGCCTGCTGTACTCAGTTTCACTGCAATCGTTTCGCCTTCAGCCTTAGCGGTATAGCTAGTTTGGGACATGGTCAGACTGATAAGTTGAGACACAGTTACTGTTTTGTTCTCAGCACCTACATTAACATAGAGGATATTAGAACGATCTACGCCCGATTGATTGGCTGCTACTGTCAAGCTAACCTTAGTAGTAGTACCTCCCGAGCCTGATGTAGGTGAAGCACTGCACCAATCTGTAGTTCCTGTCAAGGTCCAGTCCACATTGCACTTCACATAGAAAAAAGTTGTTTCCCCTTGTTGAGGAATCGTCAATTCATCTGTAGAAAGGATAATATCAGCATTCACAGGTTCAGTATCATCTTTAGAACAAGATGTGGTGAATAGTGTTATGCCTAACAAAGATAATAAAAAAGAAAAGAGATATTTCATACAAATATATATTGGGAAAAAGAAAGAGAGGGTATAACGTTGATTATCATTACCCTCTCTTGATTAATAATATTTTTATTAGTCTATTACAAAATGGAACACACGTCTTTCAGCTTTCAGATTCGAACCATCTTGTACGCCGCCGGCCTGAATAATTCCAAACCAAAGACCCGAAACCGAACCATCTGATCCATACTCCCAGCTATAAAGCTCGAGCCATCCAGCATCAGTAGGGGCATTAGCCAAAAGTCCACTATAGTTTTCGTTGAAGTTGAAATTTACCCAACCACCAGGACCTGTATAGGTAATAGGTTCGCTTTCTGAAACTAGAATACCATTGAATTTAACGATATCCACACCATAACCTGCATCACCATCAATGATTTGGAATGTACCCTCTGTTGATACACCATTATTATCAATAAACGTCACAGAACCATCATTGTTGAATGTAAAGCGAATCTTATCAGCATATTGATAAGCAGCTTCACTCCAACCTGTCCAGTCTGGGAATGCATCATTAGGACCGATTGAGAATGATGAAGCATCACCAACATTGTATCCCCAGCAGAATGGATAAGGAAGGTCCACTTTATAAGTCAGTGAACTACCGCCAGTCAAGCGATCCTTCAAAATCTTTGCAGCATCTACTTGCGGTGTAGCACCAGCACCTACTTCGAAATGATACACCATATATTCAGCTTTTTCTTCAGCTCGGCAACCCAACCACATATCTGTCACATTGCCCAGTACATCAGTTTTAGTCTTTAATATACGCAGTTTATTATCGGCAGTTGTTGTGAGCTTCATACTAGAAAGCCATCCAAAGTCTGTTTCACTAATCACAGCTGACAAGTATTGATCAAAAGTGATATCATTGTTGGCGTCGATAGTATATTCTCCTTCGATATCATCATTTCCATACGAAGAGAATGTATATTTACCACCAGTGCTTCCATTGGCTGTAAATGTAAAGCCAGTTGCAGCAACCATGTTAGCGTCATAAGCTGCCCACCAAGAATTCAAATAAGAGTCTGCACCATCAAAGTTGTTCATCAGATCACCTTCCAAAGTAGCCCAATCATAAGGTGAGTTCAATGACATAGTCCAAGTCTTGGTACGTGTAGTTGTGATGATATCATTCGCATCACCATCGATATTAGGCACAGGGTCAGGCTGTTCGGCAGGCACATAGCTATCGGCCCATTCCTTAGAAACAAAGTTCCAAACTAACCACCATGGGTCTTCGCCCGATGTATCTTTACTACGCAATACAGCTACTTGTAGATAATTCTCAGTCAAAGTAAGGATTTTCAAGTCTTTAGACCATCCTGCTGTAGTCGTCATGTGATCGTATGCAACTGGGTGCATCAATGTACAGTCGTTGAAGGTCAATGTATGATTGTCTACATCCAACATAAATGTGCCGTTCTCTTTCTTTTCGGCTACTGCATCACCATCGCTATAGGTATTAATGATGTCTACATTGGCGCCACCATCTAGGCTGAAAGTCATTGTGCTACCAAAGATATTGCTATCACCGGTCCATCCCTTACCTGGATCCCAATTGTAGGAGAAGTTGCCCCACTCTACAGTAGTCGAAGGATCTGCATAGGCCATTTCGCCAGTAGCATCCAAACCGTAATTACCGTTATTATAAACCCAAACCTTTGAATTGCCTACCCCACCAGTGAGGAATGTCCAAAGTTCATCGTTCACAAAGTCGGCACAGAAGTCATCTACAGTAAAGTTGTGAGGTTCACCATAAACAGCACCACCACGTGTCATTACACCAAATTGTACGCTATACACACCGTTAAAAGGAAGTTTTAATGTCACTTTTTCTTTCTGACTACGTCCTTGTGGAGTCTCCCAAAGTGGAGTGTATTGAGGTCCCAACTTGCTTTCCAGATAGATGATATTTGGATTGCTAGCATCAGGCGTGATTGTATAAGAAATACCGGGAACCAATTCTTCGGGTGTTATATCAATAATACCCAACTTGGTATCGTCATCGTTACAACTCGTAAACGCTATAGCGAACACGAGGATCAGTGAAAATAAGTTTAAGAGTTTTTTCATAATACTACTGGTTTAAAATTTAACTACCATCCTGCATTTTGTTTCAACATACCGTCCGAAAGATTGATTTGATCTTGTGGGATCTGCATCAATCCTTTTTTCTCGATGATGTTTTGTGCTTTAATTGTAACTGTAGTTTCCACACCTCCAGTCAAGACTTTAACATCAGACACGCTGATTTGAGAAGCGGCATATTCAACACCTTGACGAAGCAAATCCCAGTAACGATGGCCTTCAAATGCAAATTCCAGTCTTCGTTCGTTCATAATATTATCTTTTGTCGGTTCTATTTCCTTGAACTTAGATGATACAACACCGTCACTTGTATAGGCACGACGACGCACATCATTCAAATATTGACTAGCATTTGAACTGCCAAGTTCTGCAGCCATCAACAGGATATCTGAATAACGTAAATAATCATAGTTTTGGTATTGAGATATCATGAAATTTCCTAATCCTAGACCATCTACAGCAGTAGTTCCATCATAAAAACACATTGGCGTATATTTTTTAACAGTATAGCCGGTGTATTCGCGTTGGTCTTTCACGTATTTGTCAAAATCTGACAGTTTACTAATTCCTTCTTTATCCATGCTGATGATAGAAGCCCATTGACGGCTATCGCCATCCGAATAGATATTCCATACAGCTGGGCGCACTGTACATTGTCCCCATCCATTACTATAGGGTGAGAAGGTTATATTGCGCATACCCATACCTATCAACCAGCGATTACCGTTATTCAGTCCATCCCAGTTTTGAGTATAGTTGAACATCTGTGGCAATACGATTTCTTTGTTGCCTCGACCTGCAAATGTGGTCAGTTCGGCATTCCATGCGTTTGCATTTGTTTCTGATACAGAAGATGCTGCTGGCCAAAGATTCTTGAATTCAGAAATCAATTCATATTCGCTAGATGTGATCACTTCTTCCAATCCACTCAATACGCTTGCTTTAGTTACACCTGCAAGGTCTTTGCCATAATAACCGGTATAATAAAGATAAACACGTGCCAAGATACCTTGAGCTGCATATTTTGTGATATGACCTTCATTAGTTGCAGCATTTGCTTTAGGATAGGCATCAGCAGGTATGTTATCAATAGCATATTGCAAATCTTCCACGATTAATGCATAAACATCATCTGGATCAGCTTGTGCTATATTGTCACTCGTTGGTTCCACTATCAATGGAATGTTACCCCACAAACGCACCATGTCAAAATAGAGAATAGCCCTCAATGTGCGGCATTCACCCATATACGTACCTTGTATAGCGGTATTTCCCTTCCAGTCTATTTGTCCTTCCTTAGTGATCAATTCATTACAGCGATAGATAGCTGCATAATAGTTTACCCACATATCATTCGTCAGATTGACATCCGATGGTGATACTGAAAGATCAAACTGATTGACTGCTTGCATGTTAAAAGCATCTGCAGTACCAGCGCCCCCAAAGCATTCATCAGACATCAATTGAGAGATGGTATAAAAAGAGAAAGCACCCATACTCGATACCGTATTAATCCATCCGGCATAGCAGCCATAAAGAGCTCTTTCTGCATCAGCCACTGTTTTATAGAAGTTTCCGGTAGTCGATGTGGTCATTGATTCGGTGTTGAGCCAGGTATCCGAACAAGAGCTCATTGTCAACAGTCCTGACAAACCGAAAGCCAATATACTATATTTAAATTTATTCATAATTCTACAATTGTTTACGGATTAGAACTTAAGATTTACACCAAACAAGAAAGTACGTGGACGTGGGTAATAACCCAAATCTATACCAGACACCCAACCTTTATCCTCTACACCATAACCGATTTCAGGGTCCATACCGTTGTAAGGAGTGATAGTGAAGAGATTTTGAGCCTGTGCATATACACGAATCTGGCTAACATACTTGCAAGTGAATAGTTTAGCGAAATCATAACCTATAGTCAAGTTAGTCAAGCGTAGATAGCGACCATTGTGTATATACAAGTCTGAGAACATCCAGTTGATATTGGTTTCAGTCACTCGTGGAATGCTATTTGAAGTTCCTTCGCCTGTCCAACGATTTAGGATTTCAGTTGTGTAGTTCGATTTATAGTTGGCTTGATTACGATAAGATTGTACGATCTTATTGCCAGCACTTCCCGAAGCATTAGCAGCGAAGTCGAATCCCTTATAGCTAAAACCAATATTGAAGCCATAAGTAAATTTAGGCATACCGTTACCTAGGTTCACTTTATCATCATCATTGATCACGCCATCACCATTCACATCTACAAAGATCACATCACCTGGTTGAGGATTGCTCTGCAACACACCATGTTTTGGATTGCTTACATAAGCATCTATCTCTGCTTGGTTCTGGAAGATACCCGCTGTCTTGTAACCTCAGAAATATCCGATAGGCTGACCGTTAGAGGCACGATAAAATTCGGGCGAGTTGTCATAAAGCTGATTGGTTTGACCATGTATGATACCATCCGATGTAGGAATGTTACCTACCTTGTTTTTGTTATAAGAACAGTTGAAACCAACATTATATCTGAAGTTGCGACCTATATTGTCATTCCAGTCCAATGCCAATTCCATACCGCTATTCTTCACATCACCACCATTGATATAAGGAGCACCCGCACCCGCAGTTGCTAAGATAGGAGCTACTACCAACCAGTCTTTGGTTTTCTTTATATAATAGTCCAGATTCACACCTAAGTGTCCGTTGATGAAACGAGCATCCAAACCGATATTGGTTTGTTCAGAAGTTTCCCATTTCAAATCTTTGTTACCCAAACGATTAGGATAAGCACCCCAATAATTGGCCATTGCATCAGCACCTACTTGTGTACCAAACAGATAGTAAGTATTGTCCAACTTGATAGGCGATTGGTATTGGAAATTGTCGATATTCTGATTACCTACACGACCCCAGCTCACACGTAGTTTCAAGAAATCAGTCCATGAAGCATCTTCCATGAAAGCTTCATTGGTCAACACCCAACCAGCCGATACTGATGGGAAATAACCAAAACGGTTGCCCGAAGCAAAACGAGAAGAACCGTCGATACGCATAGTAGCTGTAGCCATGTAGCGTTCTTTATAGTTCCAACCGATACGACCGAAATAAGAGATAGTACGGTTCACATCATAAGGTTTGCCTTGTGCATAAAGTCCGTCACTGTTACCAGTACTTGTGGTATTGTCAATCCATGCATGGTTCCAGTCGTCAAAACCTTGTTTTAAACCACCACTCTGAGCTTGCAAGTAGCTACCTGTATAAGATGAAGATTCCACACCCAACAATACATTGAAATTGTTGTTGCCCACTTCAAAGTCATAAGAAGCAGTGTTGGTCCAGGTCCAGCAAGTGCTGTTACCCATGTTTTGTGTCACGTTGGTACGTGTGTTATTAAAATCATAGATAGAAAATTGATACAATGGATCAAGATTGCGGTATTCGAAAGAGTTGTATACGATACCAAATACCGTGCGTATACGTAAGTTCTTGATCGGTTCGATTTGTGCATAAACGTCGCCCGAGAAGGTGCGATTCTTTGATTCGTTCTTTTTCTTCGTCATCATGGCACCATAAGGGTTACCATCTGCCGAATACCAGTCCGAATTGGTTGTGTCATTATAAGGAGAGTCGTAGATATTATTGTCGCTGTAGATAGGTGCAAGTGGTGATGTACCAAAAGCCGAACGCAATGTGTTGCTGTATTGATTACCCACATCTACACCATTATTTTTCTTGTACACGAAACTAGCGTGTTGACCAACACGAAGGAAGTTATTAAACAACTGATGTTCAGAGTTTACACGTGCATTGTAACGTTCGTAATTCGAAGCTTCTTTACCACCGATGATACCTTCTTGAGAGAAGTAACCCAATGAGATAGAATAAGTAGAAGTTTCTGATCCACCTGTCACGCCCAAGCTATAGTTTTGAGTCTGCGCATTGTCTTTAATCATCGTGTTCACCCAGTCAGTGTTGATGATTTCGCGCTCGCCCGCACTGTTTGTACGCCAAATGCTGCTCAAGCCATTCCAGTTATAAACACCATTACCAGAGTTCAATGCTTGCTCGTCCATGATAGTCATGTACTCGTTAGCATTCAACATATCCACAGTATGTGCTTTGCGTTGGATACCAAAATAACCATCGAAAGTCACCATAGCTTTACCAGCTTTACCTTGTTTAGTTGTGATCAATACTACACCATTGGCAGCTTGTGCACCATAGATAGCAGCCGAAGCAGCATCTTTCAAAATGTCGATGGATTCTATATCAGCAGGATTCAGCGTCGAGATATCGCCACCAATACCATCTATAAGATAGAGAGGTTGCGAATTGCCCACAGTTCCCAGACCGCGAATCGTCACTTTCATGTCCGATCCAGGCTGTCCCGAAGTAGAGGCGATGTTTACACCAGGAGTTTGTCCCTGAAGAGCTTGAAGAGGAGAACTGGTGTTCATCTTAGAGATATTATCTCCTTTTACTTGAACCGTGGCTCCTGTCACCAATTTCTTTTTCTGCACACCGTAGCCTACTACTACAACTTCGTCTAGAGATTTAGTATCTTCTCGTAATGCTACATTCAGTGAAGATTGCCCGTTGTAAGCGATTTCCTGATTAATATAACCTACATAAGAAAAGACCAAGGTCTCTCCGTTGCTGACATGGAGAGAATACTCTCCATCCAAATTGGTTATCGTACCATTGGTAGTTCCTTTGACCAATACACTCACACCGATCAGCGGTTCGCCATCGGTTTCGGAAGTCACTGTACCTTTCAGCAACTTTTGTTGCATCGAGTTGGCACAAAGTACGGTAAAGGGTAAGAGAAGAAAAATTGTCCACGCAGCGCGATAAAGTGCACGCACTTGATCGTTAAAGAATGTTTTTCTCATTGTACATTGTTTAATGGTTAATTATATTTTTTTTATCCAGTCGAAACTGAAGTTATTCGTCACAATAACGAATATGCAAAAATACGTAGGATTCCACCAAACAGTGTATTTCTATTGATAATGGTCGTAGTTATATTGGTTAACTCAAGGTAGCTATTTGTTATATTAAGGGGTATAAAATGTTTAGTTATTGAAAAATATACATTTAGGTTATTAAATAATAATTATATCAAATATTACAAATACAAAACCATAAGTAACTATAAATAAGAGAAATAGAGAGGGAAATAGGTAATAAAATCAGGGAATAACTGATAAAATGATTTTTGAAGTAGTTAATTTCTATCTTAACTAAAAATCCGAAAGTAATCTTAAGTCATACTTTCGGATTTAGTTCAAATCAAAATTACTTTTTGAACAATTAATAGTTCTCTTTCTTCATTTCAAAGAATGCCTGTGGATGTAAGCAAGCTGGACAAACTTGTGGAGCTTCCAAGCCAGTAGTGATATATCCACAATTACGACATTGCCAGATCACTTCGCCTTCTTTAGCAAATACAGATGCTGTTTCTATATTTTGGATGAATTTGCGATAGCGAGCCTCATGTCCTTGTTCGGCCACCATGATATGACGATACATAGCTGCGATAGCTGGGAAACCTTCTTGCTCAGCCACATCAGCAAAGTGAGGATATAGATCGTGCCACTCCTCATATTCGCCACAAGCCGACTCGCGAAGATTGTCTAGTGTAGTGCTGATGACACCTGCTGGATAACTGGCAGTGATTTGCACTTCGCCACCTTCCAAGAATTTGAACATACGTTTGGCGTGTTCTTTTTCTTGGTGAGCTGTTTCTTCAAAGATCGCTGCTATTTGTTCGTAACCCTCTTTCTTAGCCACGCTAGCGTAGTAAGTATAACGCATTCTTGCCTGTGATTCACCGGCAAAAGATTTCAGCAGATTTTGTTCGGTCTGCGTACCTTTAACACTTTTACTCATAGTTCTCTTTCTTTAAAAGTTCTAGTTGTTATACTAAATTATTTATTAGTCAATAACGAATTTCGTAAATAGTTTGTTCTTAGATTCCTCATAGAGAAGGGAAAAACGAACTTAGTTGAGGTTTGAATAGGTTGATACCCCTAAAAATAAGAAATATATCAGATTTATTAAAGAGGTTTTATGTAATTTTGCACCCAAATTCTAGATATCTGTTATAAAACAGATTTTCACACATCTATTTTAACATTAGTTTTCAAAGTATTAGTGCATTGTTATGAAACTACTCAACTTTAACCCTCAGCTATTTTCTTCGCTGAAGCACTACAACAAAACTACTTTCCTTTCTGACCTCATGGCCGGCATCATCGTAGGTATTGTTGCACTTCCTTTGGCCATTGCTTTCGGTATCGCATCCGGAGTATCTCCCGAAAAGGGAATCATCACGGCTATCATCGCCGGTTTTATCATCTCTGCCCTAGGTGGCAGTAAAGTGCAGATTGGTGGACCTACGGGTGCCTTCATCGTTATCATCTACGGCATCGTTCAGGAATATGGCGAAGCAGGGCTGATTGTGGCCACGCTCATGGCAGGTATCATCCTGATTCTGCTCGGCGTGTTCAAGCTCGGTGCAGTCATTAAATTCATGCCCTATCCTATTATCGTAGGGTTTACGAGTGGTATCGCCCTGACCATCTTCACTACGCAAATTGCCGATATCTTCGGATTGACTTTTGGTGATGCCAAAGTGCCTGGTGACTTTGTGGGCAAGTGGATCCTCTACTTCCAGCATTTCGACACCATCAACTGGTGGAATACGGTTGTCAGCATCATCAGTATCATTATCATCGCCATGACTCCGCGTTTCTCTAAGAAGATACCCGGATCATTGATTGCCATCGTGTTTGTAACGCTGGGTGTATATCTGTTGAAAACTTATGCTGGCGTAGACTGTATCGACACCATCGGTGATCGTTTCACCATTAAATCGGAACTACCCGAAGCAGCTATGCCTAGCATCAACTGGGAAGCTATCCAAAGCTTATTTCCTATCGCTATCACTATAGCCATGCTTGGTGCCATCGAATCTTTGCTTTCGGCAGCCGTAGCCGATGGTGTGACAGGCGATCATCACGACTCTAACACAGAGTTGATAGCGCAAGGTGTAGCCAATGTAGTTACTCCACTATTTGGTGGTATCCCTGCAACAGGCGCTATCGCCCGCACCATGACCAATATCAACAACGGTGGTAAAACGCCAATAGCAGGTATCATTCACGCTGTGGTGTTGCTCTTGATTTTGTTGTTCTTAATGCCTTTGGCACAATATATCCCAATGGCTTGCTTGGCGGGTGTGTTGGTTATTGTTGCTTACAATATGAGTGAGTGGCGCACATTCAAAGCATTGTTGAAAAACCCAAAGTCAGATGTAGCTGTATTGTTATTAACTTTCTTCTTAACCGTAATTTTCGATTTGACAATCGCTATCGAAGTGGGTCTGGTATTGGCTTGTATCTTGTTTATCAAACGCGTGATGGAGACGACTAAAATATCTGTTATCACCGACCAGATTGACCCTAACAAAGAGTCGGATATTGCACTTCACGAAGAACAACTCATCATACCTCAAGGCACTGAGGTATACGAAATCAATGGGCCTTACTTCTTTGGTATAGCCACTCAGTTTGAAGAGACTATGTCACAACTTGGCGATCGCCCTAAAGTGCGTATCATCCGTATGCGTAAAGTACCTTTCATTGATTCGACGGGTATTCACAACTTAACCAACTTGTGTAAACTCTCGCAGAACGAAAAGATCACGATCATTCTTTCGGGGGTTAACGATCAAGTACATCAAACCTTGGAAGGCGCAGGTTTTTATGAACTACTAGGTAAAGAGAATATTTGTTCGAACATCAATGAGGCACTAGAACGTGCTAATATGTTAGTTAAGGAGTAATTTTACTTTACCATATCAACAAGACAAAAGCAGGCAGCTGTATATTGAATATACAGTTGACTGCTTTTTTATTTAACTATTTTGTTACCTATCAGGTCACACAATATCTTCTAATGTGACTAATCCTATCTTTCAATTTTGGATATTCAATGTCTACCTTCTCCATACTACCATTAACAAGATCATTCAATTTGATCAGTGCTGATAAGTGTCACTTCCCA
>CAMTPC010000045.1 GCA_947074295.1 uncultured Bacteroides sp. | reverse complement strand
AATATTATAAACCAAAAAACTAAATGATATGAGATGTAACAATTGTGGATGGCCTAATAATCCAGCAGGGTCGCAAAGATGTGAGAAATGTAATGCGCCGCTTAATGGCTCTATAGGAAGTGATAATATCAGTGGCAGTGATCAACCCATCAATGGAACGATTTTTACTCCACCAAGCGGACAGCCCTATGTAGATGTACCACACGAGGCATCAACTGGAAAGCCAGATGCAGCCAATATACCATCAGTATGTAAATGTGGTTATCCTCTATCACTGGGTTCTGTCATGTGCCCCAACTGTCATCAGCCAGTGTTGCCCAATGCCTCAGATCCTGCTCCGTCCACACCTCCGCAACAACCAGCACCAGGACGCCGAGGTACGATAGATCCATTTTCCAATGGGGGTGGTTTTTTTGACAGTTGCAAGTTGACGCCCATTGTAAACCCGGGCGAGGCAAAGCCTGCACCACTCTCTTTTTCGGGCACCACCGTATTAAATAGAGGCAATGTAGATCCCAATAATATGACTATCACTAGTCGTGAACAGGCTGAATTGACATGTCGTGACGGTAAATGGTATCTGAAAGACAAAAGTGATCAACAAACCACGTTTGTCCGCAAAAAAGGCGAGATCGAACTCGAGGAAGGAGATATTATCCTTATTGGCAATAAACGCTTTGTTTTTGGGAAATAATTAAAATCTTTCAAAGCAAAGAAATATAAATTTTCAATAGCTAAAACCATGTCTGTCAACGAGATTCCGCAAAGATGTGTACCCTGTCGTGGCGAAAAGATACACGATTATATCGTCGAGCAAAAGTTGGGCGAAGGTACATTTGGTGCGGTCTATAAAGTCTTATCCCCTAGCACTAACCATATTTATGCGTTAAAGATATTAAAGCTATGGACTGTTTCAAATGATGATGATCGAGAGAATCTGCGTGCACGTTTCAGAATGGAGTATGAGACTGGACAGATTGAAAGTCGTAATTTGGTTCATTCCATCGCTTATGGTAATATGCAGGGTAATCCTTATATTATCATGGAATATTGTACAGGGGGAGATTTGACCAATTATATAGGTACGATGAACCACAAACAAATCGCCGAAGTTTCATCAGATATACTTACAGGATTGAGTGATCTACATGCTTCTGCTAAAGTACATCGTGACTTGAAACCGGAGAATGTTTTGCTTAATCAAGATGGTGTAGCATTGCTAACCGATTTTGGTGTTTCGGGAGATTCCAACCGGCGTCTCACAGAAACCGACTGGATGAATAGGGCGAAATCTATTTTTGGTACTTACGCCTATATATCGCCCGAGCAGTTTAATCGGAAATATGATGCAACCGTACTGCCTACTACAGATATCTTCTCATTTGGTGCCATGTTTTATGAGATAATCACCGGCGAATTGCCTTTTGGTCATTTGCAGACAGATAGCGATTTATCCAATTATATCAAAAACATGAAGAGTGGGAACTGGCACCGCCCCACTTTGAACCAGTATAAGCCCAAAGCAGAATGGATTGAAATCATTGAGAAATCGCTAAAACCAAATTATAAAGATCGCTTCCAAACGGCTTCCGAAATCATTCCGTTACTAGGAGTTGCCGAACGCGGAGCACCTAAACCTCATCCACGCAAAGCGCCCCTAAAGGCGGGTGGAATAGTGCTGAGGGTGATGCAAGGCGAGAACTATGGAATGGTCTATAATCTGAGTAACCTGATTAAAAATGCTTGTGGACTGATTACTTTAGGACGGCATGATTATGGGGTAAGCAATCTCATACCTATCATCGAGACAAAGAGCTGTTATGTATCGCGACATCATGCGACTATAGAGCAATGTGGCAATGAGAGCTGGATTATTCGAGATGGACAATGGAGAGGAAAGGATAAAGGTTGGGTGGACTCGACTAATGGCACCTTTGTCAATTCTACGGAAGTAGCTAGGCAAGGGCTTGAATTGCACCTGAATGATATCATATCAGTGGGTGACGTGAAATTGAGATTGGAATTGCTTTGATTCAATAGTTAATCTAAAACAGAAAATGGCGAACAAAGAAATAAATATCTACTCGGTATCTTTTCTCGACTTACTGTCGGGCGCATTGGCTGCAGTTTTGATACTTTTTATCGTTATCCCCAAGATGAGTCAGGAGAATATACGCGCTATAGAAGAACTGGAACGCCTGGATGTGGAATATGCGCAGCTAGCCGAATTGATAGAAGCTGCTCGCAACTCTGTGCCCACTGACCTGTATGAGCAGATACAACAACAAATGGAACAAATGGAAACTGCCATAAGCGATCTTCGTAATGAGGTGGAGAATCTTCAAAGACGGGTGACGGAGCTTGAAGAAGAAAACCTGCAACTGCGAGAACAAATGGAGAATATGAGACAACAAATGGAAAATGCCCAGCAACAACACTCTGCCGACCAACAGCGGATAGCCGAACTGGAGCGACAGCTCAGGGAAGCGAAGAAGAGGCAAGACGGACTACCCTCTAATTTGCCTGACAAAGGCGAAGTAGAGGTGTTCATCATCTGGGGGGAGAATGTAGATGTCGATCTATATGTTCAGAATATGGATAATTCGGAGATTTGCCAACATCCGGGAATCACCAATCAGACTGGAGAGGAACGGCCTAACATTAAATCGTGGGGGATACTGGATATGGATATCAACAATCAGCGCTTAGGTATGGAGGGCTCTAAATATTATGAATTATTTTATCAACGTACGCCTGTACCAGGTCGTTACAAAATCTATTTCAATATATTCGATGATGCACGTGCCAACACCAGATGGGATGGCCGACCAGCTACGGTAAAAGGTTTTATCGTGATGTTTCCAGGAAAAGACAATGAACAACGCATAGATTTCGGCCCTGTGACGCTACGTGCCGCTATGCAAAATCATATAGTAGGAATATTAAACGTAACAGAAAACAATATAACTTTACAACAATGAGCAGCAGACTTTTAAGATTGGCCTTGAGCCTTTGCATCACAACTATTATAATGATGATCATCGTGTTTGCAGCATCAAATGATAATCCATATCGTTTATTGGTGATGTTTGGCGGTGTCATGCCCGAAGGATTGATACAAGGGGTAACACTGTTCCTCTTTATTTGGGGGTTATTTGAGATTGGCTATATCAGCCATCGCATGACGATAGAGAGTGATGCTTTCCGGCTAGGTTTGTTACCCGAGAAAGAGAATTGGGTGCTTTCACCCGACGATGTAAATGCCATAAAGCTGCAAGTAACTGATTATGAGAAGAAAAAGAAATACTTGTTGACGGATTTGATAAGAAAAGCCTGCACCAAATATAGACTGAGTAAGTCATCATCAGAGGTCTTGGGACTAGTAGAGGCACAAGTCAAAACCTATCAATTGGACTTTGAAAGTCAGGAGTCAATCATACGGTATATAGCTTGGGCCATCCCTTCAGTAGGCTTTATTGGTACAGTGATTGGTATAGCCGGGGCTTTGGGTATAGCGAATCAGGCAACATCCCCTGCGGGCATTAAAGCTGTGACAGATATGCTGGCTGTAGCTTTTGATACGACACTCATTGCGCTGATATATAGCCTGATACTGATGTACTTTATCCATTCACTGCAAGAAAAGGAAAATAAATTTTTTGCTGGGATGTCTAACTATTTAGTCGAGAATCTGATTAACCGCTTCTATAAACAATAAATTAGATCTAAATAATATGGCTGAAACAATTAAGAAAAAGAATTTCTCCGACTCTATCGGAGCAGGAATGAAATCGATTTTCGCACCCGGTAGCCGAACCTATTATGTACTGGAGCACAAATTAGGGACTAGCAAACATAAGGCAGGTGAGAAACAAGAAATCATTGTGGACTACATCGAACTGGGACGTGATCCATCGTGCACCGTACAGTTTGATGAAGCACAAAAGACCGTGAGCCGCAAACATGCAGCGATCTATCGAGATGGTGCTAACTGGAAAATTAAGCAACTATCTAAAACCAATGAAACACTGCTCAATGGACGACCCGTAAAAAATGAATGGTACCTGCAAAGCGGAGATGAGATTCAACTTTCGCCAGGAGGTCCTAAATTGGGTTTCATCGTACCAACCAATAATACAGTGGGTTCTATAGGCTTTAATCGCCGATTAAGCTTATTCCGCCAACAAGCTCTTCGACCTTATCGAACAGCCATCACTGTATTATCTATATTCTTAATCCTAGCAATACTAGGAAGTAGTTTTACGATCTGGTGGCTTGATAAGAAACATGCCGAAGATCTATTATCACTTACAGGAACTATAACCGAGCAGCAAATTACCATAGAGGAGCAGAAACAAGCTCAAGAACTGTTGACCAATAATATTAACCAGATTACCGAATCCATACCGGCCATAGAAGAAGCTGCCGCACGCAAAGCCCGAGAAGCTGCTATAGCCGAAGTAGAGAATAGGGTAAGCAACTCCTCTAGTGCTTCTAATCCGACAGAATTGAGTAACTGCATGTCAAAAGTCTACTTTATAAAATGCAACAAAATAGGTATCACGATGAATGGGGAGACTAAATATATCACCCCGCCCGAAGGCTCAGACCGTCTGTATAGTGGTACCGGCTTTTTGTTGGACAATGGTAAGTTTGTGACTGCACGTCATGTGGCAGAAGGATGGATGTTTATTGGCGAAGATGATATCAAGAATGCAAGCCCTATGGTTATAGCCAATGCTGTGGCAGCCTCAGGTGGTAGCACAGTAGGTTATTTCACCGCATATGCATCTGGTGGTGGATCATTCAATTTTAAATCTAGCGATTTCAAGTATGACCGCTCTACCGATCAAAAATTCACACTTAACACAGATGATGGACCAGTTCCACTATGTATCGCACAATTAAATAGTACCGATTGGGCAACCGCTAATATTAATCAAAGTGGAGGCTTGCCTTTTGATTCACCATTGTCTAATTCGCTAAAAATGATGACACATCTAGAGGTTTTGGGATTTCCATTGGGGATAGGGTATAACTCACCTAGTAATTTAAAACCGATATATGGCAACTGTACTGTTGCCAAAGATGGTCTGGAGAATGGCGTAATACTAATTACCAACCGTAATTTCGAACAAGGTAATTCGGGAGGGCCTGTATTCGCGAAAGTGAATGGTACATATAAGGTAGTAGGACTGGTATCGGCTGGTGCCGGTAGTTCTATAGGACTAATAGTGCCAATTAGTGTTATACGATAAATGATTTATAAAGATGAGAAAATATATATCCATATTAATGATATTACTGGCATTTGCCTCAATAGCAAATGCGCAAAGTTTCGGCATATTCGGTACTTCTTCGTCCAACCTAGTGACAGATGCCGTTAAACCGGGTTTATATCTGATAAAGCAAGAGTATGTGCTACGGGATACTACAAACGTCAATCCACAACGCTATGGTTTTAATAACAAAGATTATTTCGGCTGCGACTACAGCCTGGGCATCGTGTTGGACAGGCGAATGACTACCTATGGTAATATACTTAAACCGTGGGAGGGAGATGCGAATTATGATAATTACAGGGATAATCACACCATACGCCCTGATCTATCGAAACGAATGTTTCGCAATATCAGTGACTCCACGTATTTACAGGCGCGAGATACGATCTCGTTTTTGGGTGATTCGATATTCTTCAGTTTTGCCGCCTCTAACATGCCAGGCTTTATGTCTCAATACCCATCGGGAAAACAAGAAGGGTGGATAGTGACACTGAGCGGAGAAAAGGCACAAATAGATACTTTGACGAATTTTACCGTCAACACTTATCGTAATGAGTTGGATTTTGAGAATGGATTAAAGAATTATGAAGTAAAGAAATTGACTCTAGATGATGATTTATTGGGTGGTTTTTATATTATCCCCCATTATACCCAACTGGGTGTAATTGAATTTAAGGTGGCCGGCTTTCTGATATGGGAAGGAGGCAAATGGTATATACGCCCTTTAATCGATATGAACAAAGAATTTGAGAATGAGCAGGTTCCAGGTGCGTTGACACCTATCATTGAACCAGAACAGCCTACCAATGTACGTAAACAAAGAAGGAGATGAATATGAAAACATTGACTGTTAAGATTGACGCACGAATTGACACGGGTTGTGTGCGTAGCAATAATGAAGATAATTTTATTGTATCGCCTAATCTGACACAAAAGAAATGGACCATTGATAACAGTGATTTGACGCTGGATCAGACTGGTGCATTGCTGGTTGTTGCTGATGGGATGGGAGGAATGAATGCCGGAGAAGTAGCCTCGCAGATAGCTGTGGATACGGTTAAAGAATTATTCTCTCAGTTACCGGAGGACATTACTGCATCAACAGATAAAATCACAGAATTTCTAGCCAAAGTCATTAAAGATGCAGACAAAGCAATAATCGAACATGCTAAGGCAAATCCCGATACAAAGGGAATGGGGACAACCCTTATACTGGCATGGATATTGGGTGAGGATGCTTACATTGCTTGGTGTGGAGACAGTAGAGCCTATTTGTGGGAGAAAGAAATGGGGCTACGGCAGGTATCAAAAGACCACTCTTATGTACAAGAATTGGTGGACAAAGGAGTGATAACCTCTGAACAGGCATTTTATCATCCTGACAGCAATATTATCACTCGTAGCCTAGGTAGCGAGGGACAACGTGCTTTGCCCGAAGTGGTTAAAGTGAAATTGTATAATGAATCACGTCTTTTCTTGTGCAGTGATGGGCTGAATGGCATGTTGACGGATGAACGTATTGCCCAGATTATTGCTGAAAATCCTGACCAGAAAGCTTGTCTGACAGCGTTGATTGAGGATGCCAAGAGAGAAGGGGGAAATGATAATATCACGGTTGTGATGTGTGATATATTGAGTGGCGCGTCAGCTTATGTGCCCGAAGCACTAAATGATGTCCCACCTACTAACCCCAATAAAGGGGATGATAAGAAATATAAATATCTGGCATTGGCGCTTTTCGTGATTTTAGTGGGATGTGTTTCATTCTGGTTTGGTAAAAAAAGCAATTCCGATGCTTCCGAAGGTCAAGAGATGAATGGTGAGACTTCCGAAGAGATCATCATCCCAATCGACACGCTCGAGAAGGAGAATACAATAGTTTCGCCAGAGATGACACCTGCCAACCCAACAGCCGCACCAACGACAAAACCTAAAGAGAAGACAGACACTGTGGTTGGCGTGTCTAGAGATATACGACTGAATGTTATACCTGAAGATACTGTTTCTAAAACTCCGGGATTATCTATCCTACATCCAGAAGACTCGTTAAAGCAGAAAGAAACAACAGAAGAGAGAATATCTGCTAACGATGAACCGGTTATAGATGCTGGTCAACAACCTTCGAAGGAAGATAGTGAGGATAAATTAAAAAATGCAGATTGAAATAAACTATATATAATTGAATAACCAAAATTTAAACAATATGATGACTCCAAATATGATTTTTGCTAACCGCTACAGATTAATAAGTCTAATAGGTAGAGGAGGTTTTGCTGAAGTATGGTTGGTCGAAGATACAATGACTAATCTTGAAGTGGCTTTGAAGATTTATGCTCCTGGTACAGGTTTGGATGCAGCTGGGGTGCAGCTTTTCATGAGCGAATTTGCATTGGTTTTTGACATCAATCATCAAAATCTATTGCGACCATCTCATTTTGATGTAACAGACGGAATGCCTTATCTGGTGTTGCCATACTGCTCGAGAGGCTCATGCCTGAAGATGATTGGTAAGTTAGATGAAAAAGAAATATGGAAACTTATAAAAGATGTGGCTGCAGGTTTGAGTTTTCTTCACTCCAAAGAACCTCCTATCATACACCAAGATATTAAACCTGATAATATACTTTGTAATGCTGAAGGACAATATTTTATTTCTGACTTTGGTATTAGCACTCGCATCCGAAGCACTTTAAGGCGTAGTTTAGCCAATGCTGGGAAAAGTGCGGGGACTTTATGCTATATGGCGCCCGAACGATTCAGTAAAGACAATCTCCCTATAAAAGCCAGCGATATTTGGTCGGTTGGTGCTATGCTTTACGAACTGATGACGAATAATTTGCCTTTTGGTGAACATGGAGGCCTCATACAAATGAATGGAGCATTGATCCCTAATATCACTGGACCATATTCTACAGACCTAGAAAGTCTCGTTGAGAGATGCCTTTCTAAAGAGACATGGGATAGACCTACCGCTATGGAACTTTACCAATGGGCAGATAGATGGCTAAATGGAGAGCGTGACTTTATTCCTATACTACCTACCAGTCATGAAACAACTCAGTTTACACCTTCAGAAGTGAATGAAGAAACACCTATTGACGATGACTATGTAGAAGCATCCTATGATCCTGTATCTGTTTCAAAGGGAAAAGGCGGAGCAAAAAAAAAGAATAACAATGGGGTGAAATCTGGGCTTATGGCTTTATTTGGAATGATTGCTGTTATTGCGGCTATCATTATTTTCGATGGAGCAAAATGTAGTGGAAATGCCAATCCAGATGAACCATTTTATCCAGACTATACAGTGGAGGTTGATTCTGTAATAGAAGTTGCTACTATAGCACCTCCTGTAGAAGCAGTAACACCCCAGCCTGCTGCCAGACCAAGTGCTAGTACACCACCTCCGACTACTACTAATACCAGTACGTCTACTAGCACTACATCGGCTAATGATGAAAGCAATTGGAGTGAGGCTGAAAAGAAATACCGTCGAGATGCAGAAGCCGGTGACGTAAGCGCACAAATTTCATTAGGCGTTTGCTATTTTAATGGGAATGATGTAAATAAGAACTATAAGGAGGCTGTGAAATGGTTTAGAAAAGCTGCTAACCAAGGAAATAAAATAGCGGAGTATAACATGGGACTTTGCTACGAAGAGGGGCATGGCGTGACTCAAAATTATGTGGAATCGGCTAAATGGTATCTTAAATCGGCTATACATGGAGATGATGATGCGCAAGTGCAAATGGGATATATGTATAAGAATGGCATAGGAGTAACTGAAAACTTAACTGAAGCTGCTAAATGGTATTTGAAAGCGGCAGAGCAGGGAAATAAGATTGGTGAATACCAAACTGGTAGATGCTATTATTTTGGGTATGGAGTGACTGAAGATGAACCCGAAGGAGTGAGATGGTTCCGAAAATCAGCCAATCAAGGATATGCCGCTGCCGAATATATTTTAGGAATTAGCTATTATTATGGTATCGGAATAGAAGAAAATACTTCTGAAGGAAAGAGGTGGATACGGAAAGCAGCGGCACAAGACTATGAAGCTGCTATTGAGAAACTTCAGGAACTGGGTGATACTAGTGGTGATAACTATCAAAACATAAACAGACCATGATTGTAGTTTAATAATACAGATTTTTCATGGTATTATATTTTAAAGAGAGCCATTCATTACAACCTGAATTCAAAGGAATAGGATGAATGGCTCTCTTTTGTATTTTTAGAGAATATTTTTTTTGAACATATCCACGAGGAGAATGCAAACTAACAATATACAAAAGGCAAAGCGTGTAAATCCATGATGAAGCTCACGGAAAATAGTGAAGCTATACATATTCTTACAGAGAATAAAAAAAATAAATATTCATAATTATATCTTTATTGATTATTTTTTATAATTTGGCAGCATTATAGCTGAATGTCATCAGTGAAAAGTGAATCAGACAAAACGCAAAACTTAATTTTACGAGAATGATATATCCGTTTGTCACATAGAAAGAAGTGCTTCGAGATTTTTATCATCGAGTTTATATTATTTGAAGGAAATGAATTGCACAGTATGTGACAAATTAATTATAAGCAGATATTATACGAACTTTTGGGGTGAAACAGTGCACGAAGGTTGTCAACTCATAACCTGCTCTTCGTGTGGTAGATTTTTACCTGCATCGCATAAAAAGATCTCTGATGGGAGAAGAATTTGTACCATTTGCCAACAAGCGATTGTTACAAACCTTACAGAACTAAAATGGGTTGCTGGAAAAGTAAGAGGGATGTTGGCAGAGGTAGGCTTAAATGATATACCGCAGAATATACCGGTCGATATAGTGAACCTACAAGAGTTGATGCAGAGGTTTGGCAGTTATAGTAAAGGGCAGAGTGGTTTTGCGCAGACAGTATATACAGGTTCGCAACAGAGTCATCGTATCACTATAATAAGCCATTTACCAAAAGTATCATTCGCGGGTGTGTTGGCGCATGAATTGCTGCACACGTGGCTAAATAGTCATAATATAAAAATGAGTCCGCCACGAACTGAAGGCTTTTGCAACTTGGGAAGTTATTTGATTTATTCTAAAATAGATCATCCGATGGCGAAATTTAACATTGACGCTTTAATGAATAATCCTGACCCCAATTATGGAGAAGGATTCAGATGGATGCTGGGACAATTAAAACAAATTGGTTGGATAAATTTAATTAGACGCATAAAAACGTATTCAAATAAATAGATTGCTATGAAAAAAGAGGCTATGATAGTAATGGCTACTTGCCATAAAAGTAAAGAACCATTCGGAATAAGAACTGAGAAAAAAGATGGAGCTTATATAATGGATTGGGCATTTGCTGTTGACTCTAAAGCTGCTAAAAAAGAAGGTTTCGAGAATAATAGATTCTCCGGGACTGTGAATTTTAGCGAAGAATATCCTGGATGTCCTTATTGTGGGGCTATGGCCTGGTTTCAATGTAGTAATTGCCAACGTATTGTATGTTGGAACGAAAAAGATGAAACTGTGACTTGCCCCGAATGTGGTAATAGTGGATATCTGGAAGCGGCTACAGAATTTGACCTTTCTGGAGGTGGAATGTAAAAGATAAATAATAAAATTTTAAATCATTATACTAGAAATATAGAATATGGCAGAATTGAAAACCGGAGAAAGTGTACAACTTAAAAGTGGTGGTACTGCAAAAGTCCTTAAGAAACTTGGCGAAGGTGGACAGGGAATAGTTTATGAAGTAGAATGCAACGGAAAACATTATGCACTAAAGTGGTATATGAACAATCCCTCATCTGCTTTTTATGAAAATCTGGACCGTAACGTCAAAAAAGGAGCCCCAGATGGCACATTTCTTTGGCCCGAGGCAATTACGATTAAAGAGAAGGGAAGTTTTGGATATTTGATGCAACTTAGAAAACCTGAATATAAAGATTTTAGTGATTTTCTATTGGCAAAGACAGTATTTGCAGGTGTGGACAAAATAATAGAAGCTGCTCTACAAATCTGTACAGGCTTTCAGAAATTGCACCTTCATGGCCTTAGCTATCAAGATTTGAATGATGGTAACTTCTTCATCAATCCACTAACAGGGGATGTGATGATCTGTGATAATGATAATGTGACAGCTAATGGGGTGAAATCGGGCATTTTGGGTAAGTGTCGTTACATGGCTCCTGAAATAGTAAGTGAGAAGAAGGCGCCAGATCGCTATACGGATTATTTTTCTTTGGCTATCATCCTATTTATGATTTTCTATAACAATCATCCTTTTGAGGGCAAACGTGTATTGGCTTGTCCATGCATGACCGAGGATGCTGATCGCAAACTCTATGGAAAAGATTGTGTGTTTATCATGGATCCAACTGATGATTGTAACCGACCCGTACGAGGACAACATATTAATGTGATACGCCGCTGGCCATTATTCCCTGATTTTCTGGCTAAAGCATTCCAACAAGCTTTCAGCAAAGAGGCTATAGCCACACCTACAAAAAGAATCATGGATAAGCAATGGCAAAAGATTCTGGTGGAATTGAGAAGCATGTTGGTGACATGTCCGCATTGTGGTGGTAAAACTTTTGTGGATCATAATAAGTCTGAGAGTAAATGTATAGAGTGTGGAAAGACTATCAATCAACCTAAACATTTAAATACAGGCAATTATACAGTGACTTTATTGCCTAAACAGAATATTTATAAATGCCACTGTAGCACTGATGATGATTTTAAAACCGTAACTGGAGAGGTGGTGCAGAATCCTAAAAACCCAAACCTACATGGTTTAAGAAACCTTTCAAATATGACCTGGAGTGTTACAACGCCTTCGGGTGAGACAAAGCTTGTGGAACATGGACAAGTGATGCCACTGATAACTGGACTAAAAATTACTTTTAAAACAGGGTCGAAAGGAGAAATTTTATAAGAGGTTGATATTGTGTGTATTGATGGATAAATATTAAACTAATAAATTAGCGATATGGGAGTTTTTGAAGATGGCGTAGAAAGTGTGCCACGCCGCACAATGGTTTTATTTTTTGTAGTTGATACATCCGGAAGTATGGATGGTGAAAAGATTGGTTCACTTAATGTGGCCGTTCTAGAAGTATTGCCTTTGATTTCCAATCTTTCGGCAAACAATGCAGATGCGCAAATAAAAATTGCTGTACTGGAGTTTTCTGCTTCAACAGAATGGATGTATGATCAACCGATAAATGCTGAAGATTTCCAGTGGAGAGATTTGGAAGCTCAAACTCTGACCGCTTTTGGTGAGGCATGTGAAGAATTGAACAGAAAACTATCTACACGCGGTTTTATGTCGGAAGCAGCAGGATCATTTGCTCCGGCTATTATCCTAATGTCTGACGGTGAACCAACGGATAATTATAAAAGAGGACTAGAGAAATTAAAAGAAAATAATTGGTTCAAAAGTGCTATTAAAGTAGCTATTGCCATAGGTAATGATGCAGATAAAAATGTGTTGGCTGAATTTACAGGTAATAAAGAATGTGTGTTGACCGTACACAATAAAGAACAGCTTGAAAAGATCATCCACTTTGTTTCGGTAACTGCATCGCAGGTGGCCAGCAGAAGCGCATCGGCTGGGGCAGATGCACCTGTTAAAAAGGAGGATGAGTTTAAAGAAAAACTGAATGACATGATCGAAACTAGCGAAGATCCCGTATTGAGTAGTATAGATAGTGGTACTAATGCTAGTACGGAAGCTGACGATTGGGGATCATGGGGTTAATCTTTTAAACTTAAAACGATAAATATGGGAGCATTTGATAATGTAGAAAAAGTGCCGCGACGAGTCATGACTCTTTTCATGCTTGTTGATACATCATCGAGCATGCGAGGTGATAAAATAAAATCATTAAATGATGCAGTGCGCGAGACTGTACCTTATATTTCGGATCTTTCCGCGAATAATCCAGATTCAGAAATAAAAATAGCTGTGCTCGATTTTTCTTCTGGCTGTGAGTGGATGTATCCGGCACCTATATCGAGTGAGAATTTTAAATGGCATGATTTGAAAGCGGACGGGTTGACAGATCTTGGAGATGCAGCCCTGGAACTAAATGCTAAACTATCAAGAAGCGCTTTCATGCAAGAAGCATCAGGCTCATTTGCCCCTGTCATTTTACTATTCTCGGATGGTGCACCAACTGATAATTATGCGAAAGGAGTGAATAGGCTAAAGAATAATAATTGGTTCAAAAGTGCCATAAAAATTGCAGTAGCAATAGGCGAGGACGCAAATAAAAAGATATTGGCTGATTTTACCGGGAATAGTGAATTGGTGTTGACTGTGCATAATAAAGACCAATTGAAGAAGATTATAAAATTTGTCTCGGTCACAGCTTCGCAAGTAGCTAGTAAAAGTGCGTCAGCAGGTATCGATGGAGCTGATACAAAAAAAGATGAAATGCTTGAGAAAATTGAGCAGCATAAAGAAAGTGGTGATTTGCGTGGCATCGATATCGGTACTGAAATCGATCCTTCCTCCGAAGATGCATGGGGAAGCTGGTAGATGTAGTAATATTAAGTAGAAACATTGAGTATGAATCATATTTTTTCGTTTAACACGACACACATGGGTGCCAGCCATTATAAAAGTGGCAAGCCATGTCAGGATTATTCTATATCCTATACATCGGATGATAAAGACGTCAATATAGCTATAGTATGTGATGGACATGGTGGAAATACCTATGTACGCAGCGATAAAGGTTCTATGTATGCCGCACAAATCTCTCTTGAAGTGATAAAAGAGTTTATCTCGAATGTGGATGCAACGCTTTTTCTTGATAAGAAAGGGGCTGTTACAGCACGGCCTGATGAAGGTAATACATTATTTGGTCGTAAACCTGAAACAGTCAATTTAAATGATCCCAATTTGACGGAATCTCAAGTAGAACAACTAAAACAAAATAAACTTTTTGACGAGCAAGTTGCCGATATAAAAGAACAAGACCAGGCTTTCAACACCATGTTTGTTTGTATCTATGAACGATGGCTCAACGCAATAAATGAAGATGCAGATAAATATCCATTCACAGCTGATGAGAAAATGCATCTGGGAGGCAAGAGTCTGGTGAAAGCTTATGGAACGACTTTGATTGCCTTTGCACGTACACCATTATATTGGTTTGCGTTCCAAATAGGTGATGGTAAATGTTTGACTTGTGATCGCAATATGGTGTGGACTGAACCGATTCCGTGGGATTGTCGTTGCTTCTTAAATGTTACGACTTCGCTTTGTAGTAGCAACCCAATACCTGAATTCCGGTTTGCATTCAATGGGGAAGGGGTTTTCCCCGCCGCTATTATCATGGGATCGGATGGTATTGATGATTCATGGTTGACCATGCCTAACTTACAAAACTTCTATTCACAGTTGCTCAACACTTTTGCTACCGAAGGTAAGGAGATTACAATAAAAGAATTGGATGAATATTTACCTAAACTAAGCGAAAAGGGAAGCCGCGATGACATGAGCATCGCTGGAATAGTGGATACAGAGGCTATAAAAGAAATTCCTAAACTCAAGAAACTTGATGAAGAGCTCAAAGCAATTGAACGCGAGAAGGAAAAACGTCAAAAGGTTCTTGGTGAGGTGATGAACTCAATCGCTGATTTACAATTAAAGATAAATCAAGATAATGGCTTTATTTCAAATATCAAGATTGAGATAGAACGAATCATGGTTTCGTTGCAAAAATTACAAAAGGAAAAGGATATAAAGAATAGCGAATATGATAATAAGCTATCTGAAAGTAATGAGCAAAAGAATGATCTCGCTGTTTTAGAACAAAAGTTAGCCAGTGAAAAAGAAACAGATATTCAGCTAAATACATTAGAAGAGAGACAAAAATCAACTATAATAAATAGCCGACAAGAAATTGTTGAGCTGAACAGCAAAGCGGATATAGTGGAATTTGAACAATGGTCAATACGAAAAACTGCGATTGAAATAGAACTAAAAAATAAGATTGAGGAAAAACGTAAACATGCTTCTGAGTTAATGGAAAATAGTTCCAAGGAATGGATGGAACGTTTAGAATCAACGGATAAAGATAATATAGGAGAGAATACCGAACCGGATGAAAATAACTGAAGACGAAAAATATCAAGCTCATTTATTGCTAAGAAAGATACTAGAGCATGATATGGATATTTTCCTAGATAACACCATGCTTAAAGGTTATATTTCGGACTTCTTTCGAGGCGAACCTCGCATTCGCCGAATTTTGAAAGAGGCAGTAAATGATGGCCTAGCAAACAAAGTTTACAGCTTACAATCTTGTGATGAAGCTGATTGCCAGATACGATTGGATATGTTACGGAATTCTTTTCGAGAAGACCACTTCTTTACAGAATCAGTCTCTAATTATGTAATAGACTGTTTTGCGTTTGCAGCTGGCCTCACTGAAGAACTTGAAGAATTTACTGAAGAAAGTGTTGCCCCAACTCTACAGTTTAAGGAGTTGGTTTTTAGGCAATATAGTGACGGTGATTATTTAGGTGAATTGAACGAAGAGGACAACCGAAGTGGTTTTGGACTTTTCGAACGCGAAGACGGAGTGAAATATGCTGGCGAATGGAGGGTGGATCGCTACAGCGGTTGTGGCATCCTTTTTGATCCGGCAAATAGAGAACGCTACGCAGGTGAATGGCGGTTGAATAAACCAACAGGTATAGGTGTGCGTTTGTATAAGAATGGCATTAAATGTGCTGGCGAATGGAAAAATGGGCGTATGCAGGGCTATGGCATCAGCTATTTACCGAATGGATCTTGTATGATTGGTCATTTCACAAATGGACATATAAAAGGGTATGGCATTTTAGCCTTCGATTCGGGAGACTATATAATGGGGGCATTTTGTGATGGTAAACTTAATGGCGTCTGTCAACACTATTTTAGTAGTGGGCGCGTGATTGAGGAGATATGGGAAAATGGAATTAAGAAATAACCTTTAAATAATATATAATATGGGACTTTGGGATAAAATGAGTAAACGTAATCAGAAACTTGACGAAAAAGAACAGCCAATGACTGATGAACAGATAGATGAAGTGAATGCGGAAGTTGCAGCCGAAGAGGAAGAGGAAGCAATGGTGATAAGCAGGGATCCAGAAAGTGATGAAATGCCTCTTGATGCAGAGAAAGTAGCCAGAAAAGAGGCTGATGAAGAGGAAGACATGATGGTAGAAAGTGATGATATTCCTCAAAATCCAATAGTGACTCCTAGTCAAGAAGAAGCTGAAGCACAAGAAGAGGCAAGCGAATATGAAGACACTATAGTGGATAGTGATGAGGAAGGTGAGAAGAAAGTGAAGCAAGCCGAGATAGAAGTAAAGATGTCAGAAGGTGTTTGCGAAGAAGACGAAAAAAAAAAGTAGAAACGATCATAGTTAATCAAGAAATAGATTATGCGAGGATTGAGAATATGCTACTCAATCCTTTGCGAATATTAAATGAGAACATCCGTACGACTAGCTCTCAGCTTAATGGATTGATGCAACAGATCAATGCGCAACAAGAAACTATTGAAAGGCTAGAGGAGAATAATCGTCAACAGCAGAAAATTATTCAAGGTTTCCAAACTGATCAATTGCAGAAAATTAAGTTGCCACTAATCATGGATCTGATTCAATTAGCTGACGGCATACGAGGATTGCTTGAACAGAATACTCAGAATGATGCAGCCACTACCTCAGAAGTAAGAATGGCAGGTGAAGTTGAAAAGTTTGAAAGTTGGATAGAATCTATTCTGGAAGAAAACAATGTAGTAAGATTTGAGCAGGAAGTACCGGGTGAGTTTGATGCCCGCACGCAAAAAGTTGTAGCCCACGAATCAACCGATGATGAAAAACTCATAGGTAAAGTGGTATCAGTGTCTCCAGGCTATTACTGGACTCTTCCCTATCTCATTATTAATAGTGAAGTAAAACTGAGTAAAGTAGCTACCGAAAACAAAGTACCTCAAAAATTCACCTTTGTGCTACGCACAGAAGAGGTGAAACAATATAATAGAAAATAAAGCAGATAGTTATGAAAGAAGTATATGGCATTGACTTAGGAACCACTAACTCATGTATTGCTGTCATAGATGACAATGGTTTACCATTAGTGATGAAGAACCTGGATGATGAATTTACGACACCTTCTGTGGTTTATTTTGATGAAGTGGGCGATCCGCTTGTCGGCCGTGAAGGTAAGAATAGTATGGGTAAGGACTATCGTCAAGCGGTTGCCTTTATCAAGCGCGAGATGTCAAATGTGGATTATAAACGAGAAATAAACGGTAAATCAATTAACCCGGTCAAGATCAGTAGTATGATTTTGAAGAAAATGATTGATGATGCCAATATTCTGCGTGAGGAAGACGGAAAAGCCCCCATCTATAAAGCAGTAATTACTGTACCTGCCTATTTTGGGTCTTCAGAGCGTGAGAATACACGTCAAGCCGCTGAGCTTGCAGGCATCGAGGTTATTGCTTTAATCAATGAGCCTACAGCAGCTGCCCTATGCTATGGTGCGAAAAAACTAGAGAATAAGACTTTCATGATCTATGATCTTGGTGGTGGCACATTCGATGTTAGCATCATGAGAATGAAAGATGGTGTGATGGAAACATTAGCATCAGAAGGTAATCATAAACTTGGTGGAGTAGACTGGGATGCGATGATTGTGGATCATGGCTTAGAGATGGAAGGCTATGAAGAAACCTATGATGATATTAAAAATGAATCGGACACGGGCAAAATGATGCTAGCTGCCGAGGTGGCAAAGAAAAAACTCAGTGAAGCTGAAGAAGTCAGTTATCGTTTCTTGTTTCGAAAAAAAACACATATGCTGAAAATCAAACGCTCGGTATTTGAAGAGTTGACATCCGAGTTGGTTCAGCGCACTATCGACCTGGTTCATCACACGATGGATATGGCCAAGCTAAAGGAGCCTGACTTGAAGATTGAAGAAATTATCTTGGTGGGTGGTTCGTCATATATGCCTATCATCAAAAAGAAGATATTAAAAGAATTTCCTAATATCAATATTAGATTGGATCGCTTTGAGCCAGACTTGGCTGTGGCTAAAGGGGCAGCAATTTATGCCTCGCAACAAACAGGTACGAAGACTAATATTGTAATAGGTACAGATCTTGGTACTCGTTCTTACGGAATAGAATGTTATTCGAGTGACGAGAACGATATGATGATTGTAGCTAATATCCTTTATAAAACTGATCCACTGATAATCAGTGAAACCAAGACTTTTAGAACGAATGATGAAGGGCAAACTGAAGCTCGTTTGGCTGTTTATGAAAATGAAAGTATAGATGAGGAAGTGGCTTTAAATAAATGTCTGAAACTACAAGAAGATTTCTTGCGCTGGGCAAAACCAGTACCTAAAAACACAGCAGTAGAGGTCACTTTTGAACGGAATAATGATGGAATTCTAAAAGTACATGGAACATGTCAAGGTCAGATTGTGCAGTTCGAGATCAAACCAAAGCAATCGTTAAGCAAGACTGAAGCCGAGGAATGGCGCAAAGAGCTTGATATGCATACTTTCTGATAAAGACGAGAAAAAAATCAGTTTTACTATATAAATTATAAAGCACGATAAATACTCTTATGGCCGATATAGAAGATATTAATAAGAATGTCCTATCATGGCGCAAAGCTGTGAAAACCATCAATAACGAAATTTCAGTTTTTCCTGAAGCAGAACAATGCTTCAGGAAAATTGAAAAGGAATTTGATGCTACATCTCCCAAACCATCTAATATCATAGAATATTGCAATTATCTATCAACGCTAAACACATCATCCAATTTAAACTTGGTAAGCGCAATAGAAACATTTGTACGCATTTCAAAATGGGCTTCAACAGGTGATTTGAATATGTTTATTCAGCAACTCAGATCTCCAGTGATCGAAGAGGGTGAAACCGCGGCTGTCATAAGAGTGCAGTTCAAAAAATGGAAAAAGGCTTACCTAAAATTACAGCCAGAATGGAAGGACTATAAAGTTGAAAGCGATATATTTCATAAGCTGTTGCATATTCTTTTAGAGTCGTCTCCCTCCTCGCAAGCAGTTCTAGATCTTTGTGATATGCTTACAAAAGATTGCAAAGAATATAGGACAGTCAACCCTATATTCGTAGAGAATGTTGAACTGTTTATGGGTATCCTGCGGAAAACTGTATCAAATATAAAGGGATTGCGCAATTTTATGGCTATCGTAAAAGGTGATTCATTATACGCTACAATCCAGAAAGATTTACTACTCTATGATAATGCTAATCAAAAACCATCATTTAAAATCACGCGTATCGAATTTGCTAATACCAATGCAGATGGTAATATAATTACTGATTTTGGTAAGCCTCTCTTCAATACAATTCAATATTTAAGACCTCGAATTACTTTATCATGTCTATCCGGATTGAATCAAAGTGTTACTTTATTCATCAAGATTTTCGCGCCAGACGGAACATTAGACATATCCTCTTCTTCTCCACAAGGCTTTACCTATAGTGGAGACATTATTCTATCGAATGAAGTAATTGAGTTTAATGGCTGGGGTTCTCCTAGCGGTAATAGTTATCAAGCGGGTAATTGGAGGTACGAGATATGGGTAGAAGGAGAGCTTATGATCAAAACTACAGTTGCTATTCTTCCTACAGAGGTTGTGATTAAAAGTATGCAGTTCGCTGGCTCCATTAATGATAAGCTTGCATATGATTATGGGCGAAAACTCTACAGTGACATTCATTATCTACGTATACGAATCAATATCGAATACCCAGGACGAAACGAACATGCCGAAGATATTTATGTAAAGTTTATCACTCCATCGGGAAAAATAGATAGAGGCAGTAGTTCGCCCGAAGGTTATTCATTTGCTACTAAAATAAGCAAGAATGGTACAGTTGAATTAGATGGTTGGGGAAATAAAACGGGAAATAGTTATAGTGAAACCGGTACATGGACAGTAGAATTATGGAGTAGCAATAATAAACTACTTCAAAAAGGTACATTTATCATTTATAAAAAGATTATTCCTACTGTCTTTACTATATCAAATTTGGAATTGGCCAATGGAGATGCTTCTCTTAATATTCTATCAGATTATGGAAAACCTCTCTATAGTGACATGGTATATATGCTTCCTAGAGTGACCTATAATGCAACTAGTGGAAATGCCCAAACTATAAAACTGGGAATGAAAATTTATTCACCTGATGGTCTTCTTGATAGAGGTAGTTCTTCTCCAAGTGATTATACACATATCTCTGATATGACATTCAATACAGGGATGCAAACAGTGCTAATAGATTCATGGGGAAACACGAATGGTAGGCATTATACTCCTGGCACATGGCGAATAGAATTATGGCACGATGGAAAATTATATTATAAACGGAATTTCTTAGTAAAGAAAAGACGCAAATCTTCTGCCTTGCTCACTATCTGTTTAGTAGCGATAGCATTGTTTGCGGCATGGGCTGCCTATCGATTCGTTTATGTACCACAAAAAATAGACAATGAAGCTGAACGTAACTATGTATTTGCTGATATATTGACTCTACGCACCAGTAAAAGGTCAGATATAGAATATAATAAAATAGGTAGTTTAGATTATGGCACAGAACTTATTACCTATAATCAAGCGGAAGGTTGGAGCGATGTCAAATATAAAGATACAAAAGGGCATGTAGCTTCTAATTATATCATGGGTAAAAGTGATTTCATCAGATTGAATGGGGTGTGGGGAAATGAAACGGCCAAAGAATTAGTTTCTACAGCCAAATGTCGTCGTGCGTTAGTAGATTTTGTTAATAAAGATTCTTTGAAGACCGGAAGAGAGGGATGGCAATTGTTTACCGAAGCTCCTGACGCTAAACTTCAGACAATCGCTTATCCAGCATTAAAGAATAATATTTCGCCACACAACTCGTTTGCATTCATATTGAAGAATAATAAAACAAATGATCGAAAATTAGCTATTTATTCTTTTAATGAAGAGGAGACTCCGATATTAGTTTATCAAGAAAGAGCTCCTAAAACCGGTTATATTTCTCGGATAACTTATACGAACAAAGGATATAAAGTCACGTATACTTCTACGGCTCCATCTCGAAAAAATCAAAATGCTGCAGATGTTGCTAGAGCTGAATCGACAACTACGCAAACCTCTACAACGTCAACAACAAAGAGCATCACTATACAGAATCTATCGTTTGCTAGTGAAGTCAATAAGAAAGATGAAGTAATAGCTACTTATCCTTTTATCAGTCCACAAATCACTTGCATATCCAATGCTAGCGGCACAAAAATCTTCTATATAAAGATTTTTAATCCTCAAGGCAAATTATTGCGTGATGCAGATTCGCCGACGAATTATACGCGTCGCTGGAATGTTAGTTTGAAAAGTGCAGGTGAAAAATTGATACTACACCCACCTGTATGGCCCAAAAAGAGTGAAAATTATGAGGTGGGTAGTTATATTTATGAAATATGGGAAGAAGGTACAATGATATATAAAAGCTATTTTAAGGTAGTCGATAGTTTCTGATAAGTAAAGACTTTTTTATTTACAAAAGATCGCTATATTTGCATCCTTTTAAAAGAACCGACTTTAATAAAACATGAGGATATTACTTATTGGTGATTGCAGTGGCGTACATTCAACTTTAGCCCATGGTCTTCGTAAACTGGGACACGAAGTATGTGTAGCATCTGACGGTGGAGGTTGGAAGAACTATCCCCGTGACATATCACTAACCCGAAAAGATAATTCATTTATAGAAGGATTATGCTGCATGATGCGTATCGTGCTCAATTTGCATCGCTTCCGCAACTATGACGTTGTTCAAATCACGCATTGTCCCTTTCTTCGTCTGCGTTCAGAACGAACACTTCCCGTATATCGGTTTTTGCGCAAATATAATAAGAAGGTATTTATGGGTGCTTTTGGTACCGATCATTACTATGTCAAGGCGTGTGTAGATAGTGGAATCTACCGATATTCTGACTTTAAGGTTGGAGAACGCCCATTGGATTTTCCATACAACGTAGAAGACATGGAAGAATGCCTTCGAGGTGGAACCGTACGCACCAATCAAGAAATAGCATCGACTTGCGATGGCATAATAGCCTGCTTGTGGGAATATTATGAAGCTTACAAACCACACTTTCCTGATAAGACGACCTTTATCCCTTTGCCATTTGATGTTGAGCATGTTTCTTCCTCTGACATACGTCCTTTACCCGATAAGGTCAATTTCATTATCGGTGTGCAGTCTGATCGCGATCAGGTGAAAGGGACAGATATTATGTATCCTATTTTAAAGGATATAGAAAGAAAATATCCAGATAGATGCACGGTCAGGAAGGTCATGGATCTATCCTTTAGTGACTATCAGAAAGAGATTAGCCAAGCTGATATTTTAGTCGATCAGCTATATTCATACACACCCTCCATGAATGCCTTGTTAGGCATGTCGAAAGGACTAGTTGTGGTCGGTGGAGGCGAAGAGGAGAACTATGAAATTCTGGATGAAAAAGAACTCCGTCCTATCATTAACGTCATCCCGTCTGAAGAGGATATCTACAATAAATTAGAATCGTTGGTGCTCTCCAAAGATATGATACCTGATTTGTCTGCACAGGGCATAGCTTATGTAAGACGCCACCACGATCATGTCAAGATAGCGCAAAGATATTTGGATTTCTGGGCATCACGATAATGCCTTAAATACAGGTTTGGGTTGTTGAATTTCACTTTCAAAGCCATACCAATAGCCTTCGTCATTGTTTTCGCCAATAGGCAGGAAGCAGAGACGAAGGCTTTCTTTATATTCACCATCAATCACTTGCCACTGCGTTGGTGGTGTCTGTCGCTTGGTAAGCACCTTCTCAGCAGGTTGTTTTTTCAAAGATAGTCCAGCTTCTATCCATGCCATAGTGATGGCATTTCGATAGGTAGGATAGTATTTCTTAGAAAAATCGTAAAGTATCAGACCACGTTTCTCTAAACTCAAAGGTTGATCTATCCAGTCGTGTGTAGTGAGGTGGTGCAAGAATCGCATTAAAAAGTCCGAATTCTCTAACATCATTTGGCGCATCACCATTTGCCATGCTTTCACATTATAAAAGCCATCAATCATGCGCGAAAGTTGGCGCGCTACCTGCAGTTGTGGAGCTGATATTTCACGTGTTTGCAATACTTCATAGGGGGGATAGGGCGAATAGCATATACCCAACTCTGCTGCTCGACGGCGCATCTCAGTACCGGGAAGAAGTTTGAGTGATTCGAGTTGTATTTCGTCTGCACCATAACTGGCCAGCGTATGGACATCTTCTATCATGTCTGCTAATGTATAGAGTGGCAATCCTGCTATTAAATCGGCATGTGTTTCCATCTGAGGCAATGTACACAAGAATCTTAATCCATCTAATGCGTCAGTCAATCTCCCTTTGCGTTGACTTATTTCCAATACAGGCTCACGCAGACTTTGTATACCAGCTTCTAGATGAAGTAACCCTTGCGGCAATTGACATAGTTCATCCTGTAATTCACTAGAAAGAAGAGCGGGGTGTATCTCTAAATGAAAGCAGATGTCGGGGGCAAATTCTAAAAACAACTGTAGCAAAGCACGAGCATGGCGTATGTTGTAATTAAAAGTTCGATCGAGCACCCGTACATTTTTGATGCCATGCGCATGAATACGCACCAAACGTTCTCTAATGACATCAATAGACAGCGAACGTACTGGCTTTTCGCCACCACTAACGCAGAATGCACAAGTATTAAAGCAACCGCGTGTGGTTTCAAGCTGTACAAAAGGTTTTTCCCAGTTGAAGAAAGGACTTTCTTCAGGCGCTATAAGTTTATCAAAAGCCAATACTTTGGCCAAACCATTATCTTGATATTTGGCATCAGCATCTATATAACAAAGACCTTTTACATCTATCCATTTGGCCATATCCTTATGACAGGCTATCCATTGTGGAAAGGTTTCCTCACCTTCACCACGGAAAACCGCCGTCACGAAAGGGTTGGTACGGAGAAATAGCTCATTCTCGCCTAGGAATTCGGGACCTCCCAAAACAATCTGACACTGAGGCAACAATGCATGTACACGTCCCAGAATCTGTATCAGTGCTTCATGCGTGAATAGCCAGTTAGTGGCAGCAATCACATCCGGACTAGCCTCTAATAGCTGGCAGATTATCAGCCCTATATTTTCATTGATGGTTGTTGAGAATCGTTGCCACTGCGCAGATGTGTCGTTCATCATCTGAGCATGTATAGCGGGAAGTGCTAGCGAAGAGTGCGCATAGGAACTGTTAAGATCGAGCCAAAGAATTTTCATGAAGCGTTATTGTAGTCTTTTTGTGGTGACAAAGGTAAGAAAATGTAGATAGATGTATCAATGAGCTGTAAGGATTCATTATATTTGCAACACTTATTAATCAATAACAGACTTTTATGCTAGAAATTAAACGCAAGACAAAGATAAATTTCTATCTCTTATCCATGATGTTGGCACTGATAATCACATTAACCTCGTGTGAAAATCAAAATGACAATGAGATTTACGATGCGCTTATTGGTCGAACATGGGTAGGTGATTTGGGATTTACCTTTGATAACTATGCAGTAGAAAGTGGTATCACCTTTAGAGGTAATGATTTTGCTGTAGACGAGCAATATTACTTTGGAGGAGGTCGTGCCACCACATTAGACGTACGTTGGTGGATCAGCCATGGTAATCTATACTTAGATTATGGATCATATCTTCCTTTTTTGGAGATCAGAAATATATATGTAGGATACAGCTATCTTGATGGAGATTTTTATTCAGATGGTCGATATATAGGAAGGATACAAATGGATAGGGATAATTGATTGATAATCAGCTTCACAATAGACAAAGTATATATAAAAAAAGACGCGAGATGTTTCAATGAAACATCTCAGATCGGAAGAGCACACGTCTGAACTCCAGTCACCG
>CAMTPC010000044.1 GCA_947074295.1 uncultured Bacteroides sp. | reverse complement strand
AATACTTACCTCAAGAATCATGATGCTCCTGAGGATATTGAATACTACATGTGTGGTCCTGGCCCGATGTCGAAAGCAGTAGAAAAAATGCTCGATGATCTAGGTGTACCAGCCAAGAATCTGATGTTCGATAACTTCGGAGGTTAATACAACTAAATATTTAAGAAAAGCCGGCGGCGTTTACTAAACGTTAGCCGGCTTTTTTTGTTACTTTTGTGTTATGATGAAATTTGATAATCAACTATTGAAATCGACTCTGAATAATCTGAAGATTGAAGAGTTGAATGATATGCAAAAAGCGGCTTTCAAGGCTTCAATGCAAGATAATGATGTGATATTGCTTTCGCCAACAGGTTCGGGTAAGACATTGGCTTTTCTTTTGCCTTTACTCTATTATATGCAAACGGGTAGTCATGGTGTGCAATCTTTAATATTAGTACCCTCGCGCGAACTAGCTCTACAAATAGAAAGTGTATTCAAGCAAATGGGATCTGACCGGAAAAGCTGTTGTTGCTATGGTGGTCATTCCATGAGCGAAGAGAAAAAGAATCTAATAAACAATCATCCAGATGTTGTGATAGGTACGCCCGGTCGTATCCTTGATCATTTAGATAAAGGTAATTTGGATCCCAGTACGATAGAAACTTTGATTATAGATGAATTCGATAAATCATTAGAATTTGGTTTTCATGACCAAATGGCTGATATTGTCGGAAGACTCCCTGAATTGAAACGCCGTGTGTTGTTGTCAGCAACAGATGCCGATGAGATACCACAATTCACAAGAATGGGTGAAGTGGTCAAACTAAACTTCCTTACCGAGGATTCGGATTTGTCCGAACGCCTTACACTAATGAAAGTAGTGTCGCCAATTAAAGATAAGATTGAGACACTTTACAATCTATTATGTGTCAATGGTAATGAATCATCGATTGTGTTCTGTAATCATCGTGATGCGGTAGATCGAGTTTGCAAACTATTAAAGGAACGAAAATTAGAATGTGACCGTTTTCATGGAGGAATGGAACAGCCAGATAGAGAACGTGCATTATACAAGTTTCGTAATGGTAGCTCTCATGTATTGATATCTACTGATTTGGCAGCACGCGGCTTGGATATTCCAGAAGTATCGCACGTAGTGCACTATCATTTGCCAATTAATGAGGAAGCCTTTACGCATCGGAATGGTCGTACGGCACGATGGGATGCCACAGGTACCTCGTATTTCATCTTGAATGAAGAAGAGAAAGTGCCTCAATATATTCCAGAAGATATTGAAGAATTCGTCTTTCCTTATCCAATACCCAAGCCTTCTAAATCAAAGTGGATGACTCTATATATAGGAAAAGGGAAGAAGGATAAGTTAAGTAAAATGGATATTGCAGGTTTTCTCTATAAGAAGGGAAATCTAGGTAAAGAGGACGTTGGAGCTATAGATGTTAAGGACCAATATGCCTTTGTTGCAGTTAAAAGGTCTAAGGCGAAACAGTTGTTAACCTTAATTCGTGGCGAAAAGATAAAAGGAATGAAGACCATCATCGAAGAGGCGCGATAACTCCTTTCATTTTGTTAAAATATGGCCGTTTTGTGATGCAATGTGATATATGCAGAAGAGAAAAAATGAATTTAGCTGTGTCATTATGATACTAAAACGTTCTTTGAAAGCCTATATGTATTGGCTGATGCTTACATAAAGGAGCGAAAATAGTCTTATTACTATCTTATTTTCTACTTTAATAGGTATAGATATTATAACTTTTATAAAGAAAGATTTGTTTTAAACGAATTTATCAGTACTTTCGCAGGGTCTTAGACATAAAGAAAAGTAATTGTTAAATAAAAAACAAACTTCAAAATGAAAAAGCATAATTTCAATGCAGGACCTTCTATTCTTCCACGCGAAGTGATTGAGGACACAGCGAAGGCTATTTTAGATTTCAATGGTTCAGGACTTTCACTGATGGAAATTAGTCACCGTTCTAAAGACTTTCAGCCCGTTGTAGATGAAGCTGAATCCCTTTTTAAAGAGCTTTTAAATATTCCGGAAGGATATTCCGTTCTTTTCTTAGGTGGAGGAGCCAGTTTGGAGTTTTGCATGGTCCCCTACAACTTCTTAGAGAAAAAAGCTGCTTACCTCAATACTGGTGCTTGGGCAAAAAAAGCTATGAAAGAAGCAAAAGGTTTTGGCGAAGTAGTAGAAGTGGCTTCATCTGCTGCAGCTAACTATACTTATATCCCTAAAGATTATACAGTGCCAACTGATGCAGATTATTTCCATATTACAACAAACAATACAATCTATGGTACTGAGCTGAAAGAAGACCTCAACTCTCCAGTTCCATTAGTGGCTGATATGTCATCTGATATTCTTTCTCGCTCTATCGATGTATCTAAATATATCTGTATTTATGGTGGCGCTCAAAAGAATCTAGCTCCTTCAGGCGTAACCTTCGTGATAGTAAAGAATGATACTTTAGGTAAAATGACAAGACACATTCCAACTATGCTCGATTATAAAACACACGTCGAAAATGGCTCAATGTTCAATACACCTCCAGTAGTACCTATCTATTCGGCCATGTTGACATTGCGTTGGGTAAAAGCCCAAGGAGGAGTAAAGGAAATGGAACGTCGTGCTATCGAGAAAGCTGATATGCTTTATGGTGAAATAGATCGCAATAAACTCTTTGTTGGTACTGCTGCTATAGAAGATCGCTCACGCATGAACATCTGCTTCGTGATGGCGCCTGAATATAAAGAGTTAGAAGCTGACTTCATGAAGTTTGCTACAGATAGAGGCATGATTGGTATCAAAGGTCATCGATCTGTAGGTGGTTTCCGTGCTTCTTGCTATAATGCATTACCTAAAGAAAGTGTGCAAGCTCTTGTAGATTGTATGCAGGAGTTTGAGAAATTGCATTAATCTTCATTTTAAACAATAAAACTATCGCGCCACATCGTTATATTGTAGGTTTTCGTTCTCGAAAAAGCTGTGAATATGACCATGTGGCGCTTTACATAAAACTTATTTAAATACTATAGTTTATGAAAGTACTTTTGGCTACAGAAAAACCATTCGCGAAAATTGCTGTTGATGATATCCGTAGAGTGATAGAAAGCGCTGGTTATGAATTGATCCTTTTAGAGAAATATACAGATAAAGCTCAGCTTTTAGATGCGGTAAAAGATGCGAATGCAATAATTATACGTAGTGATATTATTGATAAAGAAGTTTTTGATGCAGCAAAGGAACTTAAGATAGTGGTTCGTGCAGGTGCAGGTTATGATAATGTGGATCTTGAAGCAGCAACAGAACATGGTGTTTGTGTCATGAATACACCAGGACAAAACTCAAATGCTGTAGCCGAATTGGTTCTTGGTATGTTTGTATATGCTGTACGCAATTTCTTTAATGGCACCTCAGGAACTGAATTAAGGGGGAAAAAGTTAGGGATACATGCTTATGGTAATGTAGGGCGCAATGTAGCTCGTATTGCTAAAGGTTTTGGTATGGATGTTTATGCTTATGATGCTTTTTGTCCAAATGAAGTAATGGAAGCAGATGGTGTGAAACCAATCGCTTCAGCAAAAGAATTGTATGAAGCATGTTCTTTAATTTCGTTGCATTTGCCTGCTACACCAGAAACTAAAAACTCTATCAACTATGATTTGCTGAAAGATATGCCTAAGAATGCAGTTTTGGTTAATACTGCTCGTAAGGAGGTTATCAATGAAAGTGAGCTGATTCGATTAATGGATGAGCGGAATGACTTTAAGTATATCACTGATATCATGCCTGCTGCCCATATGAAGTTTGTTGAACTATTCCCCACACGCTATTTTAGTACTCCTAAGAAAATGGGTGCACAGACAGCTGAGGCAAACATTAATGCTGGAATTGCAGCTGCTGAGCAAATTGTGGATTTCTTCACAAATGGCTGCGAGAAATTCCGTGTGAATAAATAAATAGATTCTCATTCGATGAAGATAAAGAAAAAGAAAATGATTCCTGAGAAACTTTCACTCATCTCAGGAACTTTTCTACTTGCAGTTTGCAGCTATTTTCAGAAATCGTTATGTTTATGGCCACTTGTAGCTCTATGTACTATTGCTAGCGGCTTACTTATATATGCAATGATAGGCTTTATCTCGAAAAGAAAAAGAAAGAAAACTTAAAACAGGACTAAATAGATTATCCCATGGCTGTTATTAAACCTTTTAAGGGAATCAGACCCCCAAAACATTTAGTAGAACAGGTTGCGTCACGTCCTTATGATGTGCTTAACTCAGACGAGGCACGTGCTGAAGCTGGTGATAACGAGAAATCTCTTTACCGTATCATAAAACCTGAAATCGACTTTCCTGCTGGCACTGACGAGCACGATGAAGAAGTGTATCAAAAAGCCGCTGATAACTTCAAGTTGTTTATGAACAATGGCTGGTTATTGCAGGACCAAAAAGAGAATTACTATATCTATGCGCAAACCATGAATGGGAAGACTCAATATGGTTTGGTTGTGGGGGCTTATGTACCCGATTATATGAATGGTGTAATCAAGAAGCATGAGTTGACACGTCGCGATAAAGAAGAAGATCGCATGAAGCATGTTAGAATTAATAATGCCAACATCGAACCTGTCTTTTTTGCATACCCTGATAATGAAAACTTGGATGCCATAGTAAAGAAGTATACTTCTACTGCTCCTGTTTATGATTTTATAGCACCAGGTGATGGTTTTGGACACACTTTTTGGATTGTCGATCAAGATGAAGATATTGAGATGATCACGAATGAATTTTCCGAGATGCCTGCTTTGTATATTGCTGACGGACATCACCGTTCTGCAGCAGCTGCTTTGGTCGGGGATGAAAAAGCTAAAAATAACTCAGCTCATCAAGGCACCGAAGAGTACAATTATTTTATGGCAGTGTGTTTCCCAGCAAATCAATTGACCATCATAGATTATAACCGAGTAGTTAAAGATTTAAATGGTCTCACTAAAGAACAGTTCTTAGCTGCACTGGAAAAACATTTTATAGTCGAAGATAAGGGGAGTGAGGAATACAAGCCACAAGCCTTGCATAATTTTGCTCTATATCTTGATGGTAAATGGTATAGTCTGACTGCTAAATCAGGCACTTATGATGATACAGATCCCATCGGTGTATTGGATGTTACCATTTCTTCTAATCTGATATTGGATGATATCTTAGGCATTAAAGATTTGCGCTCGGACAAACGAGTGGATTTTGTTGGTGGTATACGTGGATTGGGCGAATTGAGCAAGCGCGTGGATAGTGGTGAGATGGCTGCTGCTTTAGCACTTTATCCTGTTTCGATGAAGCAGTTGATGGATATTGCAGATACTGGAAATATCATGCCACCCAAAACGACATGGTTTGAACCTAAACTCCGTTCTGGATTGGTGATTCATGCTTTAGACTGATAAAATAAGAAAAACAACTATAATGCGGCTGCTTTCCCTTAGGGATTAGCAGCCGCATTTATTATTTTTGCAAACTTACATATTTTTAATGAACTAAACTAATTAAGAACAATCATGGGAAAAAAGAAAGATTATAAGTTGCTCAATAAGGAATTCATGCTTAAAATCTGCAAAGAAGCGGATTCGCATCCATTGCCTAATAAGATTTGGTATAAAATAATTGAGAAAGGTGAGGGTACAGCTCATCCTGCTATGAATAGCCTGGTTATGGTTTATTATAAAGGATCATTTATTGATGGTAAAGAATTTGATAGCAACTGGGACAATGGTTATCCAGAGGCATTTCGTCTAAAAGAGCTGATCGAAGGTTGGCGCATTGCATTGATGCACATGGTAGTAGGAGATCACTGGATGATATATATACCAGCTGACATGGGTTATGGTAATAAGAATAGTGGTCCTATTCCTGGTAACTCTACCTTGGTGTTTGAGGTGAAATTAGAAGGAATTGCTTAATATTTTTTGTATTAGATGGCAATATTTGTATATAATATACAGTGAATGCTAATTTAATTGTCTTTTGTGATCAATCGGCAGGTTTAATTGTTGTATATTTGTGAACGATTAACAACAAAGCAAATCTAGTATATATAGTTATGAGATTAACATTAAAGCATTCATATATTATAAGTGCATTACTTCTTTTATGTGGTTCATGTATTGATAACGATCGCGATCTCAATATGAATAGCGATAAAGAGCCCTTAGAGGATGTTCTCGACACTTCTTTTGATTTCAGTCTAAAGTCAGAGAAAGAAATAATTGTTACTACTATCAATGCGGAAGGTATTCCGCAAAGTCAAGTACTTGTAGGGGTTTTCGCAGAAAATCCCTATGAAGGTGATGGTGTGTTTAAACCGTCTGTTCAGCCCATCATGTTGACTTATACTGATACAGATGGTACTTTAACTGCCAAACTTCCAGTCTATTCAAACCTTTCTTCACTCTTTGTAGTTCCTATGACTAGTGGCTATGGTGCGATGCAAGAGATTAAGGTAAGCAATTATATGTCCGTTCAGCTGGTAGGCGCTACTTTCCCTACCGCTACTACTTCACACAATACTAGAAGTAGTAATCGAATAGCCACAAGCATATCCAATCTTTATCAACTCTATACGATATATTCTGATTCAGAGGTTGATAGAAATGGTATTCCTATTGTCGGGGCATCATCTCTTATTTCAAAAGAACTATTATCGCCTGTGTTTGTCAATAAGGTAAACTCCATATTCCCAGAACTTCAGAATGTTCAAAAAGCAGATTTACATAAGAGTTCTGATTTAATAGTAACTGATGAGAATGGGGCTGAAGTATGGATTACTTATATTGGTGATGGAGGATTCTCTATAAATAATAAGACAGTTTATAACTCTCTTTATTATTACAATTACGAGGCAGGAGAATTGAAAGATCGTGGAGATATACTGTCTTTGCGCATGACACAAGCCCTACCAAATACCAACGAGGTTTATTGCCCTTCCGGTCTTCGTATCCAATTACTCTATTGGGATAAAGCTACTCAACAATATAGTACGATATTCCCTAAAGGAAGTTATATAGGTTTTGCGGCTGCTCGCAAAGGATATAAAAAGGATGGATCGGACATTACTGTTAAAGGAGGGTATAGTTTTGTCAATACCTCTTATCCAATGGTCGGTAACAATTGTCATGGTTTCTATTTTTCTACTCCACAACTCAATTTTACGAATACTACTCAGGCTGTAGCTCATGTCATCGATGAGTATAATTGTATTGTTAGTGGTTTTGATATTCGCAGAAGTGATGACCCTGCTTCAGATTTTGATTTTAATGATATACTTTTCAAGATTACTTCATCTCCCGTATTATCTGTGCGTCCAGAAGATGAATTCGATATAATTGACGAGTATTTGCCTACAGAGGCCATACATGGTACGTTGGCATTTGAAGATCAATGGCCTTATAAAGGTGACTATGACTTCAACGACGTCGTGGTAAATTATACATATTCGATGGCTAAGAATACAGATAATACCATTAATAAGGTGAAACTATCATTTACACCTATTGCTAAAGGAGCTGCCAATTATACGCGTATCGGTTTTGGGATTGAAATCCCTATAGATTATGCAGATGTTGATTTGAATTCAGTGACTGGGGCTTCTGTGGAAACAGGCAATGAATACCTGACACTGATTGTTTGGGATATGAATAATCAGTTCTTTGGCAACCAAGGATTTGTGAATACTGATAAAGGTGTTCAGCATATTGATGCAGAGACTATCGAAGTGGAGATTGCTCTTAGGGACGGTATTACAAATCTTTCCTTCTTTAAGTTTAATCCATTTATTTTTGTCAATGAACGTGGTAAAGAGATTCATTTAGTCGATTACAAACCTACAGCTAAGATGAATTATGACTACTTCAAGCAAGGACATGATAACTCTGATGTTACTGCTGGTGTATATTATCGCATGGATAATCTCTATCCTTGGGTGCTTGATTTTCCTCGTTTATCTTCCGATTCACCAGCATGGAGATATCCAAAGGAAAAGTCTAATATAACCAATGCTTATCTGTTTTATAATGAATGGGTGAAAAACCGCTCTAATCTCTATTGGTTTGATGCCAATGCTGCAGGCAATGTCAATGAAGAAGAACTGTACTAACCACAAAAGTTAAACTAAATATATCCAAAGACCTTTGCGATGTGCAATATTCATCGCAAAGGTCTTTTTTTTATGTTCAGTTAGCCCCAATAAAAGCGACAATGCTCTATCTTTGCATACATGAGCGAAGATACTTATAAGACGATTACAGATCGATCGGAAGCTATTTATACCGAGAAACGTAGCAAGTTTATTGCTATTGCCCTTCCTGTGCGCACTCATGAGGAGATCAAAACACACTTAGATGCATTCCAGAAGCAATATTATGACGCACGTCATGTTTGCTATGCTTATATGTTGGGTGCCGATCGCAAGGATTTCCGAGCCAATGACAATGGCGAACCCTCTGGCACTGCAGGCAAGCCTATTCTGGGGCAAATACTTTCGCACGAGCTGACGGACATACTTGTTGTTGTGGTCCGTTATTTTGGAGGCATCAAGCTGGGCACCAGTGGTTTGATTGTGGCCTACAAGGCTGCTGCTGCTGAGGCTGTCACCGCCGCTACTATCATCGAGAAGACGGTAGATGTGGATGTGACTTTTCTCTTTGAATACCCCTTTATGAATAGTGTGATGCGTATTGTAAAAGAGGAAGAACCTGAGATCATCACCCAAAGCTACGATATGGATTGCAGCATGACACTGCGGATACGCAGTTCTTTGATGCCTCGCTTGCGTGCTCGTTTAGAAAAAGTCGAGACACTGCGATTTGAGGATGCCGAAGAATAATCCTTCATCGAACAACCGCGATAACTGTTTGGTTGTTATACTTTAATCGTTTTTATATTCACAAAAATCAATACAATATTATATATGGCTTTTGAAGCAACAAAAAAAGAGTGGGGCGAACTCTATGCCTTTTTTCGCCTTTTAGCTGATGGTAGTCTGACTATGGGCACAGCCGATCCTCGTAAACCATCTGAAACGATTTGGCCTATATCCTATATCCAACGCGAAGAGCATGATGGAGTCCGTCGCTATTTCATTGAAGGTGATATAGTTCGCATTGTTCCTGAAGAAGGAGAGGAGCGCACTGTAGAGCGTGAAGACTTTGATGCGGTGGCTTCTTTGATTCTACAAAGTATCAAATCTACTGAAGGCAATGATGTTACCTCGCCTGATGGAGTAGAGGAGTTCTTGGATGCTATCGCGATTTTCGATCTGGAGGCTAAGACCAACGACCGTACAGACTTCTCTATCGTATTCTGGCATCCCGATGCACCTGCTTCGGGTTTTGTGGTTCGTTCTCGACTGGGTACGATGACGCCGTTGTTGGATGGTGGTCGCTCGGCTAATATCAAATACGAACAGACGGGAGTAAAGTTTGCCACCCCAACAGTCAATAAAGTAAATGCTTTGGATGATACTCCTCATGTAGTAGCCGAACGTATGCTGATGATTGGCCGTTTGGGCGGTGTATTGCGTTTCTCTGATGTTGCTGACCGCGTATTTCGTTCCAATCTTCACATGATTGATCTGCACTTCCCACGCATCTTAGCAGAGATGTTGCGTTTGATGCACTTGGATGGTGTAACCAAGGTAGCCGAACTTACTGCCATGATTAAGGAGATCAATCCCCTGAAAATTAAAGATGAACTAATCATGAAACATGGTTTTTATGAGTTCAAGATGAAAGAATTTTTGATGGCACTTGCTTTGGGTATGCGTCCAGCCAAGATTTACAATGGTACTGATTCTGCTGTTGAAGGTATGTTATTGGTGGATGGAAAAGGTCAAGTGATTGGTTACCACAAACATATGCCTCAAGAGTTTGAAGAATTCCTTTTTCAGAATACGCGCTTTGAAATCGGCGCTTTGGAAAAAGATAAATACGGCTATTTGGAACGCGAAAACGGTGTGTATTACTTTAAACTGAATGCAAAGATTGGATTGATCAAAAGATAAATATTTAGATATAAGAAACGATGAATAACCCTATGATTGAAACCATCAAGAAGCGTCGTAGCATACGCAGCTACAAGGACGCACCTTTAAAAGAAGACCATTTGAATACTATCCTTGAAGCAGCTATCTATGCGCCATCAGGGATGAACTATCAGACTTGGCATTTCACGGCTATCCTCAATGCCGAGAAGCTTGTTGAGTTAAATCGACTCATCAAGCAGGCTTTTGCCAAAAGCGACGAACCTCGTTTGCAAGAGCGTGGTAACAATCCCGATTATTGCTGTTACTATCATGCGCCCGCTTTGGTCATAGTTTCTAACGAACCTACTCAGTGGTGGGCACCAATGGATTGCGCTTGTGCCATCGAGAATATGTTTTTGGCTGCCACTTCTGTAGATGTTGCTTCTTGTTGGATCAATCAACTCGGCACTACCTGCGATGACACTGATGTTCGTGCATTCATCACCTCATTAGGAGTACCTGCTCATCATCAAGTCTATGGTTGTGTAGCTTTGGGCTATGCTGCTGCCAATGCACCATTGAAGGATAAAAAGCTGCAGCCCGACACCATCACTATCGTGCGGTAATCAGCATAATAAACTCTATCTACCAAGTTTGTAGATTACGTTCGATGATGGTAAAGAAGGTGTTGTCTATTATTTCTGTAAGAATAATTATACTGAAGCATTTTCGGATATTGATTTGATCCTATCTTACAATGCCGAGCTAAATTTCAAAAAGGCTGTTCAATAATGGACAGCCTTTTCTTTTGAAAAGAAAATTAAAGGATCACTCTTTGCAATCCGTATCACTTGTGCAGTCATTACATTGGCCGCCGCATAGCTTATTATTTTCCAATGCTTCTTCCACCGAGTAAGATTTTAGTTCTCCACGACTTAACAACTCCAGATTCTCATAGAGGTTAGTACCCTTACTCTTGTACACATTTATACCATTTTCTCTGAATAGGTTCAGTGCCAATAGCTGCATCTCACCAGTCAGCACAGCATAAATACCTTGCTCTTTCAATTTCAGGGTGATCTTGCTACCGGGTGGTATGATTTCGCGCCAGCCTATAAAACTACATGCTTCTTTTAACTCTTTATTCACATCAAATATGCACACATCAGGGGTCTCGTTGAAACCGGATGCGATGCAAGTCCTCTCTTTTATAGGTATTATCACTTTCATATCTTTATAAACTTATAATTCTGTCTCCCATTTTATGCGCTTCTTCTCGGTCATGGGTCACCATTATGCTGATGCCCCCAATGTACCGATGCGCTTTCAATATTTCATCTTGCAATGCACCTCTCATTTGCCAATCGATAGACGATAGTGGTTCATCTAGTAGCAGGATAGAAGGTTTCATGGCAATGGCACGAGCCAAAGCTACACGCTGTTTTTGTCCCCCAGATAATTTCCCCGGGTGTATTTTCTCCAGATTATTCAATCCAAAGATATCGATTAATTGTTGCACCATACCTTTATCTTTCACCTTCTGTGCAAAGCCAATATTCTGTTCCACAGTCATGTTAGGGAATAAGGCAAAATCCTGAAACATATACGCCACATTGCGTTTCTGCGGTGCCGTGCTTTTCTTTGCTTTATGGTCAAACCATACCTCGTCACCATATTGCAACACCCCCTCGTCGGGTTCCATCAAGCCAGCCAATATACGCAGTAATGTACTTTTGCCACACCCCGAATGTCCTACAAGAGAAATGAATTCTCCATGTCTGATTTCTTCGGCAAAACACAAAAAGCGTTCGCCTTCGGTGGTATGCATCTTTTTCTTTATATCGAGTGTTAGAGTCTTCATATTCTTTGTCTTTTGTTGATACTATAAATAGTGGTCAATACCACAAACGACACTACGAACATGATAAGAGCATACTTATTGGCCTGCTCGTAGTTAAGAGATTGTACTTCGTCATATAGAGCGATAGATGCCACGCGTGTATCGCCCGGCATATTGCCCCCCACCATCAATACAATACCGAACTCGCCTATACAATGAGCAAAAGTCATGGCTATTGCCGTGATGATGTTTCCTTTAATATTGGGTAGCAGTACTCTGAAAAATGTCTCAGCCTTTCCTTTACCCATGGTATAAGCTGCTTCGCGATAGCTAGTAGGCAAAAGGGTTAATCCATTTTGCAACGGCTGTATCATATAGGGCAACGAGCAAATGACGCTCGCTATCAATACTCCCGTAAACGAAAAAGCCAACCGTAAGTCGAAATACTGTTCTAACCAACCGCCAAGGAAGTTTTGCGGGCTGTAAGCCACCAAGATATAAAACCCCAATACAGTAGGAGGTAATACCATCGGCATACATATGATAGCTTCGAGGGCACTTTTGCCTTTAAAGTCACTGTAAGAAAGAATATAGGCGATAGGCATTCCTATCATCAATAGGATCACCGTGGTCCATAGCGCTAGGTTTCCAGTAGTGAGTATGGTCTGTAGAAAATCATTCTCGGTTATCATAGTTGCATCTTTTTATTAGTTTCAATATTATTCGTTATCATCTTTCAAGATATCGATAAATAAAAAAAGAGACTCAAATCATTCGTTCATAGATATGCAGCAGCTCATTTTCTGTAATTGCTCTCTTTCGCTCTATCGAAAGTTTCTTCACATTCTGAAGCAGTAGCTTACTTTCTTCATGCGTGACTTTCAATCCCTTGCGGTTGAAGAAAGCCAATAAAGCATGACTCCCACTATGTTTACCGAACACAAATTCCGGCTGTTTCTTGCCGATACTTTCTGGGTTGAGAATTTGATACGAATCCAGCTCTTTCAATAATGAATTGGTATGTATTCCCGATTCATGTCGCATCACCATTTCCCCTGTGATGGGTTTAGACATCCCATTTTTACGCCCCGAAGCACTCTCCACCATTTCGCAAAGCTCGGCGAAATATTCTGTATGTATAGGCAACTCCCATCCCATACTTATCTTGAGCGCCATCACCAGTTCCTCTAGCGATGTATTTCCTGCTCTCTCGCCTAAACCATTCACCGTCACGCTCACTGCCTTTGCGCCACCTTTTACGGCCGCCAACGCATTGGCAGTGGCCATACCTAGATCGTTATGACCATGAAACTCAAATACAGTATCTGGGAAGTGTGTCGTCAGATCATTCATCTGCTCATATACCGTGAATGGATTCATCAATCCCACTGTGTCTGCCAGTCGAATACGCGCATAATCCAGGTCTTGAGCTGCTGCAATAAACTCCTTTAAGAAATTTAGATCAGCACGCGAGGCATCCTGTGCACCCATACTCACAAACTCGAAATGGCGATGCGCATATTTGGCGAGTTGTCCTAGCCTATCGATGACCCATGGTCGGCTTTTTCCCAATAGCTTGATATGCTGGTCCGATACTGGTAGCGACAGATGTACACCATCGCAGCAAGCTTTTCGTGCAAGGTCTATATCATGCTCATTTCCCCGACACCATCCCAGCGATTTAAAACCAAAACCTGATGTGCAGATTGTACGAATCTCTTTAGTTTCCTGAAGAGAGATGGCGGGCATTCCGATCTCAATCTCGGGCACACCCGTTCGATCCAACAGATCGGCGATTTTGAGCTTTTCGTCGAGCGAGAAAACCACACCGGGGGCTTGTTCGCCATCCCGGAGTGTGGTATCGATGATATGTAAAGGGAATAGTGTCATTCCGATATTAAATATTTTTCACAAGCTTGTCCTTCTTCGAGTGCATCTAGTATTTCATCTATTGCCTCCTCAGTCTCTACCTCGCCATACCAATAATTGTTGGGATGCACCACTATGATAGGTCCTTGCGAGCAAATATTGAGACAACCCGTAGTGGATACAGCTACATCTAGGCCACGATCCGAACTTTCTTCCATGAGATATTGCAAAAGACTAGGTGCACCTTTCTTATTGCAGGCGCCTTGTGCATCTCCAGCCATTCGGAAAGAGTTGCAAACTAAAAAGTGATAAGCTGGCTTTTTCATATCAAAATAGTTTTAAATGAATATTTATGCTTAATATCGTGAGCTATCGCTCAATCAATGTCTGATGTTTTTCTTTTAAAAATTCCGGCGAATGGCTTTGATGCCTGTTCGTACATCTACCTGTGCATCTTGGTGCATAAGGTTATTCACTAGCGTACATAGCCCTGTGTACGGTGCTCTTGAAGGCTGGGCAAGAACCGGCAAATCCATAACCATTGCCAGAATCTTCACAAAAAAGGTATTAGTAAAGCTATAGAAGAATATTGCATTATCAGTAATATCTATATCAGGCACATCCCATTGCTGTGCCTTTACAGCCCGAACCACACTTGAACTCGTTAGGTTTGGCAATCGTCTTGATAGGTTTATGATTATATACTCCTTCAAGACCTTCATCTATCATTCCAGTCATCTCGATTACATTAATGCCACAACCAGCTATGATGCTCTTTGGATTTTCGCCCACGCTGCTGACTAACAAGGCGCGGCAATCCTTGATGCATTTGGCTACATCTACCCACCGCTGATCGCCTGTACCAGCTTTTGGCATCTGACGCATCTCAACATACTGAAAGCCTTTTGGCGTCTGTTGATAGATATAGAGATGCAGGGCCTCTCCTAAATGTAGGTTCACTAAGTGTCCTTCATTTGTAGCCACAGCCACATAGGGCTTATCTGTCAGATCGCCTTCAGTGGTGCTCATCACTTTTTGGAGGATGTGATATGAGCCTGAAAGATCTTGCCCCAAAAGACCTGCCGCGTCAGCGCGACAGCGGGCACAATGTGCCATCATGGGCAGATGTTTTTTGGCAAATTCGCGCACACGCAATATCTCTACGGGTGTTGGTTTCGCTATTTCTTCAAACGGCGTATCTTGTGTCGGAATCAATGGAATGCAGTTCATGATGTCTGCTCCTAGCTCTTTGCAGGCACGTGCCACTTCGGGTATATGATGATCGTTAACCCCTGGGATAACAATAGAATTGATTTTTACGATTATTCCTTGGGCCTTTAGTAGCGGAATACATCTTAGCTGTCTTTCCAATAGTAGGGTAGCACCTTGCACGCCGCGATATACTTTACGTTCGAAACGTACCCATCGATAAATTCTGGCCGAAATTTCAGGGTCAACAGCATTGATTGTCAATGTGACGTGTGTCACACCTAGTCCAGCTATTTCATCTATATAGGGTTCCAATCCTAAACCATTGGTTGACAGACAGAATATCTTATCAGGAAATTCGTCATGCACTGCGCGCAATGTTTCCAACGTCTCCTTGGGGTTGGCAAATGGATCGCCTGGTCCGGCTATACCAATCACGGATATATTGTCCATAGCTTTTGATAGCTCCTTGAGATAAGCGGTAGCTTTTTGCGGACTCAACACTCCCGAGGTGACACCTGGACGACTTTCATTGACGCAGTCGTATTTTCGATTGCAGTAGTTGCACTGAATATTGCATTGAGGAGCTACAGGTAAGTGCACGCGGGCATACTCTCCTTTTGCCTCCTCGTTGAAGCAAGGATGCTTCTTGATATCGCTTTCTGTTATCAATCTAGCCATAACTAATCCTTTTACATATATTTATACCCTACAGGAGAATGCTCCTGTTTATAATCTAATAATGAGTTGACGATGAGATCAAATAGGTTTTGAGTGCCTTCATAGAGCAGGTGTTTGATGCGTGGACCACCTATGCGGTCGTGTATAGGAAAACCCACCCGCACAATCGGTATCTTGAGTTCACGAGCTATATAATACCCCTTGCTATTGCCAATGATGATATCGGGTTTCAATTCGTGTGACAGTTCTCGTATTGTTTCAAAGTCGGCTCCTGATAGTACTTGTGTATTTTCGAATGCCTCGGCATTGTATTTCATTAACTCCTTACGCATCAGCTTGCTCTCACCACCCGACGCTACAATGATCGGTTCGATACCAATCTCGGCTAAGAATAAGCTCAATGCAATCACGAGATCTTCTTCTCCATAGACAACCGCTTTTTTGCCGAATACATATTTGTGCCCATCGATGTAAGCATCGACCAAACGGCCACGCTGAAGCGTGTATTTTCCTGGAATCGCATTGTCAGTGATGGTTGATAGGGTAGACATCAATCTATCCGTAGCTTCAATCCCGATGGGCATTACCATCGCATGATTCTCGATATAATAATTTTTTTGCAGCCATTCGCCAGCACTGGTGACAGTAGCTTTGTTCAGCACCATTTCGGATAGTGAACCCTTGTTGAGCACAGTGCCCAGTTCGATACTAGCCATGGCACATCCTGTTTTTTGCAGATCAGATATGCTTGTGCCCCCTTCGGGAATCAGATGATAATCTTTCCAACAAGGATTATCCATCGAGGCCGAATAGTCGGGAAACAGTGTATAGTCGATATGGAAATCATTCATCACCTCTTTTAATAATCGAATATCGGCGGGTGATATAAATCCTGAAAACAGATTGATACGTTTTTCGCGTTTATCCTCTACACTAAGCGTGCGTACAGCTGCCAATACGGCTTCGTGAAAACCATCCATGTGTGTACCGTTATAACTTGGAGTAGACGCATGTACGAACAAAGGCATATCCTTATCATTCGCATTCAGTTCTTTGTATTCGGCAATTAATGATGGAATATCCTCGCCGATGGTTTCGGAAAGACAAGTCGATGCAATACCCATCACGGTCGGTGCATACTGTTTACGAATATTATTGATACCATTGATGAAATTCTTGTTGCCACCATAGATGGTTGTCTCTTCGCTGAAGTTGGATGAGGCTATGTCCATCGGTTCTTTATAGTGGCTGATGAGATAGCGCCGTATGTAAGTGGCACAGCCTTGCGAGCCGTGTATCATGGGGATACATCCTTCTATGCCTTTGAATACCATGGAAGCGCCCAACGGCGCGCATAGCTTACAAGCATTTCTGGCAGCCACGTATTTGTTTACCTCTTGTGTTATTCCTTCCTTTTGCATATCAATCAATCTTTTTACAATAATTAGAATACCATTTTCGTGCCAAAAACTTTCTTGCAAAGAAAATATCTTATATACCTTTGTTTGTCAATGAATTAAAATTATGTGTTTGTCCTCTGGTTTAAATACAGATCTTACCAGAATGTTGTAACGGATGTGAAATCTTACATTTTTGTATGATTCTAGAATTGCTATTTGACGAATTTCCAAACAGGACTCATGCACGTGGCATATACCTCTTTGGCAAAGTTGAGCATACCCTCATAGCCTGCCAAAGGTTCTTTGCGCTCATGATTGTGATCGCAAAATCCAAGACCTATCTTATAGGCGATGGGGCGTTCTTTCACACCACCAATGAAGAGATCTGCACGAGTGTCTTTGACAAAAGTCGAAAGCTCCACTGGGTTGGCATCATCGACTATGATTGTATCGTCGTCACAAAGCTGTTGAATCATGTTGTAATCATCCTTATCACCTGTCTGAGATCCGATCACTACCGTCTTGACTCCTATCAGACGTAAGGCTTTTACTAGTGAGATGGCCTTGAATGCACCACCCACATAGATAGCAGCGCGTTTGCCATTCAAGGCTTCACGATACTTGGCTAGAGCAGGAATCAATCGGTCTAGCTCTTCTTTAACTAGCCGACGAGCATTCTCGAGTAGCTCATCACTCTTGAAGAAGCGAGCCACATCATACAAAGCATCACTCATATCCTCAATGCCGAAATATGATACGCGCATGAAAGGTATCCCGTACTTCTCTTTCATGGTTTTAGCGAGATAAGTCATCGACCCAGAACATTGCACCACGTTGAGTGAAGCGTTGTGCGCATTTCGTATGGTATCAACCCTTCCATCGCCCGTGATGGTCGCATTGACATGTATGCCCATGCGCTTATAGTAGTCGAGCAAGATCCATAGCTCACCCGCTAGATTAAAATCGCCCAATATATTGATGCTATACTTAGGCAGTGGTTGGTCGAGCGTTCCCACCAATTGGGATAACGCTTCGCAAGCCACGCGATAGCCATCTTTCTTAGAGCCCTGAAATCCTGGTGCTTGGACAGGGATGATAGGGATACCTTTCTCTTGCTTCATCTGTTTGCATAGCGACTCTACATCATCCCCAATTACACCCACTATGCAAGTGGTGTAGACAAATGCTGCTTTGGGTTGATGTTTTTCGATAAGTGCATTGAGCGACGCTCGTAGCTTCTCGATACCGCCAAATACGATATCTCGTTCGCGCAAATCAGTAGAAAAACTTAGTCGATGTAATTCGGGTCCGGATGATAATGAGCCGCGAATGTCCCATGTGTAGGCCGCGCAACCGATAGGTCCGTGAATGATATGCAGTGCATCGGCAATGGGATAGAGCACCACGCGCGATCCACAAAACACGCATGCTCTTTGACTGATGGATCCAGCAAGACTAACCTTGCCACAATCAATTTCTTTGAATCCTGCGCCAACGCGCGAGATCTGTTTCTTTCTGCCTTCTAATATTCCTTCCATAGCGTTATTCTTCTCTTTGGTTAATGCTGAAATGCGGGTGAGGCTTCTGTCGTGAGGAAGCATCACCCGCGTGATTATGGCACAAACGGTTACATTTGAAATTCGACTTTCTCTTCAGGGCAAGTCATGTCCTGATGATCCATAAGGGCATTGAGTATCTGGATAGCCAGATTGGTAGCACCCACATAGCAAGTCTTTGGGAAATAGTTGTGACCGGCACGGTCGGCAATGGGGAAACCAAAGCGAATGAATGGCGTATTCTCGTCGCGGGCAATATACTTGCCATACGTATTACCGATTAGCAAATCCACACCTTCTTGTTTGATCCATTGATGTAACAAAAACATATCGGCAGCTGGACCACTTTTGTATTTGGCCTCTGGTATGTCTTTCAGCAGCCCTGCCATGCGTTCGTCAAACGGCTTACCAGGTGTACCTGTAACGATATAGACTGGTTTCATGTCGAGTGAAATCAGAAATTCGGTGAGCGGAATCAATGTATCTGGATCCCCCCAAAGTGCCACACGCTTGCCGTAGAAGTACTTCTGATTATCGGCGATTAGATCTATGAGGCGAGCACGTTCATCTGTCAAAGAATCAGGTACAGGCACATTGGCGTGTCGGCTTAACGACATCACGAAACGGTCGGTAGCTTTTAGGCCGATGGGTATATCGTCTACCTCGAATTTTACTCTGCACTTATTTTCTAGTTTGATACAAGCATCTTGTGTGCAATACTCTCCTAAGCCAATAGTAAACTTACTATCACCTGTCGCGATCATATCCTTTTGAGTAGTACCTCCTTTGGGATACATCTGATATTTACCATTGAGACCTGTATCCAAAACATCCGTCATGTCTGGGAACAGGATGATGCGGGCCTCCATCTCCTTGGCCACACGTTTGATCTCGCGCATGTCCGAAGGCTCCATCCATCCTGCAATGATATTCACCACATTCTTCTTGCGTGGTGTGGCTGTTGAGAAGAACTTCACGAAAGCTGATAATTGGCTGGAATATCCAGTGATGTGGCTGCCAACATAAGAGGGCGTATTGCAATAGATCACCTTCTTGCCTTCGGGTATCTTGCCATCTTCATTGGCTTTTGACACGATTTGGGTAAGGTCATCACCGATTGTCTCAGAAAGACAAGTCGTATGCACTGCCACCACATCAGGGTTGTAAACCGTGAAAATGGTGTCAATAGCTTGCACCAAGTTGGCTGATCCGCCAAACACGGATGACCCCTCTGAGAAGGAGGAAGTGGAAGCCACGATAGGCTCTTTGAAATGGCGTGTCAGTGTGCTGCGATGATAGGCACAGCATCCTTGCGAGCCATGACTATGAGGCAAACACCCATGCAAACCAAAAGCTGCATACATTGCCCCAATGGGCTGGCAAGTTTTTGCCGGGTTGATTGTCAGGGCTTTCCTTTCAATCTCTTTTGGTGTAGTATGTTTTAAAAGCATAATTCAATCCGTTTTTTAATGATAAGTTCAATAAGCATAAGTCGCTTCTACTACGTCTTCCATCTCCCAAGGTGCTTTCATCTCTTTCCAGATGGTGCAGCAAGCTATCTGCTCAATGTCTTTGTAAAAATTGACTGCACCTTCAAAAGCTGCGTAGGGACCACCATAGTCATAATTGTGCAGCTGTTTAAGGGGTACACCGAGCTTCTGCACACAAAACTTCTCTTTGATACCCGCACAGAAGATGTCAGGCTTGTACATTTCGATGAGCTTTTCCATCTCGTAATGGCTCAAGTCATCGATAACCAATGTGCCCTTTTGCATCTCGGCCATCATACCCTCGTAGCCATTGAACTCTAAACCTTCGGCTTCGAGTGCTTTCAGCTCTTCTTCGGTCTTGCGTGGTCTGTAACGTGTTTCGTCTTTCTCGACAGTGATTTGTTCGATGTTGCGACTATCGGCATCAATTACGATGCTAGGTATCACACGGCGACCTTCGTAGTCATCACGGTGACCGAATTCATAGCCTGCAGCCAGAGTGGTCATACCCAGCTCATTGAACAGTTCCTGATAATGATGTGCTCGCGAACCACCTACAAATAGCATGGCCGTCTTGCCTTTGGTCTTAAGTCGTGCTTTATCAGCTGCCTCTTTTACAGCTTTCATCTCTTCTTCGATAACCTCTTCCACTTTAGCGGCCAGCTCTTCGTCTTGGAAATATTTGGCCACTTTGCGCAGTGTCTTAGCCGTAGCTTCAGCACCGATGAAATTAGCTTTCATCCAGGGGATACCGAATGAGGTTTCCAGCATCTCGGCCACATAGTTGATGGAGCGATGGCACATCACCAAGTTGAGGTCGGCTGTATGGGCAGTCTGGAACTGATCTAACGACGAGTTTCCAGAGAAAGTAGCCACCAGTTCTATCCCACATTTGTCCAGTAATGTTTCGATAGCAAAGGCGTCTCCACCGATATTGTATTCGCCTAGTACGTTGATGCGATACTTATATTTTCCTTTCACCGTATCGTCACGACCAATTAGATGTTTCATCAACTGATTGTTGGCAATATGATGGCCTGCCGATTGTGATACACCACGATAGCCCTCGCAAGAGAACCCGAAGATGTTGATGTCTCCACCCAGCTCTTCCATCATGTGGCGTGCTACGCGGTGCACATCGTCGCCAATCAAACCTACCGGGCAGGTAGAGAAGATGGCTATGGCACGTGGATGAAATAGTTCGTAAGCCTCGCGTATGGCTTGTTTTAGCTTCTCTTCGCCCCCAAACACGATATTCGAATCTTGCATATCGGTAGAGAAGGCATAAGGGATATAGTTGGTGTCATATTCATCGGGACGCGTCTGGTTGCGACGAGTCAGCCAAGAGTAAAAGGCACAACCAATAGGACCGTGTGTGATATTGATAATATCGCGGGTAGGTCCTAAAACCACTCCTTTACATCCTGCATAGGTACAACCGCGTTGGGTGATGATACCCGGGATGGTGCGAACATTGGCTTGAATCTCCGGGATGTCATTGGGATCGTTGTAGGTGATGGCCTTATTCCTCTTTTTACCTACCTTTTTGGGGTATATTTCCAATACTTCCTCCTTAAAGGAAGCGAGAGGAGTAATGATATCTTTTTCCATTCGATGCTAATTTTAATCAAGTGTTTTGTCACCTGTTTCACCTGTTCTGATCTGAACAGAATCCACTGTATTTATCACAAATATCTTTCCATCGCCACTTGCTCCCGTATGATTGGTCTTCATGATGGTCTCCACAGCAAGATCTTTCTTGTCGTCGGCTACTACCAACGTGATCATGCGTTTAGACTTTAAACGAGGCATCTCGGAAATCAAATCTCTAAGCGCAGGATCATATTTATCGGCTTTTTCTAAGTCGCCATGACCTTTACCGCGTCCCAATACTGGCATTGCCGTGAATGATGGCAATCCCGCTTCCTGAAGAGCTATTTTGGTTTCCTGCATTTTAGCGATGCGTAGTATAGCTAATATTAATTTCATAGACTGCTACTTTAAATGTTACTTTTCTACCTTTCCCGATGAGATGGTGTAAGTTTCTTCCACGGGTGTAACAAATATCTTACCATCACCGAATTGTCCGTCTGGACCTGAGCGAGCAGCATCCATTATAGTCTCAATCACGTAGTCTTTGTCGGATTCGGGAATAACAATCATCAGCAAATCTTTGGGCAACTCATCGTAAGTCACATTGCCTACTTTCAGACCTCTTTGGCGACCTCTACCGAATACGGATAGTTTGGTTACCGCTGGGAAGCCGGCATTAAACAAAGCTGACATTACTATTGGCGACTTTTCGGGTCTTACAATTGCTCTTAATAGATACATAGTATGGTTCTCCTCTCTTTAATAATTAGTTCATAATACCGAAGCTCACAAGTAAATCTTCCAGCTCGTTCATAGGTAGTGGAGTGGGGATTACAAACATCTCATTCTCGTTGATTTTCTTGGCCAATTGGCGATATTCGTTGGCCTGGTTATGTTCGGGTGCATAGTCGATCACTGTCTTACGGTTGATCTCAGCATGTTGTACCATATTATCGCGTGGTACGAAGTGGATCATCTGTGTACCTAGTTTTTTGGCGAACTCTTGAATCATGTTGGCTTCATTGTCCACCTTTCTGGAATTACAAATCAGTCCACCCAGACGTACGGTACCCACTTTCCCAAATTTAGAGATAGACTTGCAAATATTGTTGGCAGCATACATAGCCATCATTTCGCCTGAGCAAACGATATAAACTTCTTGTGCTTTGCCATCACGGATCGGCATGGCGAAACCACCACAAACAACGTCTCCTAATACATCGTAGAATACATAGTCCAGATGTTTGTCATCATCATAAGCACCCAATTGCTCTAGCAGATTGATAGAGGTGATGATACCACGTCCGGCACAACCTACACCAGGTTCTGGACCACCAGACTCTACGCAGCTAGTATTGCTGAAACCTGTTTTCATTACATCATCCAAGTCTACATCCTCGCCTTCATCACGAAGCGTGTCCAACACCGTTTTTTGAGCCAAACCATGTAATAGCAAGCGAGTGGAATCCGCTTTAGGATCACAACCTACTACCATTACTTTCTTACCCATCTCAGCCAAGCCAGCTACCGTGTTTTGTGTGGTGGTACTTTTACCAATTCCACCTTTTCCGTAAATCGCAATCTTTCTCATAATACCTAAGTTTTAATATTAATACATAATACTGATCGAAAACATAAAAGAGTAATTCTTTACTAAATACTATGAAAATACTGTGCCAAAAAGCGTTTTGTTTATATAAATTTATTTTTCTCTGTTTGTAATATGTTGTATTGTAGTGTTTTACAACATGAAATATTTTCTCGTGTGTGATAGGGTATAAAAAAAGTATCCTACCATTGAAGTAGGATACTTTGATAAAATCTACATTTATGTAGGCTTTTGTACGTGATGTTTCAGAAAGAACTGATTAATTCTTTGCCATTAACTCTTTTGCAGGGGATGCATAGCCATACTTTTCCCAGATTTCAATAGTGGCAGGAGAAAGTACATAGTTCATGAATTTCTTGGCTTCGCCGTTAGCGATAGATTGCTTGATAAGGATGCAGGCTTGCTCGATGGGCGCATAAAGAGAGGGGTCTACGATATAGTAAGTACCTTTTTCAAGCATATCAGGAGAGAGGGCCAATGATAATGCAACGAAACCAATCTCTGCATTTCCTGTATAGGCAAACTGTGCGGCTTGCGATATGTTATCGGCTAAAACGATTTTAGGCTTTAGTGTTTCAAATAGCTGCTGTGATTTTAGTAGTTCGATGGAACGATCACCATATGGGGCTGTTTCGGGCTTGGCTATTGAAATCTTTTTGATGCTAGGATTACTCAATACATCAATACCACTAGTCAAGTCGAGCGTAGTGCTATAAATGGCAAGCTTGCCAAATGCGTAGGTTTTCATCTCCCCATAAGTCACTCCTTTTTCTTTTAGTTTGAGAGGGAAATTGTTATCAGCTGCAAGGAATAGATCGAAAGCGGCACCGTTGATGATCTGTTGCACTAAATTGCCAGAACTTCCGTAAGTGATGTTGATCTTGCTTTGTGGATTCTCTTTCTGATACTCTCCTTTAATCTCTTCTAATACATAACGTAAGTTGGCTGCAGCGGCTACATTTACCTTTTGTGCACTTACAGTGCATATTGCTGCAAAAACTAAACCGATTAAAAACATTGTTCTTTTCATAACCTATTGATATTTAAATAAAAGAATATTTCTTCAAGTCTCTTTTTACCTATTTATTTCTTTGCAAGTATTTGTAAAGCAACGGATGGCTTTATTGACATACTAATATATGCCCATTGTGGAGTCCGTAGTGATTTACCTTCCAAGCCTTTCACGATCTTTAGGTTGTTATTGGAGAAGTAAAGACTATAACCCGCTTCCAATGTCATCCAAGTATAGGCTTTGTGCTTTACTTTTAAATCTACCTCGCTGCCTAGGTTTTTGCCATCTAAATTGGCTACTTGGACGGCAGTCTTGAAATAGTGATAATTGCATTCTATATCCGTTCTTTTCTTATTGAAGTTGAATAGCACTCCCCCGTATAAATCTTGTAAACCTCGATTGCCAGTAGAATTCCAATAATCCATCGAGCCATTGAAGTCGTGATTGCCTCGGAATAAATGGATGAACCCTCGCTGTATGCCATTATTGGGATTCTTGTCTCCCGAGATATATTCATAGCCAGCAGCTATCGAAAATACAGGTGTGAAATGATAAGAAGCATTTGCTACGAGGTAATAACTCTTCAGTTTGTCGAATGCTCCCTTATAGATCGTTTTACCGCGTTGATAGTAGCCTTCTAAGAATAGTTTCAATCCAAAGGATGTAGGTTCATAATTGATAGTACCACCTATTGTAAACTGATTGTAGTGCTTGTGCTTCTTGTAGTTGGCTTTGCCTAAAGTTGATATAGTGTCTTGCTTAGAAAGTGCCACCCCTATAGCTGTTACAGTCAGATCTTTTGAGAGCTTCTTAGACAACCATAATAGTTCCATGAATCTATATTTCATGGTTGGCTCATAATATGTCTCTTTTGAGATGACTGAGTTGTTGGAATAGGAAAAGCCGATGTCAAACATGAAATCATTATTTCTATTATACTTCAGCATCATAATATCAAAGGCATTTCCAGTATTGCTCCAGTTTGCCGGACTAAAAAGTTTGCGATTATCATATTTTAGCGGCTGTCGTCCTATTTTAGCTGTCAGGCCAGGCAGCATGAGTATTTCGCCCCAAGCCTCATATACACCAATGGAAGGATTGTCTGCATTATGAGCGCCTTCACCCCATACACGAGCGTCTTGAAGTGTTACTTGCATTTTGATGAGGCTGTGCGAAAAAGTAGCGCCAAATCGTGTACGTTGTTGCACAAAGAAACCTCCTTCATCATCAGTAGTAATAGGAAGTCCGTATCCATCCCTGTATTCTGCTCGTGGTCGGATCTCTCCAAATATAGTAAGATTCTGAGCATAGATAGACTCCACACATAGTAATAGTAGTATACCTAAAAACAATTTTACCCTAATAATTAATTCTTTTTTCATAATAATTTCATTTAAATGTTCGATTAGAAAAACCTTTCGTTATATCTAAA
>CAMTPC010000043.1 GCA_947074295.1 uncultured Bacteroides sp. | reverse complement strand
TGCGTGCAAACAAAGGCTGATATCTTTACGGCCAACGCATGTGCCTCAGACAAAGAGTGACCATGAAGCAAGGATGAAATAAAAGTGGCAGTAAATGAATCGCCTGCACCAACAGTATCTGCCACGCTCACCACTGGGGTTTCGACAAACGAATGATGGTTCCCACTAAAAACATGGCTTCCTTTGGTGCCACAAGTCAATATAAGCATTTTCAGATTGAAATCATGTAACAATCGATGACATTGATCCTCTTGCGTCGTTTCGGTATAAGCGAATAAACAAGATACAATTTCCAATTCATCATCGTTGATCTTCAAGATATTGGCTTTACACATGGAGTTTCTCAATACTTCTTCTTCATAAAAATGCTGACGAAGATTGATATCAAATATCTTGTAAACGCCTTCGTCACTTGGCATTACATCAAGAAAGCGATTGATTGTATCATTGGATACCTCATTGCGCTGCGCCAATGATCCAAAGCAAACCACTCGCGTCTGACGTGCTAATTTTTCCAATTCCGGAGTGAATGGTATGTTATCCCAAGCGGCATCTTCCTTGATTTCATACTGGGGTATGCCTTCACCATCAAGCGATACTAGCACTGTGCCCGTAGGTTGTGCCACTTGTGGCATGATATAGTTTAATTGTTTATCATCAAAATTCTGATAGATTTCATTGCCTAAGTCGTCAGCACCGACTGCACTTACCACATAGCTATTAAATCCAAACTGAGAAATATGGTAAGCAAAATTGGCTGGAGCTCCTCCTATCTTCTTACCTTCGGGCAACACATCCCATAGGGCCTCGCCCATTCCTACTACAAACTGATTCATGGTTATTTCTTAATCTTAAAGGTATAAATCAACAGATAAACCACACCGATGGCCATTACGGCTATTGCACCGTTCTGACCGATAGCATCGCTCGCCACTCCCATAGCCAAGGGGAAAATGGTGCCACCGAAAAGACCCATAATCATCAATCCCGATACTTCGTTCTTTTTATCGGGCTGCGCAAACAAGGCTTGAGAGAAGATGATGGGAAAGATATTGGCATTACCAAAACCAATCATGGCAATACATATGTATATAGCTATTTTGGAATGGAAGACGAACAAGCCAACCATAGCCAGAAGCATCATAACCACACTAAAGGCAAAGAACGATTTAGAGCGAACACGCTGCAAGATGAATGCACCCAAGAAGCAACCTACGGTGCGGAAGATGAAATAAAGGCTGGTAGCAAATCCTGCTTCGGCAAGTGTCATGCCTATACGCTCCATCAATATCTTGGGGGCAGTAGTGTTGGTACCCACATCGATACCCACGTGACACATGATGCCGATGAATGAAAGCAGTACAAATGATTTGCCCAACAATGCCAGACAAGGACCGAAGCCAGAGGCTTTATCGGGCTTCTCTTCCTCGATAGGTGTAGAGCTGAGAACTAAAATAGCTACAACAGCAATAATCATATAAATGGGGAAAAGTATGCGCCAGCCCAATCCGAAAGTGGGCAATGCCTGTGCTGCTCCCCACATGGCCAAATAAGGTGCCAGGAAGGAGGCGATGGCTTTGACAAACTGGCCGAAAGTCAATGTACTGGCTAACTTATCGCCCGCTATGATATTGCTCAACAAGGGGTTGAGTGAGGTTTGCATCAAGGCATTGCCTATTCCCAAGAAGGAGAAGGAAAGGAGCATCAGTACATAGCTATCACCAAACAAGGGGATAAAGAGCGAAAGCGCTGTGACTAGCAAGCTGAGCAACACGGTGCGCTTGCGGCCTATCTTATTCATCAATAGCCCTGTGGGAACTGAGAAAATCAGAAACCAAAAGAATACCAATGAAGGAAATATATTGGCTTGGGCATCTGTCAGGCCCAAATCGGCCTGAACATAGTTAGAGGCGATGCCTACCAGATCGACGAATCCCATTGCGAAGAAGCAAAACATCACGGGGATGAGCTTCGCATAAGTATGTTTATTGTTGGAGGTGGTTGAAGTTATCATAATCCTAGTTTATATGCAGTGAAGTCTTTTACTCTCATCGTGCCATCGTTGGCATAAAAACGCAAGGTGTTGTAGGCGCTATTGGGGAACACCAGGTTGGTCATGGCTACCTTACCATCGTTCAAGAAAATCTCGACCGATGAAATATCTACGAAGACATGAAGCTTGTATTCCTTTTCTTTCAAAATAGGCGCCCATGTTGCCAAGGCAAAGTCGTTGACATAGTTGATAGAGGTAGTCTTGCGGTTATCGTGGTTTTCGATGAAGTGTGGCTCGCTTTGTTCGCCAAATTCTATTAAGCCACTCTGGGTGCGATCCATCACTAGTTTAAGCTCGGCCATGTCTAGATAGATATCTACTTTCTCACCCAAATCGTTTATCAACTCAAATCCTGCCACTCGTACCTTTTGAGGTTCGATGGTCATAATCAACTCCATTGCACCCTCATTGGTTGGCAATATTTGATCTATTTGTGACTCACCATTCACATCGAACGAAAATGTCTTTGACGACTCTTTGCGAAGCTGCTCTGTCTCCTTCACTACATTGGCTGCCATAAAGATATCGTTACCTTCTTTGTAAAGAGTCAATTCGCGAGGTAAAGCATTAGAACTTCTGAATTGAGTAGTTGGAGTGTAGTTGGCATATTGCCAGTTGTTCATCCAAGGTACACCGATCACGCGATCGCCAGTATTGCTGAAACACACTGTGGCATAATGGTCTTTCCCCCAGTCCAACCACTTCACGTCATCGGGATCAGTGTCGCATACGAAGTTAGTTCCATCGAAATCACCAATAAAGTATTGTGTAGCACTTCCTCCAAAGGGGGAGCCTGGATTGATGTTGACGATTAATGCCCATTTCTTGTTGTTGGGATTGCCATCTACTGCTAATTCCACCATATCAGGGCATTCGAACTGACTAGGTTTTGCACCATAGCCTTCGCCGAAAGCACTCATGTAGGTCCAGTCTTTGAGGTCAGTCGATGAGTAGAAGCGCATCTCCTTATCTGCCGACACGATCATCACCCATTTATTGTCGGGAGCATACCAGAATACTTTAGGGTCACGGAAATCTTTCAAACCATCGTGGGGAGTCAAGATGGGATTACCATCGTACTTGGTAAATGTACGACCATTGTCGTTACTATACGCCAAGCACTGGATCTGTCCATTGTGGTCACTAGCCGATGTATAGAATGCCACAATTGCATCTTTGCCAAAACCTGCATCGTTATTGGTATCTACCACCGAGCTACCCGAGAAGATATGCCCCATATTATCACGATCGATAGCTGGTTCCAGGTGCTCCCAGGTCACTAAGTCTTTGCTGACTGAGTGTCCCCAGTGCATGTTGCCCCATTTGGTGCCATAGGGATTGTATTGGAAATATAGGTGGTATTCGCCATCTTTATAAACCAAACCGTTGGCATCATTCATCCAGCCATAGAGAGGTGTGTGATGATAAATAGGACGGAAACGATCTGTGTTGCTTGCATCAAATGTATCGCTTACTTCCATCTTTTCCCATGCCAAAGCATTAGCAGGAAGATTGCTGATATCCACTGTAAAAGAAGTGCCATCTAGTGGCAATGCCAACGGCACATAGTAGTCTATAGAGTCGATAGCTAAACGGATATCCATAGCGGTGTCATCGGCATTGCCCGTATTGACAAGCACTTGAGCCTCAGGGCTAGTATTCTGTATAGGTAAAAGCAAGTATCGGGCAGGTGTATTGATCTGCACCATTGCATTATCTTCGGTTTGTGTCATGACGGTATAGTTTTTCTTTGAAGAACTACAAGCTGCTAAAGTAGTGATCAATAGCGCTACCATCAATAGTTGAATATAATTTGTTCTCATGGTATAAAGGTATATTAAATGTTTGATTATTAAAACTTAATCGATGCTGAAAACTCCACTGTGAATGGACGGATATAGCTGCCAGCCATCCATGAACCATAAAATTTGGAGGCATCTTCCTTAGTAACAAGTTCGGCACCCGAAATGGTTCCTTTAGCGCCTGTTTGATTCAAGAAGTTGATGACTGTGGCATTTAAAGAGAGGTGTTTGTTGACATTCCAGTTGATACCCCCAAATGTTTCCCAACGTCCTTTGAAGTAGTAAGCGTTCATTATATTGGCATAAGTCTTGCTGAAATAGCGGAAGCTGGCCCAGATACGCAAATCCTTGGTGATATTATAACTAGGATCCAACTCGATCATCACTTTTGATATATCGGTAACGATGTTTCCGGTTGCATCGATCGTCGATGTGTTGCCATCGCTAAAGGTTACACCAGTCTCGTACTTCTTATATTTGGGCACTTGATAAGTGAACATCACGTGGAAGTTGAACCCTTTGAATGGGCGGATGATAGCATCAGTAGTCCAACCCAATGTCTGAATGTCGTAGCTCAATGGAGCGGCCTTGATATCATCGCTATTGTTAGGATTGATCAGGTTGAGCGTAGAGTTATTATTGGTCTTCGCTATGTAAGTGAAGAGCGAGGTCAAACTGAGCCAATCGTTGTTATAGTACAAACCAGCACGTCCTAGAGGAATAGTGATCTTGCCAACATTGGGCATCTCGGCAGGAGCAAAGTTGGAGATATTGGGATGTTGCAGATTGTACGTGAAATCAGCTGTAAAACCAAACTGGTTAGTCACTTTATAAGTGGCTGCAGCTGCGAAAGCCATATTGAGCCAATTGTAGCTAAAGTCACGGGGAATGATCAACGTTCCATCGGGCGAAACGGCGCCAATGTGATAGTTGGCAAAGCGCCCTACCGCTTTTCCATCTTCATTGTAAACAGCCAGATTCTTGCCTGATAGTCGTTGATACTCTAAACGCGCGCCGTAGTACACATTCCATTTATGATTGATATCCCAATCTTGAGTGGCGTATAAAGCTAACTTATTTTCGTATCCTTTGTAATATTCAGATGCATTCTGATTGAAGTTATAATAAGGAGTCGAACCATAATAGTTGAGATTAGGATTATTGCCTCCATAGAGCATTTGCGGATAAGCCTCTACCGTATGGTCGTACATGGTGGTGTTAGAAGCATAGTTAACTTTGTAGAACCACTCATTCAAACCTATGCGCCATGACATGTTATCGCGTTGACGTGATAGCTCAGTTGTCATCATCAATTCGTGTACGTGACCTCGGTTAAAACAAGACATACGACTCTGTACATAACCCTCATACGGAGTATAACTTCCATCTTGGTTGCGGAGTGAATAACCCGCATCCAATCCTTTCTGATCCAAGGCCATCGGCGTTTGGTAAAGATAAGATCCCATGCTGCGGTCATACTTCATATTCAAGTTCCATTGCAAACCATTATCCCATTTATAGTGATTGAGCAGTGTGATTTGGTTGGCTTTGTTTTCAGGAGCATCATACATGCTAATGGTTTTCACCTCGCCTGTACGAATATCCATATAGGTCATATTAGACACGTCGGGCAGATAAGATGTAGTACCTAGTTTGAATCCCGGAATTTCTTTGATGCTTCCATCGCCTTCGTAGATGAAAGGAGCACTGCTTGTGGCATTCATCAAGTTGTGGCTTTTGCTATAGTGATAGATAGCAGATAATTGTCCGCGACCTTCATTATAGAGCTTGGTCAGAGCGAACTTGTAGATCTCTGTGCGGTCTTGGTATTGTGCAAAGCGCAGTTTGAAACTACCTGGATCAAAATTTTGATAAACACTACCGCTATAGAACCAATCCTTGCCGATGGCTCCGTTTACATTGAAGTCGAACTGCTGTTTGCCAAATTGATTGGCTACATAGTTGAGCAATCCGTTGAATTTCTTTTCGCTGTTTAGCCCTAGCTGGGTAAAAGAATTGACCGCATAGCCAATATTACCTGTGGTGATAGCTGTTTCGGAGATTTTCATCAAACCTGTATTTTCCAAACTAGAGTCACCGCGCCAATGTGAATTAACACCATGTGGATTGGACATATATACAACAGGTAGTCCGTTTTCGAGTACACTGACATCACCGCCTGGAAGACCTATAGAGATCTCGCGTGGTCCATTAGCGCTAGAGGCATTGAGCATCACGTTGCGGCTATCTTCTTCCTTGTTGGCTTTCGACGATTTTTCTGTCTTCAAAGAATCTTGCTGCGCAAACAGAGGAAAGCTAGAAACAATGATTAATAATAAGGTACTGATTGTTTTTCGTTTGAGAAAGGTTGTATTCATGGCATTTACTTTTTTTAAAAGGTATTATGCCAGCAAATGTAGATGAGGTATGAAAAAGTAGATGCTACAAATGTTACATGGACTAGTAAATTTGTATCACTGCATCATTTGTAGTAGAGTATGTAACATTTGACATAGTGAAGAAATAAAAAAGCTGACTCCTAGAGTAGAAGTCAGCTTCATATATTATAAATTGAATCTTTTACAGTCCTTTTTCCATCAGATAACGTTCCGCTTCGATAGCTGATTTACAACCACTAGCCGCAGCAGTGATCGCTTGGCGATAATGTGGATCGGCCACATCACCTGCAGCATATACACCAGGCACTTTAGTACGAGGTGAAGTGCCTTCGGTAATGATATATCCCACTTCATCCGTATCGATATAGGGTTTGAATATTTCTGAATTGGGCTGATGACCAATAGCCAAGAAGAAACCATCTATTGGTAGTGAATAACGTTCTTCGTCTGCTTCGCCCCAACGCTTCACCAAGTTGACACCTTCTACACCATTATCACCAAACAGGCCAGTAGCATTGGTTTCGAAAAGCACTTCGATCTTTTCGCTATTCATCACACGCTCTTGCATGATCTTTGACGCACGTAGGAAAGGCTTGCGTACGATGAGATAAACTTTTGAAGCAAGCCCTGATAGGTAGATAGCCTCTTCGCAAGCTGTGTCACCACCACCTACTACAGCCACCACTTTCTTACGATAAAAGAAACCATCGCAAGTGGCACACGCACTGACACCCATACCCGCATACTTCTTTTCGTCTTCCAGACCTAAATATTTGGCAGTAGCACCAGTTGCAATGATAACAGTAGCTGCCTCAATCTCTGTCTTGCCATCAAACGTAATGCGGTGAGCACCTTCTTTGAGATGAGCCTTCGTAGCGATACCAAAGCGAATATCGGCACCAAAGCGTTCGGCTTGCTTGCGCAAATCTTCCATCATCTGTGGTCCGCTAATGCCTTCGGGATAACCGGGAAAGTTTTCAATATCTGTTGTAGTGGTGAGTTGACCACCCGGTTGAAGACCTTCATATAAAACTGGAGATAAATTAGCACGTCCGGCATAGATAGCAGCTGTATAACCTGCAGGACCAGAACCAATAATCAAGCATCTTACTTTTTCGACTTCCATAATATATATCTTATTAAGTATTGATTAATTGTATTTCAGATTAACGTAAATCTATTAACTCAGCTTTGGGATAATCTTTCTTATTAAAAACAAAATAGTCTGCTGGAAATTTCTGCCCTGCTTGATAACCACTGATAGCTATATCGTTGACTGTGCCATCGCGCATGGTACCTTGTATGAAAAGCAGCTGATAGCTATCTTTAGCGATAAAGAGTTTCAGGCTGACAATATCACTCTTATTGCTCTGAGCTTGCAGGATAACCTCATACACCGGCTTACCAGAATAAGTAGTGACATTCCCTATTTTTTGTTCATATCCTTTTTTATAAAGATTCAATATCTCATATGGATTGATGGCTTGCAGTTCCTCGGGTGTAGGCTCTGTAACCGTCACTTCATCACTATCTTTCAAATAGCTCCACTGCGTTTTTCCATCAAAGAAGGTAATAGCATCAGCTGTAGTCAATCTGAATTTATCTTTCTCTAAAGCAATCTCACCTTCTATAGAGCCATGCATATTACTATTGTGAGACATCAATAATACGAAGATGGCTTTTACTCCACCAGCATTTTCAATAGTTGATGCTGCCTTATCTAAGATTTGGTCAGCGTTTTGCGCCAACACTTGCCCAAAGGGAAATAAAGTCAGGAGCAAAACAAGAATATAGGATCTCTTCATCTGTTTTTAGGAACGTTTCTTATGCTAAATTGTTCAGTTTTGATTCGAGGTCGCGTTCGTCTACGCAAAGTACTTCGCGCGGCTTGCTACCTTGGGCTTTACCTACCACACCAGCTCTTTCTAGTTGATCCATGATGCGCCCTGCACGATTGTAGCCAATAGCAAACTTACGCTGAATAAGTGATGTAGAACCTTGTTGGTTGATGATGATAAGACGGGCTGCCTCTTCGAACAAAGGATCTAGTCCAGATATCTCCATATCATCTAAGCCACCGGCACCATTGCTGTCGGGTGCCACGTATTCGGGTAGATAGAAAGCGCAAGGATAGCCTTGTTGACGGGCGATGTAGCGTGTGATCTCTTCCACTTCGGGTGTATCGATAAAAGCACACTGCACACGCACTGGATCGGCTCCTTGTAAAAAGAGCATATCGCCACGACCAATTAGCTGATTGGCACCAGGACGGTCAAGAATGGTACGCGAGTCCATCATGGACGAAACGCGGAAAGCCACACGGGCTGGGAAGTTGGCCTTGATGGTACCTGTAATAATATTAGTCGTAGGACGCTGGGTAGCGATAACCATGTGGATACCTACCGCACGAGCCAACTGAGCGATACGGGCAATGGGTAATTCGACTTCCTTTCCCGCCGTCATGATGAGGTCACCAAACTCGTCGATCACCACTACTATATAAGGCATGAACTTATGTCCACGCTCGGGATTGAGGCGACGATTAATGAATTTCTCATTGTACTCTTTAATGTTACGCACCTGCGCCATCTTAAGCAAGTCGTAACGGGTATCCATCTCAATACAAACGGAGTTGAGCGTCTGCACCACTTTGGTAACATCGGTTATAATCGCTTCTCCCTCATCAGGCAATTTCGCTAAGAAGTGATTCTCGATGACCGAATAGATGCTAAACTCTACCTTTTTAGGATCGACCAATACGAATTTCAATTCAGCCGGATGCTTCTTGTAGAGCAATGAGGTGATAATGGCATTCAAACCGACAGATTTACCTTGCCCTGTAGCACCTGCCACTAATATATGAGGCATTTTACAAAGATCAATCATGAACACATCATTGGTGATGGTTCGCCCAAAAGCTATAGGAAGGTCAAAGTTGGATTCTTGGAATTTACGGCTACCGATGATGCTTTGTCCCGATACAATACGAGGAGACGAATTGGGAACTTCGATACCAATAGTGCCTTTTCCTGGAATAGGCGCAATGATACGGATACCCAAGGCTGAAAGACTCAAGGCAATATCATCTTCCAACCCGCGTATTTTAGAGATACGTACTCCTTGCTGGGGAGTGATTTCGTAAAGCGTTACTGTGGGGCCTACATTGGCAATGATACTCTTAATCTCAATTCCAAAGCTACGCAAAGTATGTATGATGCGATTCTTGTTTTCGTGTTGTTCTGCTTCATCTACTACTGGCTCATTATTTTCATAATGTTTCATCAACGTAACAGGAGGCAGATGATAACTTTGTAAGTCGAGCTTTGGATTATATGGTTCTGACGAAGAAGCTACGATCTCCTCCTCGGTCACATCGGGTGTTTCAATATTGAAAAGCGGCTCATTGTTTTCGGCTGGCTCAACAACATGAGGAGGTATAATCTCAGTTTGAATCACCATTTCAGGTTCTTCAACGACAGGGGTTGGTTGGGTTATTTCTTCCTCCTCCTCTTCCACGCTAGCCATATCCTCAGCATTTGCGACAAAAGGTTCTTCTTCGTCATCCATTGATAACGGGACTACTGTTTGTACTTCGGTAATAACTGGATCTATTATAGGCTTAGAAGCACCATCCACTGGCTCAGTTACTTCAGCCATCTCTTCTATTTGGACTTCTTTTTTCTTACGCTTCAAGTATTTAAAAGAAAATAAAGTGCGGAGCCAGTTAACAACCTTATCATTTAGGAATATTGCCAAACACAGAGCTGTACCCAATAGTAAAAGCGAAAGACCTACAACACCTATTTGCGCTACAAACCAATTAGCAACATTGTAGCCATGAAGACCACCCCAATAAATTGATGTGTCTACATAAATAGGCATGAAAGCAAAACCCAAGAATAAAGAAGTCCATATCATCAGCAATGAACAAAGTATGAACCATTTCCATACTTTAATGGTCCATACATGCATCATCTTCATACCCGATGCAATTAGAAAAGCAATGATGAACAGAGCGCCAAAACCAAAGCAAGTATTAATCAAATAATGAGAGACCTGCGCACCACGGAGACCTGCATTGTTTTTCGCATGTGTCGCTACTTCAGATGGATTGACCGCTACTCCGTTACTCTCTATTATACTCTGGTCGGCAGAGCTATTAAATAGGAATGACGCGAATGCCAATAATAGGAAAATCGCGAAAATCACAAAAGATAGCCCAACACAGAAGTGAAAGGTCTCACTCTTAAAGAAATGTGCTATCTTCTTCAGAACAGACATAGTCCCGGTTGATTCATGCTTATCTTGCTTCTTTTTTGCCATGATAGTTATTCTAAATAATCTTTAATCAATGATGCAAAAGTAATAAAAAATAGATGTTCCTGTATTTACAATGCTGTAAACTTCTAAGGAAATTTAAAAAGATATGAGGATATATTATCTGTATCACCATGCTACTTACAGAAATAAAAATAACCTCAGGTAAACTTCGATTATAAAGGATTGACTTTTTAACAAAGGATATCTGATAGCTTTAAAATGGCTACTCAATGATTCGTACCAATAAAATGCAGGTTTACAAAGTTAGACTAATAACAATTGTCAATTATTCTATTATCAAAGATTAAATTCGTAAATTTGCCAATCAAATTCCTAAACGTAATGAAAAAGGAGAGTCAAACTATATTTGAAAACAGTTCTATAGAGTTCGTTACCGTAGCTGCTGAGTATTGTGTTTTTATTGAAAATGCAAGAGATTATACAACAGCATCATTTGTAGATAAAACTTTGAAGATTCTTCCTTTACTTTATCTCAAAGCATTATTACTCCCTAAATTCGACCGAATTAATGATGACCAGCTGGAAGTTTGTGTTACAGAAACACAATACGAACAAATCAGACAATCTATCGCCAAGGTCATGGCCGATAAAGATGATTATCTAGATGTTTTCGTAGAAGATATGGTATATAGTGATCAACCTATAGGAAAAAACATATCAGAGGATTTAGCCGATATTTATCAAGACATCCGAGACTTCATCTATGTTTTCCAATTGGGACTTAATGAAACGATGAATGACTCACTCTGTGTATGCCAAGAAAACTTCGAGGCTTATTGGGGGCAAAAATTAGTAAACACGCTACGTGCATTGCACGAGGTGAAATATAATCAGAAATCAAATGAAGATGATATCAATGGAGAACTTGATGAAAACGAAATGGATATCGATGATTCAGATTCATTTGACTTTGAATAAATTATAAGAATGGTAATCGAAAGAACAATAAATAAAGAAGAAATACGCGATTTACCCAAAGCTGTCTATGCGGGACGTATCTATGTGATCCAAACCATATCCGAAGCGGATAAAGCCGTGAACTATCTCAAGACACAAAGCATAGTCGGTATAGATAGTGAAACCAGACCTTCTTTCAAAAAAGGACGAATTCACAAAGTTGCTCTACTCCAAATCGCCACAGAAGAATGCTGCTTTTTGTTTAGGCTAAATGCTATTGGCCTGCCCGCTTCATTAGTTGAACTTTTAGAAGATCCCAATGTTTTAAAAGTAGGACTTTCTCTTAAAGACGACTTTCTGATGCTACACAAGCGCGCACCTTTTACACCCGAAGGTCATATAGAACTACAAGAATATGTACGCACTTTTGGCATCTTAGATAAAAGTTTGCAAAAAATCTATGCTTTGCTATTTAAAGAAAAAATATCAAAATCACAACAGTTGTCCAACTGGGAATGCGATGTACTTACAGATGCTCAGAAACAATATGCCGCTATGGATGCATGGGCGTGTCTCCGCATTTTCACACTATTGAAACAACTGTCTCAATCGGGTGATTTTGAAATTGCACCCTTAAAAGAAAAAGAAATAAAATAATCCCGTCAACAATTTATTATTATACTATGGTAAAGTTATACCTAAAACCCGGTAAAGAAGAATCATTAAAGAGATTTCATCCTTGGATATTCTCAGGTGCTATCGGTCACTTTGACGGCGAACCCGAAGAAGGCGAAGTAGTAGATGTATATACATCAAAAAAAGAGTTTATCGCTAAAGGACATTTCCAAATCGGCAGCATAGCAGTGCGCGTACTTTCTTTCCAGCAAGTTCCCATTGATTTAGCATACTGGAAGAAAAGATTAGCGGTGGCACTTGATTTACGTCGTAGCATTGGCGTAGCAGATAATCCTGAAAACGACACCTACCGCTTGGTTCATGGCGAAGGGGACAGTCTACCCGGGCTCATCATTGACGTTTATGCGAAGACTGCAGTGATGCAAGCTCATTCAGCAGGCATGCATGTAGACAGAATGGATATCGCCAAAGCGCTTGAGGAAATAATGGAAGGCAGAATCGAAAATATCTATTATAAATCAGAAACAACACTACCATTTAAGGCTGACCTTGCACCCGAAAATGGCTTCTTATTGGGAGGTAGCACAGATAATATAGCTTGCGAAAATGGTTTAAAGTTTCATGTAGATTGGCTAAAAGGCCAAAAGACAGGTTTCTTTGTGGATCAACGTGAGAATCGCGCACTCTTGGAGCGTTATTCTAACAATCGTAGCGTGCTCAATATGTTTTGTTATACGGGTGGCTTTTCATTCTACGCTATGCGTGGTGGTGCCAAATTAGTTCACTCAGTGGATAGCTCTGCGAAGGCAATCGATTTAACAAATAAGAATGTGGAATTGAATTTCCCTGGAGACACTCGCCATGCAGCCTTCGCTGAAGATGCCTTCAAGTATCTAGACCGCATGGGCGATCAATATGACTTGATTATTCTCGATCCTCCTGCATTTGCTAAACATAAAGATGCTCTACGGAATGCCCTGATGGGATATCGCAAGCTTAATGCAAAAGCTTTCGAAAAAATCAAACCAGGCGGAATCTTATTCACCTTCTCTTGTTCACAAGTAGTGACGAAAGAAAACTTCCGTACTGCAGTGTTTACAGCAGCAGCCTTATCAGGTCGCAATGTACGCATATTGCATCAGCTCACGCAACCTGCAGACCATCCTGTAAACATCTATCATCCCGAAGGCGAATACCTAAAAGGATTGGTATTATATGTTGAATAGGTTGCTATTGTTTAATATTTGTTAATACAAGAAAAATAAAAGTCACATCACTATGTTGTATAACATGAAATACACTATATTTGCAGAGTGTTTTTCATGGTATTAGATTTAAGGTTAATAAAGATTGGCTGTCTGGGATAGATAGCCTTCTTTTTTTATATACCCCTCCATTATTTTAACCTCTATTACCCACCTTATTATCCTCACTATAAGCTAAAAATCTTATATTTGCAACTCATATTCACATTTTAAAAACGTTATAAACATATAGATATGAGTATCAAAAACCGATTGATTGTAATGAATTTCCTCCAATTCTTCATTTGGGGGTCATGGTTGATTTCTTTAGGAGCCTATTTAGGTAATTCTCTCAACTTTGAGGGAGGACAAATTGGTGCAATATTTGCCACCATGGGTATATCATCCATCATCATGCCCGGTTTAATGGGCGTAGTGGCTGATAAATGGATTAATGCAGAGCGTCTTTATGCTATTCTTCATTTCCTCGGAGCCGGTTTTTTAATCTATGCTTCGTTTGCCAAAGATTATGACTCCATGTACTGGGCAATGTTCCTCAATCTCTTGGCATATATGCCTACTCTTTCTCTAGCAAACACCATATCCTATAATGCACTCGAGAAATACAAATGTGATATCATAAAAGACTTCCCACCAATTCGTGTATGGGGAACTGTAGGTTTCATTTTGGCGATGTGGACTGTCGATCTCACAGGTTTCAAATCTTCCAATGCACAGTTTTATGTAGGTGCTGTTTCTTCTATACTACTTGCAATGTATTCATTTACATTACCTCCATGCCCTCCTGTAAAAGGAGAAACAAAATCATTGGCAGAAGCTTTTGGTCTCAATGCATTGTTTCTTTTCAAACGCAAGAAAATGGCCATCTTCTTTCTATTTTCAATGCTTCTTGGTGCCGCCCTACAAATCACAAACAGCTACGGTGATCTCTATTTAACGAGTTTCAGTGCGATTGACGCTTATAAAGATTCATTCGGGGTGAAACATTCCGTGATACTTCTATCAATGTCACAAATCAGTGAGACAGTGTTTATTTTGGCTATTCCTTTCTTCCTTCGTCATTTTGGTATCAAAAAAGTGATGTTGATCAGTATGTTTGCTTGGATGCTACGTTTTGGTCTATTTGGATTGGGCAATCCCGGCCCAGGTCTTTGGATGTTACTTCTTTCTATGATTGTTTACGGTATGGCATTCGATTTCTTCAACATTTCGGGCTCGTTGTTTGTTGAACTTGAAACCAGTCCCAAAATACGTGCCAGTGCACAAGGTCTTTTCTTTATGATGACTAATGGGCTTGGTGCTATTATAGGTGGCTATGCCAGCGGTGCTGTAGTGAACGCCTTCTCCGTTTATGAAAATGGCGAACTCATCAGTCGTAACTGGCCTGATATATGGTATATATTTGCAGCTTATGCACTAGTAATTGGAGTTTTATTTGCAATAGTATTCCGTTACAAGCACAATCCTGCCGATTTAGTAAAGAAAGTAAATGAATAAAAAAGTAGAATTAGAGGTAATAGATATTTCTAATAGTCAGGCTCAGATAGGTGCTTTTGCACTGATTCTGGGTGAAAAAGAAGGCACTCGGCAGCTCCCTGTTATTATAGGGACTGCCGAAGCGCAGGCTACCGCTCTTTGTCTAAAGGGCACCAAAACGCCTCGACCACTGACTCATGATCTTTTTTACAATTCATTGCATGCGTTAGGAGTGCATCTCCTTCGCGTCGTAATCTACAAAGTAGAAGAAGGCGTCTTTTTTTCCTACATATATCTGAAGATTAATGATGAAATCACTAGAATAGATTCACGAACTTCAGATGCAATAGCCTTGTCGCTCCGCTTCAACTCTCCCATTTATATTTACGAATCTATTCTCGAAAAAGAATGCATTCGAACTGCTGAAAATGAGATTCATCAAGAAAACTCTCTCCGAAATTCGGCTTTCGAAAGCATAAAAAAAACATCAGTCAATGATCTAGAGAAAGCCTTACAGAAGGCCATTTTCGATGAGAACTACGAATTGGCCGCATGTTTGAGAGATGAACTAAAAAAACAGAAATAACTATGCATGTCTTTTACGCACCTGATATTGATCAAGAACCTATACTACCAGAAGATGAAAGTATGCATTGCGTACGTGTTCTTCGCCTGAAAGAAGGTGATGAGATTAATATCACCGATGGCAAAGGCTATTTTTATACTGCAAAAATCACAGTACCTCATCAAAAGCGCTGCAAAGTGGAGATTACTGAGAAAACTTTCCAAGAATCTCTTTGGGCGGGGCATATTCACATGGCGGTAGCTCCTACTAAAAATATGGACCGCAATGAATGGTTTGCAGAAAAAGCGACGGAAATAGGTTTCGATGAATTAACTTTTCTTAATTGCCGTTTTTCAGAACGCAAAGTTATAAAAAATGAGCGAATAGACAAGATATTAGTATCCGCCATCAAGCAATCGCTAAAAGCCAGAAAACCTATACTTAACGAAATGATATCGTTCGACAGCTTTATTAAACAAACCTTCAATGGCCAGAAATTCATTGCACACTGCTATACTAGCGATAAACAAGAGCTCAAGAAAATCATTTCGCCCCAGGAGGATGCATTAATTCTAATCGGACCAGAAGGCGATTTCAGTGAAGAAGAAGTAGCCAAAGCTATAGCCCAAGGATTTATCCCTGTAAGTATCAGCAGTTCAAGGTTACGCACCGAGACAGCAGCGTTAGTAGCTTGCCACACTTTAAATCTGTTTCATACAACCTAAAATAAATATGTTATGGTACGAAAACTTATCTCTTTACTTTCAGTATTTGTACTGCTGACTGCCATCCTCTCAGGATGTTCGAAAAAAACGAAGGAATACACAGACGTTATTCCTGAGAATGTACAAACTCTTTTCTCACTAGACCTCAAATCATTGTTCAATAAGACAGGTGTCACCACAGCCGAGATCAATGACATGAAACAAGACTTCATCGCTGCTATCAGCAGTGGTATGAGTGTACAGAGTATGGAACAGATCCAAAAGATATTGACCAACCCCAAAGAGTCGGGGATAGATTTTGAAGTTCCTATTTATCTCTTTTTCAACGATGCCATGTCCTCCACTATTCTTGTCAACAAAGTTAGCAGTAAAACTAAGCTTCGCGCTACGTTGGATGTAATGAAGGATGAAAAACTATTCAACCAATACGAGAAAGGTGATGGATATGAATATGCTTTGATACATAACAATGTCATTATAGCCTTTGATGAATATGCATTGATCATTGTTGCCCTTAATAGCGCATCACAATTAAATGATGCTAAAGCACACATCAATCGCATGATGAATCAGACGAAAGATAATAGCATCACTGCAAATAGAGGCTTCTTGAAAATGAAAGAAGAAAAGGGAGATATACATTTCATATCATCTGCTGCTTCATTGACCTCATTATATGGTCAGCATTTAAAGAATGATTTGGGTTATGCCAATATGGATTTCAAAGATCTTTATATTTATGGAGCTATCCGTTTCGAACAGGGAGCCATTAATTCCAGCTTTACTTATTTTACCGAGAATGCTAAAAATCAGGAATTGCTAAAGGAACAGGCCGAAACTGTGAAAAAGACGAAAGGTACATTCACTAATTTCTTCCCCAAAACGACATTGGCTTATCTTGAAATGGGAATAGATGGAGATGAACTTTTCGAGATGTTCCAATCTAACAAAGGCTATTACAATGAATTTACTTCAGAACAAGATCAATTCATTAAAAGTATACTCGATGCGTTAGAAGGAGACTTAGCTTTGGGTATCACTGATGTAAGTTTGACCAATATACCAAAGTTTGACCTATACGCTAGCATCGAAAATGATGACTTTCTGGAGGAGATATATAACAATCAAGCGAAAGTTTTACCAACGACTTATAAGATCGCCAAAATAGACGATAAGATTTACAGTTTCACAAGCAGTGATATCAGTTTTTATTATGGTTCTAAGAATGGTTCTTTCTTTGCCACCAATAATAGTGATATTAAAAGCCTGATGACAACAGTCACACCGTCTATCACCTCTACTTCATTTGGCCCCGATTTAAAGGACAAAAAAGTCATGTTTGTCATTAATGTGTCCCAAGTCCTTGACCTACCTTTAGTAAAAGCAGTATCGCAAGTCAGCGCTAAAGACTTTAAGTTATATATAGACATGGTGTCAAAAATAGATTATATTGATGCTCTTAATACGCATGATAATAGCTATGAAATGAATATTGTCTTGAAAAACAACACGACTAACTCTTTGGCACAAATAGTAGAATATGCCAAATTATTCCTAGCATTCTTCTAAGACAGGTTTTCCTATGCAACAAATACATCTTCAGCAAACACTTCCTCAAGTGTTTGCTGATTTAAATTCTATCACTTCTGATATTTGGCACAAAAATGTTACCTTCAAGAAAGGTGATATTACATTAATCGAAGCTGCTTCCGGTACAGGCAAGTCATCATTATGCAGTTTCATATACGGCTTTCGCAACGATTATCAAGGCATCATAAACTTTGATAATAAGAATATTGCTGGATATGATTTCAAGGAATGGACCTCTCTTAGGCGTACTTCGTTAAGTATGCTTTTCCAAGATCTGCGCCTATTCAAAGAATTATCGGCATTGGACAATATCCTAATAAAGAACAAGCTCAGCAAATATAAGAAAAAAAAAGAAATCACTCTTTTATTTGAGCGGATGGGTCTTGCTGATAAGATGTCGACAAAAGTAGATAAACTGTCTTTCGGACAGCAGCAGCGTGTGGCTTTTATCCGTGCCCTGTCTCAACCCTTCGATTTTATCTTTTTAGACGAACCTGTCAGCCATTTAGATGATGCAAACAGTGCCATCCTTGGTGAAATTCTGATGGAAGAGATAGCGATACAGCAAGCTGGCGTCATTGTCACGTCCATAGGCAAGCACCTAGAATTACCCTACAATAGTGTTCTTAAACTATAATTCAGACTATCTTCCACAAACGCCTAATTTAATTCTAAGCAAATGAGACTTATCTGGAAATTACTTCGCCAGCACATCAGCATCGGACAACTACTTGGTTTCTTCCTAGCTAGCCTGTTTGGTATCACCATCATTTTATTGAGTATTCAGTTTTACCGCGATGTGCTTCCACTCTTCTCGGGCAAAGATGGCTTGATGAAAAATGAATATATCATTATTTCCAAAAAGGTGAGTACGATAGGTGGCTTCCTTAAAAAGTCAAACACTTTCAGTTCGAGAGAAATAAATGACATTGAACGCCAACCATTTACATTAGCAGTAGGCGAGTTCACACCTTCACTTTTCAAGGTTACAGCAGGCATAGGGCTACAAGGTGGGATAGGACCACGATTATCGACAGATATGTTCTTTGAATCTGTACCCGATCAGTTTATCGATGTCGACCTCAATCAGTGGAACACAGATGACATTGGCAATGGCATCATCCCTATCATCGTACCACGAAATTACCTGAATCTATATAACTTTGGCTTCGCCCAAAGTCAAAATTTGCCACAACTGTCCGAAGGGTTGATCGGTCGCATCAAATTGGATATCCGCCTCAGAGGTGAAGATAAAGAACAATATTATACTGGAAAGATTGTAGGTTTCTCCAGTCGCCTTAACACGATACTTGTGCCACAATCATTCTTGAAACAAGCCAATGCCAATTTTGCGGCTGGACAAGAGGCCAATCCATCACGCTTGATTATAGAGGTAACCAATCCATCGGACCCTGCCATCAATGAATATCTCAATAGCAAAGGATATGAAAAAGAGAATGAAACTACCGATTCGGGTAAAATGGCTCATTTCCTCCGTGTAATTATCGGCATCATTATTGGTGTAGGATTATTCATTTGTTTGTTAGCTCTGTACATATTGATGCTCAGCATTTTCTTATTATTGCAAAAAAACACCACTAAACTCACTAACCTGCTACTTATCGGTTATTCATCCCGTCAGGTAGCATTTCCTTATCAGTTAATAACTATTCTACTCAATGGCGTCATACTCCTTTTATCATTCTTATTAGTAGGATGCATACGGCCTCTTTATCTTCATTTGTTCAATGATGTATTTCCTGGATTTATTCCAAGCTCCACTTTTCCGATTTATATTATAGGATTGGGCATGACAGCTGTTGTCACTATTATCAATTTAGTCATCATCAAAAGAAAAATCACAAGACTCCTGCACCTAAAAAAGAAGCCTTAATCCGGTTCTTCATTCTTGCCCATTGAATATTCAGTGGGAGACATACCATATTTCCCTTTGAATGAATTAGAAAAATGTGAGAGATTAGTATGTCCTGTTGCGTAAGCCACATCCGATACACTGAGTTTTTTATCGGTTCGTAGCAGATTGGCTGCTTGTTGCAAGCGAATATTGCGTATAAAGTCGCGAGCCGATAGATTGGTCAATTCCTTTAACTTCCGATAAATGTGTACTCGGCTCATACCCACCTCGGCTGCAAGCATTTCCACATTAAACTCTGGATTGGCTATATGCTCGTTGACAACTCGCATCACCTTCTCCATTAATTGTTCATCCACCGATTTCAAATCAAGTTTATCTATCTTATCCTCTTGCTCCTGAGCGCCACTATATTTGCTTCGCAGCATTTTCCGGTTGCTGATCAAATTGCCAATAGTGCGTTTCAATAATTCTGTATCAAAAGGTTTCACCATATAGGCATCCGCCCCCATATCTATCCCCTCCATTGTGTCGGCAGACGAAGAACGAGCTGTCAGCAATATCACCGGCACATGATTGATTGTAGTATTTTGCTTTATCTTTCGGCACAGAGTAAACCCATCCATCTCGGGCATCATCACATCACTTATTACAAGATCAGGAACATTTAACAGCATCTTCTCATATGCCTCCTTGCCATTGTTGCAGACCGTCACCTTATAGTCCACAGCCAATTCTTCCTTCAAATAATCCTGAATTTCCGTCTCATCCTCTACCACCATCAGCTTCAATTTTGTTTTGGACTTATGAGTCTTCGCTTCAAAAGCATCTTCGGCCATGTCGATTTGCTCTTCCAGTGGCAGAGTGGATGGCCTAGTTTTCTTCAGCTCCTGACTGGACTGTATTTCAAGTTCGTGGACACTCAAATGAGCCTTCCCTTGGGGAATACGCACAATAATCCTGCAACCATGTATATCTCTTCGATTTTCGGCATATATCACTCCATGATGCAGCTGCACCAGAGATCGACAAAGATGCAAGCCAATCCCTGTACCCATATTCACTTTTGACTTATCATTGTCTATTTGATAGAAACGCTCAAAGATTGCTTCGATCTTTGTCTCATCAATACCTATTCCTGTATCACTTACCACGATTTGCAGATAGTTAGACAAAGCTCCTTTACACTGTGTATCAACACCGGTAGAAAGTGCTATTTTCACTTCTCCATTTTCTTCAGTATATTTAAAGGCATTGGAAAGAATATTCATCAATACCTTATCAAAATTATTGAGGTCTACCCACGCCATTAACTGATCTTCAACATGCTCAAACTCAAAGTGTATGTGCTTACGTTGCGCTGCATAGTCGAATGTAGTCATTACATCCCTTATCAGACACACCATATCCGTTTCACGAAACTTCATGTGCATTTGTCCTTTATCCAGTTTCCTGACATCCATCAACTGATTGATCAGTCGCAGTATGCGTTGGCTATTGCGATAGATCATCATATATGTTTTGCGTTCTGCTCCCTCTTTGGTTTGCGAAAGGAGTTTTTCTATCGGGTTAATGATTAGCGTCATTGGTGTACGTATCTCATGCGAGATATTAATAAAGAACTGCAACTTAGCTTCATTAATTTGTGCAGTATGTTCACTCATCATCAGTTCTCGTTTATGTTGAATGCGCGATTTGATGATTGACACGATGCCATAAATCAAAACCAAGAAAAGGAATAAATAGATCCATTGTGCCCACCAAGTTTGATACCAAGGAGGTGTGATGATAATGCTGATGGTGCGCGTATTAGAATATTCTCCATGATTTAGCGCCCGTACACTAAAGGTATACCTCCCATGAGGAAGATTATTATAGGTAATACGATTCTCGCCCGGCTCGGTACTTGACCAATGCTGACTCAATTCATCTATTTTATATTGATAGGTAATCTGTTCTGGATTATTGTATTGCAAAGTAGAAAACACGATACTGAACGTATTATCTTTATGATGCAGCTGAAAGATATTGGATTGTTGAACAGAAGTATAGATTATCGGGTCTCCAGCCGAAGTAGTATTCTTATTAATGGGCGAATTGAATAAGTAAAAGTCTGTAATCAACACTTCAGTCACCTTCGAGTTTGATTTTATATCTTTAGGATAAAAGTGAGTGATTCCATTGAGTCCACCAAAATACAACATTCCATCTTCTGTCCTACAATAGGCACCATGCGTAAATTCATTTCCTTGAAGTCCGTCACCTACATAATAGTTTATAAAGCGTCCATCCTTCTGGTCTAGCTTACTGATACCTTTGTAGGTACTGATCCAGAGATTATTTTCATCATCTTCGCAAATACCACAAACAATATTATTGGATAATCCATCGGTGGTTGTAAATTTGCTTTTCACACCCTCTGTCCGATTCAGGCATATCAGTCCACCCGTCGTTCCAGCCCAAATACTTCCACTACTATCTTCATGGAGCGCATAGCCTACTCCATCATTTATCGGTGTATTGGTTTTATTGATATCTAGAAAACCCTGCGTGAGTGGATTGAAACAACTTACCCCACGATAGTGACCGATCCAGATCAATCCATCATTAGAGCAAAAGAGAGTATTTACCCAGTCATTAGCGAGTTCATTGCGTGTCACATCTCCCGACTCATCCTTAGAAGATTCATAATGAGAAAGTGTTTCAGTCAAAAGATTATATTGATAGAAGCCAGCACCCAGTGTCGCAATATATAGATTTTTGTCATGATCCTCGATGATGGACATCACCTTCTCACTTTGCAGACTCAGTGGAAAGTCAAATTTACCTGTCTTTCGGTTCAGTCTCATCAATCCATGGTTGTAAGATCCTACCCACAGATTGTCTTGAGAATCTTCGAAAATCGCCATGACCGTATGCCCCAATGAATGTGAATTCTGATCCATCCTGTAGTGATTGAGACATCGTCCTGCCCTATCCAATTCATAAACACCTTCATTATCAGTGCCCACCCATATATGTCCATCTTTAGTCTGAAAGAGAGCCATCACACATCTTTGACCTATCGGATTATAGAACAAAGACTTAGCACCCATATATTGAAACAGATTTTCTTGATTAGGCAATAATACTATTCCCTTCTGGAAAAGTCCTACCCAAAGATTATCATCACGATCTTTCAAAATAGAATGTACTTTACCGTCAGAAAAATCAAAAGGTGCAGAGTTCACTATAAAGTCTTTAATCTGCTTTGTTTCTGGTTCATAATACATCAAGCCCTGTCCATCTGTTCCAATGAGCAATTGACCTTTAACTACTGCCAGGCAATATACTGACAACACTTTGCCGTCAGCGTGGTGTATCGGTACGAATCTATTATTGAAACGATCATAACATGATAGTCCTTGTTTTTGAGTCCCCACAAAAAGATTTCCTTCGTTGTCCTCAAGTATTGTTGCAATGGTATTATCATTAATGGCAGGATGCTTAAAAGTCAAAATAGCCTTGGTCTGTGTCAGATAACATATCAGACCATTGCCCTCTGTCCCTATCCAAATATTACCACTGAGATCTTCGTAAAACACCGATTGGAAATTATAATTGGCTTCGCCCAATAGTTCGTCGAGTGAATATGCGATTTGGGTAGTTTGATCCAGTTTAAAAAGCCCTTGGCCAGATGAACAGATCCACATTTCACCATTTCCCAACTCTTTTATCCGCGTGATATGCGGAAACACTTGTTTACCATTGCGCATCATAGGGATTTCACGGAAAGTATCTGTATCTGGATTGTAGCGCATCAAGCCATCCAGACAACCGATGAAAAGTGTCTTTGTCTTTGTTTCGTATAAGGTGCGTATATAATTGCTTTTTATACCTTCTGCATCGCCAGCCATATATTGATAGTTGACAAAACGCACTCCATCAAAGCGGTTTAGGCCATATTCAGTGGCGGTCCATATATATCCGCGACTATCTTGATAAATCTGATTAATTAAACTGCTGGAGAGTCCTTCATCAGTAGAATAGTATCTTCCCGTCTGGGCATGAGTAGTCGACAGGAAATATCCGTGAAAAGTCAATAGCAGAAAAAGTAGAGAAATATGTTTAAACTTATGCATTATTCTGTTATGTGAATGTTCATAATATCTTTTCTCATCAGGGGGGAGAGGAAAAGAGTAGATTTTGGTTTAATTATATAGCATTGATTCTAAAAACTTTAGCTAATTCACCGAGTTCGCATTTTAAGCAGGGCTATCTAGCGAGGCAACCAAAGGTAATCACCACACCAATTGCGGTTGGTCAACACCATGATAAAGGCTAATCACCATACGAATAAAAGCACTACGCAAGATCGTGAATATTTAATGCAATAACGACACTTAAATTATCCCAATCAATATGACTACATGCAACGTTGACAAATGGAAATTGTCTTGAATCCACTTTGTATTAAACGAGTTTTAGCACTGATTGATTTATGGTATAAAAGTAAAGCAATTATTATTCTTACTAAAAGTTTATTTTAGAATTGATAACAAAAATAGCCAAAGGTTTTGAAACTGCAAAGCTATATGACAATATTCCTTTTCAGTTTACATAATTTACCATTTTACCCACATCTAAAGACTACTGAAGATGCGAAAGCAACTACCTATAATAAGAAAACAACCATAGAATCTTCACGCCCAAATAAGGTCGAAATATCTTGTTTGAAATGGAATGTTAGTTTCTATTAATTGGGATAAAAGGAGTGTCATGACTAGTTGCGCAGAAAAAAGCAGCTGTTTAACAAAGCAAAAACAGTTATGCAAAAGCGAACCAATAAATGTAAATATTAGCTATATAAAAACGCTAAAAAAAAGACTTTCTTAATAAATGTATCATAAAGAATAGCAATTGTAACATAAACAACATACATGTAACAAGCGATAAGTATGACGGGAACATTCAGTAAACTATCTTTCTATAGAATATAATATTTTTGTAACTAAGAAACTATTGTTAAACCTCATCAAAAAAAAAAGCGTATGAAAACCTAAAATAACAGGTCTGAATGATGTAAGAAACTATCAAGAAAAATTGAAATTTTAAACTTCGTTATCCATTAAACTAATTTCGTCATGAAATGCACAAATCAATTTATTAAGCCTATAGGGCTATTTATTCTGTGGTGTTTTTGCCCGCTTTGGGTCATTGCACAAAACATCACTGTAAAGGGATTAGTGAAGGACAACATGGGAGAGCCCGTTATCGGCGCAAGTGTTCTTCAAAAAGGTACCAACAATGGTACAATCACAGATATGGACGGTCAGTTCAGTCTATCTGTCCCTGCCAATAGCACAATCACTGTATCCTATATAGGATATAAGACACAAGATGTGCCTGTAGCAGGAAAAAAACAAATCACAGTACAACTGAAAGAAGATACTGAGGTTTTGAGTGAAGTAGTAGTGGTTGGTTATGGTCAGATGAAACGTTCGGACCTCACAGGTTCAGTGGTATCAGTAACCGATGCAGCTATCAAGAAATCTGTTCCCACCTCTGTCGACCAAGCTTTACAAGGTCGTGCAGCTGGTGTACAAATCCAAGCCAACTCGGGTACTCCTGGTGCTAGTTCGGCTATTCGCATTCGCGGTATCAACTCGTTAAATGCTACCAATCAACCTATCTTTGTAATTGACGGTGTAGTGGTAGACTCTTCTACGGATGATGTGAACAACAATCCATTAGCTAATATCAGTCCCTCGGACATCGAGTCAATGGACGTATTGAAAGATGCCTCGGCAACAGCTATTTATGGTGCACGTGCTTCGAATGGTGTTATCATGATCACCACGAAAAAAGGAAAAGCTGGCACAGCTAGTGTTAGTTATGACGGATATGTGGGATGGCAGAACATGCCAAAGCACTTAGAAATGATGAACCTTCAAGAGTATGCGATGCACTACAATGAACGTACAGAAGCACAAATTGTGAATCATAGCAATGCATTTGTTCGCCCAGATCTATTGGGAGAAGGTACAGATTGGCAAAAAGAGCTTTTCAGCAATGCCTTTATGATGAATCACAACATTTCGGTGAATGGTGGCAATCAAACTGTTACTTATGCATTCAGTGGTGCTTTCCTCGATC
>CAMTPC010000042.1 GCA_947074295.1 uncultured Bacteroides sp. | reverse complement strand
CCGTGCCATTTTTTCACTCGCATAAGCAAAACGAGGAAGTTTATATCGTCCTCACGGGTGCAGGAGACTTTCAAGTGGATGAGGATGTATTTCCTATCGAAGCAGGCTCAATAGTACGTGTGGCTGCCGCAGGAATCCGCTCGCTAAAATGCACTTCGACCGAAAGCTTACGCTATATCTGTATTCAGAGTAAGACTGGTAGTTTGGAACAATGCACAATGACCGATGGTATTATTGTGGAATATAAAGCTATGTGGGACTAAACCGAAAATAATATATAGCTTTATTGATAGCAGATCATTCTTTTAAGTATAAGAATGTTCTGCTATCTTTCGTATATTGAAACATTCCTTAACCGTAGTTGTTTATTCAAAAAACATCCCAGACAGACAATTTATGAATAAAGAACTAAAAGGAAATCTAGCCATGGCAGTATCTCGAATATTTTCGGGTATAAATGTCAATGCTCTGAAGTTTCTTTTGCCATTGTGGATCGGTTCTTTTACAGGTGTGATGTTTCGCTATTTGGTGGCTGGTAGCCTCTTTTGGATCACAGGGCTCTTTGTCAAGGAGGATAAGATCGGATGGAAAGACCGGCTCAAGTTGATGGCATTGGGTGCTTTCTGCCTATATATTAATATGTCCACATATCTGGTGGGTATCACTATGACAACTCCAGTGTCGGCAGCCATATTCAATGCTCTACAGCCTATTATAGTATTCGTGGCAGCTATGTTCACTTTCGGAGAACGGCTGACAAAGATGAAGTTTTTCGGTATTGTGCTAGGATTTGCAGGTGCTATCGTTTGCATAGCTACTCAGAAAAGCAATGATATGGCCTCTAATCCGCTACTGGGCAATATTTTATGTTTCATATCTTCGGCTGCCTATGCGTTCTTCCTGATACTCGGAAAAGAGTTACTGAAAAGGATAGGGGACATCACCGTACTAAAATGGGCTTTTACAGGGGCACTAATTCCCGCCATTATCTCTGTGTTGATAGCCGGATTTGATGCTCCACTGTTAGTCGATATGGTACATGGCCATTTCCATTGGTTTCCTTTCTGCGTATTTATCTTCGTGCTGATTTTCCCTACCTTCTTTACGTATATATTGACACCCATTGGGTTGAACTGTCTGAATACTGTCGTGGTATCGCTTTATAGTTATGTCATCTTGGTTGTTGCCACTATCTGCTCGTATATATTTGGGCAAGATAAGTTCAATCTATGGCAAGCTTTGGCCTTTGTGATGATCTGTTTCAGCATCTATTTCGTGGAGATTGCCGAGAAGAAAAAGACGCTTGCACCGAACAATGCCCCGACTGAGGGGTTAACTAAAAGGATTGAAGACTTTCTGAGGCGAGAAAAAAAGCTGAGAAATTCTTGATTTCGCTGCTTATATGTATTATCTTTGTACCCAAATTTCATTAGAGAAATGAAAATTAAGGAAGTAGTTTGCGCCCTTGAACGGTTCGCGCCTCTGCCCTTGCAAGACGGATTTGATAATGCCGGCCTGCAAATCGGATTGACAGAAGCGGAAGTCTCAGGGGCTTTGTTGTGTCTTGACGTCACCGAACAGGTGATAGATGAAGCCATTGTGCTGGGTTGTAACCTGATTATATCGCACCATCCTTTAATCTTTAAAGGATATAAGTCGATAACGGGTCGCGACTATGTGGAGCGTTGTATCATCAAGGCTATTAAGCATGACATCGTAATTTATTCGGCCCACACCAACCTTGACAATGCCTATCAAGGTGTCAACTATCGATTTGCGGACATTATCGGCATAAAGAATGTACGCATTCTAGAGCCAAAGAAAAATGAGTTGGTAAAGCTAGTAACATTTGTGCCTACCGAAGCCGCTAAAAAGGTGCGACAGGCTCTTTTTGCTGCCGGCTGTGGACACATCGGCAACTACGACTCCTGCAGTTATCAGCTAGATGGCGAAGGTACTTTCAGAGCATTGGAAGGAGCTCATCCTTATGTTGGGGGAATAGGAGAGTTGCATGCCGAAAAAGAGGTGCGCTTAGAAATGATTCTTCCGGCTTATGCCAAGAGTCAGGCTATCAGCGCATTGCTATGGGCACATCCTTATGAGGAACCAGCCTATGACATCTACACACTACAGAATGAATGGTCGCAAATAGGCATCGGCGTGATAGGCGAACTGGAGCATCCTGAGGATGAAATGACTTTCCTGAAGCGTATCAAAGAAAGATTTAATGTGAGCTGCCTGAAACACAATATGCTGACTGGAAAAATGATACATACTGTGGCCTTATGTGGTGGTTCTGGCAATTTTCTTCTACCAACAGCCATCCGACAGAATGCAGATGTATTCTTGACTGGCGAATTCAAGTATCACGACTACTTTGGCATGGAAGGCAAGATACTGATGGCCGAGATTGGGCACTATGAGAGCGAGCTATATACAGTGGCCATCTTTGATGACTTGTTGCGCACGCAGTTTCCCGAGTTAATGATTAAAATAACGAAAGTAAATACGAATCCTATTAAATATTTATAGAATAATATGGCGAAAGAAGTAAAGAAAGACCCTAATGAACTTTCTACTGAAGAAAGACTGAAAACTTTGTTCCAACTACAGACTATGTTGTCTGAAATAGACAAGATCAAGACGCTTCGTGGTGAGCTTCCATTAGAGGTACAAGATTTGGAAGATGAGATTGCTGGTCTGACTACTCGTATTGAGAAAATACAGTCGGAAATCAGTGACCTAAAATCGGCTATTGCTGGCAAACGTGTTGAGATTGAGACAGCTAAAGCTGCTGTTGAAAAATATAAATCGCAACAGGATAATGTACGCAACAACCGTGAATATGATTTCTTGACAAAAGAAATTGAATTCCAAACTCTGGAAATTGAACTTTGCGAGAAGCGTATCAAGGAGTTCACCGTTTCGGAGCAACAAAAATCGGAAGAAGCGGCTAAAAGCTTAGCGGCTCTTGAGGAAAGACAAAAAGACCTTGATCTGAAAAAGAGCGAGTTAGACGAGATCGTTTCAGAAACTAAACAAGAGGAAGAGAAGCTTCGCGAAAAGACAAAAGAACTGGAAACCAGAATCGACCCACGCCTTTTGCAATCGTTCAAGCGTATCCGCAAAAGCTCACGCAATGGTTTAGGTATCGTTTACGTTCAACGTGACGCATGTGGTGGTTGCTTCAACAAGATTCCACCCCAGAGACAGTTGGATATTCGTTCACGTAAGAAGATCATCGTGTGCGAATATTGTGGTAGAATCATGATCGACCCAGAATTGGCAGGTGTTGAGATAGCAGTGAAACCTGTAGAAGCTCCAGCACCAGCTCCAAAAAGAGGAATCAGAAGAAAATCAGCTGAATAAGCGCCTATTTTCCTTTCCGATAAACTGACCAAAGCGGTTAATTGCTATTTAAAAGGCAATTAACCGCTTTTTTTTGTGCACGTTAAACATATACGTTTGTTAACTAAACAAAGCATCTTTTCAGTTGTTTAAAATATATTCATTAAACTGCAAACTTATGAAAATGAAAAGATGGAGTGTTTCACTTTTGCTGCTATTAACTATAACCGCTGCAGCGCAAAAGCCCAGTAAAGCTGAACGCTATTTAAGAAGCCAGATGCCCCAAGAGTGGGGTGCGATGAGTGAAGGAAATCTAAATATGGACGAACAATTGTTCCAACAAACCCTACCTGTAGAGGATGAATGGTGGAAAGTTTTTGGTGATCCCATGCTCGATTCGCTCATTACAGTGGCCGTAGATCAGAGCTTCGATGTGCTGATGGCAATCGATAGGATGAATATGGCCAAATACAGTATGCGTATTGCACGAAGCAATTTCTTCCCGACATTAACTTTTGGCGCTGGCTGGACCAAAGAGCAAACTAGCGGAAAGTTTAGCGCAGAACCTCAAGGGCGCGAAGAGTATTATGATGCCACTCTTAGTGCTAGTTGGGAAATTGATGTTTTCGGGCGTATTCGCAGTCAGGCAAGAGCAGAGAAAGAACTATTCTACGCTTCAAAGGAAGACTATACTTCAACGATGATTTCCCTTGCTGCACAAGTAGCATCGGCTTACATCAATCTGCGTGCTGCACAACAAGAACTTATTGTGATACAAAAAAACTGTGAAGAGCAAGGAGTTGTTGTAAAAATCACCGAAGCTCGTTTTAATGCCGGTTTAGCTTCGAAGCTGGATGTTGCACAAGCTAAATCCACATATTATAGCACGAAAGCATCTATCCCGGCCACCGAATTAGGCATCGTCCAGTATATGAACACTATCGCCATCCTTTTAGGTGTTTATCCTCAACAAGTTAAAAGTATTCTTAGCGAAGTCCGACCATTGCCCGAGTATATGGAAGCAGTGGGTGTAGGAATTCCAGTGGACATGATATGTCGCCGTCCCGATATTCGTGCTGCCTATAGAGATGTAAGGGCTCAAGCAGCCAAGGTCGGTGCAGCTCGTGCAGATTTTGCACCAACCATTGCCGTTAATGGTTCGGTAGGCTATATGGCCAAAGACTTAAAGGATTTCTTTAATCATAAAGCTTTCACCTACGAAATTGCTCCAGCCTTGAGTTGGACGATTTTTCAAGGTGGTAGCATCATCAATTCGATGAAGAGTGCCAAAGCAGATCTTGATCAAGTGATCAATCAGTATAATCAAACTGTATTGACTGCTGTACAAGAAACAGACAATGCGATGGAAGGTTACAAAAGCTATATCAAGCAAGTATTGGAACTTCGTGAAACTTGCTATCAATATCAGGAAGCCTTGAATCTGTCACTCAATCTCTATAAAGAAGGATTATCCCCTTTCCAAAATGTGGTTGATGCTCAAAAGTCACTACTTACCTATCAAAGCCAGCTGGTTCAAGCTAAAGGCAACTGTTTGATACAACTCATTACGCTATACAAAGCTCTAGGTGGCGGATGGAAAAATTGATAAACTATAAACTCAACATAACAATGAAAAAGATTTTTTACATACTTCTAGCGCTTCCGATACTATTGGTTGGCTGTAAGGACAAAAAGAAAGAGGATAAGAAGAGTGCAGCGGCGGCTTACGTACCTTCGATTACTGTCGCCGCGCCTATCGTAAAAAACGTGACGCTGACTAAAGAGTATCCAGGTTATCTATCTTCTGAGCAAACTGTGAACCTTGTGGGTAGAGTGAATGGTACACTTGAATCCATGAATTACAAACCAGGACAGAAAGTAAAGAAAGGGCAATTGCTGTTTGTTATCGAACCTACTATCTATCAAAATGATGTGGCGCAAGCACAAGCCGAACTAGAAACCGCAAGAGCGCAACTAGAATATGCCGAAAGCAACTATACCCGTATGCTAGAGGCACTAAAAAGTGATGCGGTGAGTCAGATTCAAGTGATTCAAGCCGAAGCAACCATGAAAGCCGACAAGGCCTCCATCATCAACTGTGAAGCCGCCTTGAAGACTGCTCAAACCAATCTGAGCTATTGTTATGTCAAAGCGCCTTTCGATGGAGTAATCACTAAGAATGCTGTTGATGTAGGAAGTTATATCAGCGGTGCAGGAAGTCCTGTAACCTTGGCTACCATCTATAAAGACGATCAGATGTATGCCTATTTCAATATTGCCGATAATCAATGGCTTAACATGCAGTTTGAAGCCAATAAGGGCAAAGCAACCACCGAGTTGCCTCACCAGGTTTTAGTAAAGCTAGGAACCTCTGACTACGAAAATTTCCCTGCAACTCTAGATTATATGTCGCCCGATGTGACCATGAATACAGGTACCATGACTTTGCGAGCCGTGATCAACAACCCTGATGGCATATTAAAAAGCGGTCTTTATGTAAGTGTTTCCTTGCCTTATGCCAACGTAGACAATGCAATATTAGTCAACAATGCATCATTGGGAACAGATCAATTGGGTAAATATCTATATACCGTTAATGATTCTAATATAGTAAACTACCAACATGTGGTGACGGGAGAATTGTTTGATGATACACTCCGCATGATAACAAGTGGCTTGAAACCCAATGAAAGATATGTAACCAAAGCACTGCTGAAAGTAAAAACCGGCATGAAGATTAAACCCGTTACAGAATAAGTATTAACTACTAAAAACAAACGATCATGTTCTCAAAGTTTTTTATAAACAGACCGATATTTGCTACGGTAGTTGCACTGCTTATTCTGGTTGCAGGATTGGTAACACTTGCATCACTGCCGGTAGCTCAATATCCTGATATCACACCGCCGACCGTGCAGGTTTCGGCTACTTATCCGGGCGCGGATGCAACAACTGTGGCCGAGACAGTAGGTATGCCGATTGAGCAACAGGTGAATGGTGTAGATGGGATGCTGTATATGTCTTCGACCTCTTCATCCTCGGGATATTATTCATTGACAGTTACCTTCCAAGTAGGAACTGATATCGATATGGCGACTGTGCAAGTACAAAACCGTGTCAATATTGCTCAATCTTCTCTTCCTGAGCCTGTTATCGTACAGGGTGTTACAGTACAAAAACGTTCTACTGACATTGTATTATTCCTGTCCTTGATTTCTACTAGACCCGAATACGATGCCTTGTATCTATCTAATTATGGTACTTTGAACCTTTTGAATGAACTTACTCGTCTACCAGGTGTGGGCGATGTAGACGTGATGGGCGCCGGTGACTACTCCATGCGCGTATGGATGGACCCCGAATTGATGCGGATACGTGGTGTTTCGCCCGAAGATGTATATTCGGCAATCTCAGCTCAGAATGTGGATGTTAGCCCAGGTGCGGTGGGACAAGCTTTGGGCAATAATAAGAATGCATTTGAGTTTACCTTGATTGTGAAGGGTCGCCTCACAACACCTGAGGAATTTGGCAACATCATCGTACGCAATGAAGGCGATGGGCAATTCCTTCGAATAAAGGATATAGCTACTGTAGCCCAAGAGTCAAGCAATTATGATGTAGTGGCTACATTAAGCGGAAGACCATCTGCTGCTATCGCCATTTATCAACAGCCCGGATCAAACTCTATTGATGTGGCTACTGCCGTGAAAAATAAAATGGCCGAGCTATCAAAGAATTTTCCCGATGGTGTAGAATATCAAGTAACGCTAGACACTACCAATGTTATTGATGCTTCTATTAAGGAGGTGATCAAAACATTAATAGAGACCACTGCATTAGTAGTATTGGTAATACTTTTGTTCTTGCAGAATTTCCGAGCAGTGATCATCCCGTGTATCTCAATTCCTGTATCCTTAATCGGTACATTGGCTGTAATGGGACTTCTGGGGTTCTCGATAAATACGCTTACTCTTTTCGGTTTAATTCTGGCGGTTGCTATTGTGGTTGACGACGCCATCATTGTAGTGGAAAACTCGTCTCGTTTGTTAGAGACGGGTAAGTACAATACCAAGGATGCCGTCATTAAAGCGATGGGAGAGATTACAGGTCCTATTGTCAGTGTGGTATTAGTATTGCTATCGGTATTTATTCCTACCACATTGATCAGCGGTATCACTGGCCAGCTCTACAAGCAATTTGCTTTGACCATCGCAGCTTCTACTGTGATAAGTGGATTCAATTCATTGACGCTTACTCCTGCGCTATGTGGTTTATTCTTGATGCCACCCAAGCCTACTAAGTTCTTTGTATACAAGTGGTTCAATCGTTTTTATAATGGTGTTCAAAACATCTATGATAAAGTAGTAAAATGGTTACTGGATCGTACAGGAATTGCGCTCCTCACTTTTGGTGGGTTTACTGCCATTGCTGTGTTCTTATTCATGAAGCTACCTACAACATTTATACCCGAAGAGGATGATGGTTATTTCATCGCAATGACGATGTTACCTCCAGCAGCTAGCTTGGAACGTACCGAGGAGCTGGGCAGCAAGGTTAATGAAATACTGAATTCCTATCCCGAGGTGAAAAGTTATATCCAGATTTCGGGTTTCTCGGCAATGGAAGGTGGCGAACAAACCAATGGTGGTACCTACTTTGTAGTATTGAAAAACTGGAGCGAACGAAAAGGGAAGGAGCACACCGTATTTAAAGTAGTGGAACGTTTTAATATGGATGCCTCTGTACTAGAAGAAGGCGAAGTATTTGGCATGGTGCCACCAGCTATTTCTGGCTTAGGAACGACAGGAGGTATTCAGATGCAGCTCGAAGATACGAAAAGTTTAGGGGCGACTGCCATGGCCGAAGCCGTCAGTACCATCCTTGAAGCTGCCGGCAAGATGGATGCCCTCGAAAACGTGAACTGTCAGTATCAAGCCAATGTGCCCCAGTATTTCGTAAATATAGATCGTGACAAGGTTCAGTTCATGGGGCTACAACTGAATGATGTTTTTGATGTATTGGGCTATTACATGGGTGCCACATACGTGAATGACTATGTGCAATATGGTCATATTTTCCAGGTAAATATCGAGGCAGCCAACCGCTATCAGACCAATATAGATGAAGTATTGAAATTGGCTGTTCCAAATAGCAATGGAGAGAATGTACCATTCTCAGCATTCTGTACACTCGAGGAAGTGTTAGGACAAGACCAGATTAACCGTTACAACCTTTATTCCACCGCAGCCATAACAGCTAGTGTGCCCGAGGGGAAGAGCTCGAGCGAGGCGATCAGCCAGCTTGCTAGTATTGTCGAAGATGATCTGCACGGTATGTTTGGCTACGAATGGACATCTATCGCCTATCAAGAGACTTCCTCAGGCAACACCACCATGATGGTATTCATCATCGCCATTATCGTAGCCTATTGTGTGCTCTGCGCGCAATACGAAAGCTGGACCAGTCCTATTGCCGCTATTTTGGGTATTCCAGTCGCTTTGCTTGGCGGCTTATTAGGGTGTCTCATCGTTGGTACACCGATTAGCGTCTATACCCAAATCGGCTTTATCCTGCTGATTGCACTATCAGCCAAGAATGGTATTCTAATCGTGCAGTTCGCGCAAGACTATCATAAAGATGGCAGTCCAATCAAGGAATCCGCTTATGAAGCAGGACATATCCGTTTGCGTCCGATTCTGATGACATCATTCGCTTTCGTATTCGGTGTGATGCCGTTGATCTTTGCTACAGGTGCTGGTGCCAACAGCCGAATTGCACTAGGTACAGCCGTTGTATTTGGTATGTTCATGAATACAGTCCTTGCCACATTCTATGTACCTAACTTCTATGATATGATGCAGCGATGCGCTGAAAGATTCAGATGGAAACGAGATACAGCGCCCGATCAAGCTAACAATTCGGGCAATCAGGTATAAAATGATATTAAATACGATAAAACAGCGAAGTAGACAAATCATTCTGCTTCGCTGTTTCGTTATATATAAAATAATCAGAGTTCGCTATAATGAGGGATATCTCTTAAAAAAAAGTATTTCTGTTGGGTATAGTCTATCTTACAACAATAATGCTGGAGCCCATTGGTAACTATCAGATAATCGACATGCAATACCATGTTATAGCGTGTGATCTGATCAAAGACAGCTTGCGTGATCTCTATTTGTGGCGCCTTGTATTCGACAATCAAGCGTGCTTTTAAATCTCTGTTATAGAGAACTGTATCGCATCGTTTCTGAGTTCCATTCAGCTCGATAGCTACCTCATTGGCTAGTAGGGCTGCAGGAAATCCTTTATGAGAAAGCAGAAAGTGAACGAAATGTTGGCGTACCCATTCTTCGGGGGTCAGACTGACAAAACGTCGTCTGATCACATCAAAAATAACTTTTTTTTCACCTTTTGCCTTAATTTTTGCCTCGAAAGAAGGCAAGTTTAATGATAACATTTTATACTTTTGTAGGTTAAATAACGGTTTTTCCTCTGAGGAAGAACACAAATTTAATGGATTCTTATGAAAACAAAGCAGGAAATTGTAACAAATTGGTTACCTCGCTACACAAAGCGTGCATTGGAAGATTTTGGTGAATACATCTTGTTGACCAACTTCAACAATTATGTGGAAATATTCGCAGAGATGTTCAACGTGCCCATCCTAGGCCGTGACGCCAATATGATCTCTGCATCGGCCGAGGGGATTACTATCATCAATTTTGGTATGGGTAGTGCAAATGCTGCCATCATCATGGACCTTCTGGGAGCTATCAAACCAAAAGCCTGCTTATTCTTGGGTAAGTGCGGAGGTTTGGATGAGAAGACCAAATTAGGCGATTTGATTCTTCCTATCGCTGCGATACGTGGCGAAGGTACATCAAACGATTATTTCCCACCTGAAGTCCCTTCATTGCCTGCATTTATGATGCAGCGTGCCGTGTCTTCATCCATTCGCGACAAAGGTCGTGACTATTGGACGGGAACTGTATATACCACCAATCGCCGTATTTGGGAGCACGACGAAAAATTCAAAGATTATCTTAGAACTACGCGCGCTATGGGTATTGATATGGAGACAGCCACACTCTTCATTTGTGGTTTTGCCAATCATATTCCAACTGGAGCCTTGTTGCTGGTATCAGACCAACCTATGATTCCAGAAGGTGTAAAAACTGACAAGAGCGACTCGATGGTAACACAAAAGTGGGTGCACGAACATGTGGAAATGGGAGTAGCATCACTCCGTATGATCATAGACGAAAAGAAAACTGTACGCCACTTGAAATTCGACTGGTAATACACGATCTGTCTAGGATAACACAAAACTATATTTATGGCTAAAAAAGAATGGAGCTGCGATGAAATCCTGAAAACATTGCAAGCCAAACAATATTCACCCATCTATTTCCTGATGGGTGAAGAATCTTATTATATAGACCTGATCAGTGACTACATCGCCGACAATGTGCTCACCGACACGGAGAAAGAGTTCAATCAGCTCATGATGTATGGAGCTGATACGGATGTCGCTTCAGTTATCACAGCCGCCAAACGCTATCCGATGATGGCCGATCACCAAGTGATTATAGTAAAGGAAGCGCAAGCACTGAGTGGTAATATCGATGATTTGGGCTATTATCTTCAGAAACCCTTGATGTCTACCATACTGGTTTTATGCCACAAATATGGAGCCTTAGACCGACGCAAAAAACTACCTGCTCTAATCGAAAAAGCCGGTGTTTTGTTTGAGTCGAAAAAGATTAAGGATAATCAGATAGCCCCATTCATCACTGCCTACCTAAAGCGTAAAGGCGTAGATGCAGAGCCCAAAGCTGCCATGATGCTAGCCGAATTTATTGGTGCTGATTTAAGTCGCCTAACAGGCGAATTGGACAAGCTTACCATCTCGCTACCTCAAGGCGTAAAACGGATCACACCCGAACAAGTAGAAAAGAATATTGGCATCAGCAAAGACTATAATAATTTCGAATTAAAGAATGCCCTCATCTCCAAGGACGTTTTGAAGGCTTATCGCATAATAAAATATTATGAGGAAAACCCAAAGAAGAATCCGATTCAGCTGGTGTTGGCATCTCTCTTTTCTTTTTATTCAAATCTAATGCTTGCCTACTATGCACCCGAAAAAACTGAACAAGGCGTAGCTGCTTGGCTAGGTTTGAAATCGGCATGGGGAGCTAAAGATTACCTGACTGCCATGCGCCAATACAACGGTGTAAAGACGATGCAAATCATAGGAGAAATAAGAAATGCTGACGCCCGATCGAAAGGTGTGGGCAATGTATCTACAGATACAGGCGATATCATGCGTGAATTATTGTTCAAAATTCTCAATTGATTTCTCGGCCGCAATCGCTATAAATTCTCTTCCCCAAAAGGACCATGGATACTAATAATTTCACCTTTTAAGGAGCAGATTAAAATCTAGTTTTAATCCCCATTCCAAGATTATTTGGGATGGGGATTTTTATTTACACATACCTCGCATATTTATAGCATTACTCTAGCAGGCAATATCCAGCATTCTCATCATCTTATTTGCGTAGCAGAGGGAGCGTATATAGACGCAATACGTCGCATGGATACGGCTTCATACGATGCGAAGATATTTACAAATACAGCTATAATCGACAATCCTTTAAACAGCGATTAAGTAGTGCTCTAAACTCTAAAACCAGCAATACATTAATTGACACAATGTAAATACAAATAGGCAAAAGTAACCCATATTGATATTTTTGCATTTAGCACTTAATTTAAGATCTAACTCTCCTTCAACACAATATTTCCCCAAAAAATAGCTTCATAAGACATTCCGTTCGAAATCTAAAAGGTGCCATAGCTCTCTTTCTTAGAGAAAATATCATTTACATCATCACAAGCATCAATGGCGATATAGCATGAAAGGACAGTTGCAGCTAGTGTAAAATATTCTCTTCACAATACCGCTTCAGTAAATCGGGAAATAGATTTTGCATAACAAGTAAGAACAATCCTATATATCGAATACGAAAATATACAAAGTAGAGTAGCCGCGCTCTACAAATAAAGCACGGTTACTCATAGCGGTGATCAGCCGCACTCCATCCACGAATAAGGGTTGGCTGATATAAACTGAGAATTCTGCCTTTAACATAGAGCAGGTCTAAAAGGGTAAATCCTAATCGCACTACAATCTCAAAAAAGCGAGCAACATTACAGTTGTTCAGAAAAATCGAATTCTAAATGTTAATCGAAAAGTCGAATCAGGTTCGATTGAGAGTATAAACAGAAAAGAGTTATTCCCCAAAAACACTATCTCATCCATGACTTCAAATCCATAATGTAATAGAGAAAACAGACTGTTATAATGTTTTATTGATTGCAAAATGCAACTATTTACATTCGTTACTTTCGGATATATTTATCACTCTATTGTAAGGGTTTATTGTATTACGATGGTAATATTACAAACTGCATTATTTACCATTATCAATGCTTTACATTTGTGACATTACGGATGGTAACATAAGGTTTAAGCATAGTTTTGCACTCTTATTTTGGCTATTTCATTTAAAACCATTACAATTATAAAGGCTAATTAAAGGTTTAAAATAATAGATATGTGAATAAGGCTAAAATATAATTTATACATACATTATATCTACATAATAGATATATACAGTAGTCTATTATATAGAGCATTATGATATTCATTTAAAGTAACACTAAAACTATAGATATATACATATACATTTGTTAAGAGTCACTTAACAAACATTTGTAAATCATTGAATTCCAAATGTAAACACAGCTTTACAAATGTATATTTGCAAATGTGATTTTTATTTATTACCTTTGTAAACATCCGATATAAATAACATTTTATATTACAAAAATCATGTAATATTCTATTACCTAATAATTTTTCACGCTTATGGACATAAAAGATAGAGTCAAAGAACTGATGGAATATGAGCAAATGACAGCAGCAGCATTTGCTGAAAGTATTGGGGTATCTCAAGCGACCATTTCGCACACCCTTGGTGATCGAAACAAAAATCCGAGTACAGATTTTATCATGCGCCTACACCATCGCTATAAGTATGTAAACTTAAATTGGCTACTAACAGGCGAAGGAAAAATGATAATCGAAGGCGCGGAACCCCCGGCAGAAAAACCCGCCCCATCTCTATTTAGCGACGAATTAGCTTTCGAAAAGAATCATGAATCAACCGTTAAAGTCCGTTTAAATAGCGGAGAGACAGAAGAAACCGATCTTTCGAGCGATGAAAAAATGAATATCAAATACAGCGAGAATAAAAGAATCACAGAAATACGCGTTTTCTTCGACGACAACACTTACGAGATCTTTAAGCCAGAAAAATAATGGATAATAGATAGTATATCGCCATTCGGGCGTATCTTTGCACTCTGAATAAACTATGAATAGATTTCCAAGAACATGAAAAAATTTATTTTAGACCTTACGGTAAGCGAGAACCTCAGGGTTCATACGAATTATGCCTTACTGAAGCTGACTTCTGCGGAAACCCTCCCAGAAATGCTTCCTGGGCAGTTTGCCGAACTACGCGTAGATGGTTCACCCACCACTTACTTGCGTCGTCCTATCTCAATAAACTATGTAGATAGAACAAGAAACGAAGTGTGGTTTCTGATCCAAACCATCGGGGACGGCACCCACCAGCTTGCAGCCACACCCGTCGGTGGCATCATCAATGCCGTATTACCCTTGGGCAGCGGCTTTTCCATACCCGAAAACAAGGCCGCTAAAGCACTTTTAATAGGCGGAGGTGTAGGTACTGCTCCCATGCTCTATTTGGGCGAACAAATGGCTAAAAACGGCATCACGCCAACTTTTTTACTAGGCGCACGCACAGGCGACGATTTACTCGAATTAGAAGAGTTTGCCAAATATGGCCAGATTTATACGACTACCGAGGACGGTAGCCATGGCGAAAAGGGGTATGTGACACAGCACTCCTTACTCGAAAACCAAAAGTTCGACTTCATCTATACATGCGGACCAAAACCCATGATGATGGCAGTGGCCAAATATGCCCATTCACAAGGAGTTGAATGCGAAGTGTCACTAGAGAACACTATGGCATGCGGCATAGGCGCTTGCCTGTGTTGCGTAGAAGAAACCAAAGAAGGAAATCTATGTGTATGCAAGGAGGGTCCTGTATTTAATATAAAAAGATTATTATGGCACAGTTGAACGTAAATATAGGTAGCCTAGCGCTAAAAAATCCGGTTATGACCGCCTCAGGCACATTCGGTTATGGAGAAGAGTTTGCTGATTTTATAGATATATCACAAATTGGTGGTATTATCGTGAAGGGCACCACACTTCATCATCGCGAAGGAAACCCCTATCCCCGTATGGCCGAAACCCCGATGGGAATGCTAAACGCTGTAGGTCTACAAAACAAGGGTGCAGAATATTTTGTAAATGAAATTTATCCAAGAATCAAGGATATAGATACCAACATGATCGTCAATGTATCAGGATCTGCCATTGAAGATTATGTACGTACAGCCGAGATCATCAATGAGCTCGATCATATACCAGCCATAGAGCTCAACATCTCTTGTCCCAACGTAAAACAAGGCGGCATGGCATTTGGGGTGACTTGCACCGGAGCTGCAGAAGTTGTGAAAGCCGTACGATCGGTTTACAAAAAGACACTTATCGTGAAACTGTCACCCAATGTGACTGACATCACAGAAATAGCACGAGCAGCCGAAGCGAATGGCGCCGATAGTGTTTCACTTATCAATACATTATTAGGCATGGCAATTGACGCCGAACGTCGTCGCCCCATCTTGTCGACAGTAACAGGAGGCATGTCGGGTGCAGCCGTAAAACCAATCGCTTTGCGCATGGTGTGGCAAGTATATAAATCGGTAAAAATTCCAATCATCGGTCTAGGTGGCATATCCAACTGGAAAGACGCCGTAGAATTTATGCTGGCAGGCGCAACAGCCATCCAAATTGGTACAGCAAATTTTATAGATCCTACAATTACTTTAAAAGTAAGAGATGGTATAAATGATTACCTAGACAGACATGGGTACAACTCAGCACACGACATTATAGGTGCGCTAGAGGTATAGCGAAAAACATTTATACCCCATTCGCAGACCAAATCCCCGCATTTCGTCAAAAACACAAATATGCGGTTCAAGTGAAACTTTAATAGACAAACACTATATGAGTTTCAGAAAGATTTACATGTATCAATCATAACAACAGATCAAAATAAATGTTTGCAAAAAGAGATACTATCCATACAGGACAGTATCTCTTTTAAGTTATATTTACATCAAATCATTTATATTCAAACTTTCATCCAAACTAGCGCCCACGCATCTTTTATCAAATAACAGATGTTTTGTATCAAAAAACACATCATCCGTTTCAGTTATAACTATTATTTTTGCCTTATCGAAAAACAACCGATTATTGTTTTGACACATAATCATAGAAATAATAATAGACCATGAAACACACTTTTTTTGCAGTTGACCTAGGCGCAACAAGTGGACGCACTATTTTGGCTTCACTAACCGAGAAAGGGATCGAACTCGAAGAAGTCAACCGCTTTCCCAATCACTTAATAGAAGTAAGCGGACACTTTTATTGGGATATCAACGAACTTTATCGCCACATCCTAGAAGGCATGAAAACGGTGGCCAGCCGCAACATCCAGATCAACTCTATAGGTATTGATACATGGGGGGTAGATTTTGTATGCATCGGCAAGGATGGACATCTTTTGAGACAGCCATACGCTTATCGCGATCCACATACAAATGGCGCACCCGATGAATTCTTCAAAAAAATACCACGCGATGAGGTTTACCAGATTACCGGCATACAAGTGATGAACTTCAACTCACTTTATCAGCTCGATACGATGCGCCGCAATAGTGACAGCGCATTGGAAGCAGCCGACAAGATAGCTTTCATGCCTGATGCCCTTAGCTATATGCTCACTGGCAATTTGGTGACAGAATATACCATAGCCAGCACTTCGCAAATGCTCGACGCACATACACAGCGCTTCTCGCCACAACTACTCCAAGCGGTAGGGTTAACCGAAGAAAACTTTGGCAAATTCGTATTTCCTGGCGAATGCATCGGCACTTTGACCCCTGAAGTACAAAAGGAAACAGGTCTTGGCGGTATTCCAGTAGTTGCTGTAGCTGGCCATGACACAGGGTCTGCAGTAGCAGCCGTACCAGCACTCAATAAGAACTTCGCTTACCTTAGTAGTGGCACTTGGTCGCTCATCGGTATAGAGACAGATGCTGCGGTAATCAATGAAGAAACCGCACGACTAAACTTTACCAATGAAGGAGGTATTGGCGGCACTATTCGTCTGCTGAAAAACATCTGCGGCATGTGGTTGCTAGAGCGTTGCCGTAAAGAGTGGCCCGAAAGATCTTACCCCGAGTTGATAGCGGAAGCCGAACAATGCGAACCATTCCGCAGTCTGATTAACCCTGACGATGAAATATTTGCTAATCCTACGTCAATGGTCGATGCGATTTGTGAATATTGTCAATCGACTGGGCAGCCTTCTCCCCAAACACAAGGAGAATTTACACGTTGCATCTTCGAAAGCTTAGCCCTACGCTATAAACAAGTATTGGAGGATCTGCAAAAACTATCAGCCTATCCCATTGAAACCTTGCACATTATCGGAGGTGGAAGCCGCAATGCACTACTAAATCAGTTCACAGCAGACGCTACTGGCATGGAGGTAGTTGCCGGACCATCCGAAGCAACAGCCATTGGCAATGTGATGGTGCAAGCCATGGCCATGGGCGTGGTAAACAACATCGGGGAAATGCGTCAACTCATCTATAATTCAATCCCACTGAGTACTTATGTACCCCAGCAAACGTCTGTATGGGAAACAGCATATAACAACTTTAAAAAATATAGCCATGAAAGAAGAACTAATTAAAAAAGCGTATGAAATTGCGGTAGAGCGTTATGCAGCCGTAGGTGTTGATGTAGAAAAAGCGATGGAACGCTTGCAACAAATCCAACTATCACTACACTGCTGGCAAGCTGATGATGTGAGTGGTTTTGAATGTGCAGATGGCGAATTGTCTGGCGGTATCCAAGCAACAGGCAACTACCCTGGCAAAGCACGCAACATGGAAGAGCTTCGTCAAGACATCCTGAAAGCTACTAGCATGATTCCCGGCAAACACCGCTTGAATCTACATGCTATCTATGGTGATTTTGAAGGCGAAAAGGTAGACCGTGACCAGATAGAACCCAAACACTTCAGAACATGGATGGAATGGGCCAAAGAAAATGAGATGAAGCTTGACTTTAACTCATCATCATTCTCACACCCATTGAGCGGAAGTCTTTCTTTATCGAATCCTGACGAAAACATCCGCCAATTCTGGATTGAACATACCAAACGTTGCCGTAATATCGCCAACGAGATGGGTAAGTTCCAAGATGATCCATGTATTATGAATCTTTGGGTGCACGATGGAAGTAAGGACCAAACAGTTTGCCGTATGAAATACCGTGAACTCCTGAAAGACTCTTTGGATCAAATCTATGCGGTAGATTACAAAGACATGAAAGATTGCATCGAATCTAAAGTATTCGGTATCGGTCTAGAAAGTTACACAGTAGGATCAAATGATTTCTATATCGGTTATGGTGTGAGCCGCAACAAGATTATCACTCTAGATACAGGTCACTTCCACCCAACAGAAAGTGTTGCAGACAAAATATCATCACTATTGCTTTATACTTCAGAAATCATGCTACACGTGAGCCGCCCTATTCGTTGGGATAGCGACCATGTAACTATCATGAACGATGATACATTAGAGTTGGCAAAAGAAATCGTACGTTGCGATGCATTGGATCGCGTACACATCGGTCTGGACTATTTCGATGCTAGCATCAATCGTATCGGTGCTTACGTAGTAGGTAGCCGTGCTACTCAAAAATGTTTGATGCAAGCTCTACTTGAGCCATTGGCAAAACTTCGCGAATACGAAGCAAACGATCAGTTGTTCGAAAGATTGGCATTGCTCGAAGAATCAAAATCATTGCCTTGGAACGCAGTTTGGGATATGTTCTGCTTGAAGAATAATGTGCCCGTGGGCAATGAATTCATCACAGAGATCGAAAAATACGAAGCTGAAGTAACTTCTAAACGATAAATTAAGTACCTTTAAAACATCAAAGCATTACCATGAACACACTATTAGGACTCATCATAATCGCCATCGGCAGTTTCGGGCAAAGCAGCTCGTACGTACCCATCAATAAAGTAAAAAACTGGTCGTGGGAGAATTTCTGGCTGACACAAGGTATTTTCGCTTGGTTGGTTTTTCCTTTCTTGGGATCACTACTTGCAGTGACGCAGGGCGGAAGTTTGATTGACCTTTGGAGTGCAGGTGGCGCATTAGGTTCTTTCTTCTACGGAATGCTTTGGGGAATTGGAGGTTTGACCTTTGGCCTTAGTATGCGTTATCTGGGTGTTGCACTAGGACAAAGCATATCATTGGGAACCTGTGCTGCCTTCGGCACATTGATTCCAGCCTTGTTTGCTGGTGACGACCTCTTTCATGGGGAAGGATTGATGCTGCTTATCGGTGTTTGTATCACATTAGCCGGTATCGCCACAATTGGCTATGCCGGCGGATTGCGCTCCAAAAACATGTCTGAAGAAGACAAAAAAGCAGCGGTAAAAGATTTCGCTTTTACGAAAGGCTTGATGGTGGCACTGCTCGCTGGTGTGATGAGTGCATGTTTTGCTCTAGGGCTGGATGCGGGTAACCCCATCAAAGAGATGGCAGTGACTATGGGAGCTGATTCATTATACGCAGGACTTCCAGTTGTCTTTCTTGTGACACTAGGTGGTTTTTGCACCAATGCGGTTTATTGCATACAGCAGAATATCAAAAATAAGACCGGAAAAGAGTATTTGGCTCTAAATGGCAAACAACTTTTCAACAATATATTATTTTGTGCGCTTGCTGGTGTGCTGTGGTATTCGCAATTCTTTGGACTAGAGATCGGGAAAAGCTTTCTCACAGAAAGCCCTGTACTATTGGCTTTCTCGTGGAGCATATTGATGTCACTCAATGTAACCTTCAGCAATATTTGGGGAATCATCCTCAAAGAGTGGAAAGGTGTCAGTGCAAGCACCATTTGGATATTGATTATCGGACTTCTGATACTGATATCCTCAATAGTGGTAGTTGCCCTGTCGCAACAATAATAAATAAAAAAGTTTGCCGATGGAAGCCTAAGCTATCCATCGGCAAATCTGTATAAGTTATCGTTTAGTAAATTAACAAATAAAAAAGTATTTCAAAATGGAATCAATTTTAGATAGTCGCCCAGCCTTAGCCAAGGAAATCGACAAAGTGGCCGAAGTAGCTGGCTACCTTTGGCAAAAAGGATGGGCCGAAAGAAACGGAGGAAATATCGTGGTAAATATCACAGACTTGATGGATGACCAGCTGAAAGCATTACCCGCCATCAGCGATATTAAGCCAATCGGAATGGAGTTACCACACATCAAGGGTTGTTATTTTTATTGCAAAGGGACCAATAAACGTATGCGCGACTTGGCACGTTGGCCAATGGAAAATGGATCTATCATCCGTATCCTTGATGACTGCGAAAACTACGAAATCATAGCCGAAGAACCTGTAATTCCTACATCGGAACTACCTTCGCATCTTTCTATGCATAATTATCTCATCGGAAAGGGTTCAGACTATAAAGCTTCTATACATACCCATCCTATTGATTTGATAGCGATGAGCCATCATGAGCCATTCTTAAAAAAGGATGTTTTGACCAATCTTTTATGGAGCATGATCCCAGAAACTAAAGCATTCTGCCCTCGTGGTTTAGGTATAATTCCTTATAAATTACCGAGTTCTCTTGATCTAGCCGATGCTACAATCAAGGAGCTAGAGGAATATGATGTAGTGTTGTGGGAAAAACATGGTGTATGTGCTGTAGCTGAGGATATTATGGCTGCATTTGACCAAATAGATGTGTTGAGTAAATCGGCACAAATCTATTTGACAGCTCGCAGCATGGGCTTTACTCCCGACGGTATGAGTCAAGAACAAATGCAGGAGATGACTAAAGCATTTAACTTGCCGAAATAAGCGAAGATTTAGAAGATGATCTTTAAATGGCCTTTAACTAGTGTTTAATTAAAGTTTTGCTTTAATCAAATGCTGTTAAAGGCTTTTTTCTTCGCCCCGTGTCAGCGAGCGATATTCGGTGGGTGTAATCCCGACACTCTTCTTGAAGCATGCAAAAAAGTATTCAGTACTACGGTAATTAAGCTCGAAAGCAATTTCTTTAATCGAATGCGAAGTCTCCAGTAAAAGCTGTTTGGCTTTGCAGAGTTTTAATTCTTGATAATACTTGGCTGGCGCATAGCCCGTGTACTCCTTGAAAACCTTACGAAATAGCGAATAGCTAATATTGAACTGCTGCGCCATCTGCTCTACATCCACACTATCAAACACTTTCTCGTTCATCATGATCTTGGATTGTTCGATAATCTGGTCCATAGAATTGGCTTCGAAGATTTTATTGCGAGAGATAGAAAGAACCATGCCTAATATATGAAATAAAAGGCCGGAAAGATATTGTTGGGCCGAATTCTTATCCGCTTTGGCAATTTCAATGGCTCGTGCGAATAGTTTCACCAATTCCTCATTCAAGCCTATATCAATCAACTGATTATCACGATCCAAAAAATTATTCTCTAATAATCCATCTACGATACTCCCTTTGAAACCAATATAATACTCATTCCAACCTGTAGCTTTATGAGGTTTATAGCTATGCCATTGCCCTGGATAGAGCATGATGAGATGCCCTTTTCGCACCTCCTGCTCTTTTAATTTCGAAGATGAGAATAGACCGCTACCTTCTGTAATATAGACGATATGATACTCTTGCAACACACGGCCTTTCTGCGGATTGAAGTAATAGCCTGTAGGATGCTCCTTGAAGGGATAGTTGACATTGGGATGTACAGATTGACAGCCAACGGTGTTGACATATAATCCATACTTCTTATCACGATCATTGACCAAAAGATATTTGAAGCCATTGGCAGTATTACCCAATGTATTTTTCATCCGATACTAACTAATTACCAGCCTAAAATCAATCCTCTAATAAATCGGGACGCAAACGACGGGTACGTTCCAATGATTGTTGTAATTCCCATTCCTTGATCTTCGCCTCATGCCCTGAGAGTAGGATATCGGGCACCTTCCAACCATTGTATTCGGCAGGACGAGTGTAAACGGGCGCAGCTAGCAGATTGTCTTGAAATGAATCCGAAAGTGCAGATTGCTCATCGGAGATGACGCCAGGAATGATGCGCACAATAGCGTCGGCCATCACAGCAGCTGCTAATTCGCCTCCTGTAAGCACGAAGTCACCGATACTAATCTCTTTTGTAATGAGATGTTCGCGTATGCGATAGTCAATGCCTTTGAAATGCCCACAAAGAAAAATCAAATTACCTTTTAAGGATAATGAATTGGCCATCTTCTGGTCAAACTGCTCTCCATCAGGAGTAGTGAAAATGACTTCATCATAATGCCGTTCAGACTTTAATTGATTGATACAACGTTCGATAGGTTCTATTTTCATGACCATACCTGCAAATCCACCAAAAGGATAATCATCTACACGGCGATACTTATCATCTGTATAGTCGCGTAAGTTGTGGATATGAATCTCGGCAAGGCCTTTATTTTGAGCCCTTTTCATGATGGAACAGTTGAAGAAACCTTCAATCATTTCGGGCAGTACAGTAATAATATCAATGCGCATATGGGTTGAATTTTCGACAAAAATACGAATATTCAAAGATAAACCTCTATTTTTGTCTTAAACAATCAAGAAAATAGCTATGACTGCCCAGGAAAGAATAGAGCAACTGCGCAATGAGTTGCATCGTCACAACCATAATTACTACGTTCTCAATCAGCCCGAAATATCGGATAAGGCTTTTGACGATCTGATGAGTGAGCTGATAGCGCTAGAAGAGGCCAATCCTGATCTGAAAGATGAAGCATCGCCCACAATGCGAGTAGGTAGCGATATCAGCAAGGATTTCGTGCAGGTGGGCCACAAATATCCCATGTTGTCATTGGGCAATACATACTCCGAAGGTGAGGTAAACGATTTCTATGATCGTACAGGCAAAGCACTGAACGAGCCTTTCGATATATGTTGTGAGCTTAAATATGATGGTACATCTATTTCGCTGACCTATGAGCATGGCCGATTAGTACGTGCTGTGACACGTGGTGATGGAGAAAAGGGAGACGATGTGACCACTAATGTGAAAACGATTCGTTCGATTCCTCTAGTGCTTCAAGGTGATACTTATCCTGATCTTTTTGAGATACGTGGAGAGATATTGATGCCATGGACTGTATTTGATGAGCTTAACAAGGAACGTGAAGCACGCGAAGAACCTCTGTTTGCCAATCCACGCAATGCAGCGGCTGGAACATTGAAACTACAAAACTCATCCGTTGTGGCTTCGCGAAAACTCGATGCATACCTCTATTATCTGCTCGGAGATAATCTTCCTTACGATGGACATTTTGAGAATTTGCAAGAGGCAGCCAAATGGGGATTTAAGATTTCTGATGCTACCCGTAAAGCCAATAACCTAGAAGAGGTGTTTCAATTTATCAATTTCTGGGATACCGAACGCAAGAATCTACCGGTAGCAACAGATGGCATCGTACTGAAAGTAAACAGTATACGTCAACAAAGGCATCTAGGATTCACGGCAAAATCGCCTCGCTGGGCCATCGCCTATAAGTTTCAAGCCGAACAAGCCGTAACTCGATTAAACACAGTGAGCTATCAAGTGGGGCGCACAGGTGCCATAACTCCTGTGGCCAACCTAGATCCAGTACAACTGTCGGGTACGATAGTAAAGCGTGCCTCATTGCACAATGCTGACATTATCGAAAGTCTAGATCTGCATATAGGAGATATGGTAAACGTGGAAAAAGGCGGTGAGATCATCCCAAAGATCACTGGAGTAGACCTCTCTGCACGCAGTTTCATGCAGCAAGAGAAAGTGCGTTTTATAACCAACTGCCCGGAGTGTGGTACAAAACTTATTCGTTTTGAAGGCGAAGCGGCCTACTATTGCCCCAATGAGTCATCGTGTCCGCCTCAGATCAAGGGTCGCATAGAACACTTTATCAGCCGACGAGCCATGAATATTGATGGATTGGGACCAGAGACAGTAGACATGTTCTTTCAGCAAGGACTAATTAAGGATGCTGCTGACCTTTACAAGCTGACGATTGATGATATCAAAGGCTTGGAGCGAATGGGGCAAAAATCGGCTGAAAACATCATAAAAGGGATAGCCGAAAGCAAGAATGTGCCTTTTGAACGCGTATTATTCGCGCTAGGTATCCGCTTTGTGGGCGAAACGGTGGCTAAAAAACTGGCCAAAGCTATGCAAAACATTGATGCACTGGAACAAGCCGACCTCAATAAACTAGTAGAAGTAGACGAAATAGGAGTGAAGATAGCCCAGAGTATCATCAACTATTTTGCTGATGAAAGCAATCGAGGGTTGGTGGAACGATTAAAAAACGCTGGCATACAACTTGCCATTGCCGAGCAGCCCGATACTGTCACAAGCGATAAACTAGCTGGAAAGAGTATCGTAATCAGTGGGGTATTCGCTCATCACTCGCGTGATGAATATAAGGCTATGATCGAACAGAATGGAGGCAAAAACGTAGGAAGCATATCAGCCAAAACTAGTTTTATACTGGCTGGTGATAATATGGGGCCTGCGAAACTGGAAAAGGCGCACAAGTTAGGCGTCGCTATCTTGACGGAAGATGAATTCCTTAACCTCATATCGTAACATTTTAACGCTAAATATTTAAATTATCATACTCATTTAACGGCCAAAAAGAAAATAATATTACTTTTGTGCCAAATTTAATAAGAGGTTATTATTTACACCTATGATACGTACCAAACTGAAAGGAATGGGAGTGGCATTGATCACCCCCTTCAAAGAAGATGAAAGCATTGACTATGACGCTTTGATGCGTATGGTTGATTATCTGATACAAAATAACGCAGATTTTTTATGTGTATTGGGCACTACTGCCGAAACACCAACACTGAGCGAAGAGGAAAAGCGAATCGTCAAAAAGATGGTAATCGACCGTGCCAACGGACGTGTACCCATCCTGCTTGGCGTAGGTGGCAACAATACACGCGCTGTGGTAGAAACACTGAAAAACGAAGATTTCGCAGGTGTAGATGCCATACTTTCTGTGGTACCTTATTATAATAAACCATCACAAGAGGGTATTTACCAACACTATAAAGCGGTAGCACAAGCCACCGAACTTCCCATCGTTCTTTATAACGTACCTGGACGTACTGGAGTGAATATGACCGCCGCTACAACACTGCGTATCGCTCGCGATTTTGACAACGTGGTAGCTATCAAAGAGGCATCAGGCAATATCACACAGATGGATGACATCATCAAAAACAAACCTGCGAATTTCGAGGTGATTTCAGGGGATGACGGCATCACCTTCCCATTGATCACACTAGGAGCGATAGGTGTAATATCGGTTATCGGGAATGCTTTCCCTCGCGAATTTAGCCGCATGACTCGCTTAGCATTGCAAGGCGATTACAAGAATGCATTAGCAATACACCATCGTTTTACTGAACTATTTGATTTACTTTTCGTAGATGGCAATCCGGCTGGCGTAAAATCTATTCTCAATGCGATGGGCATGATAGAAAATAAGCTCCGCCTTCCATTGGTACCTACACGAATCACCACTTTTGAGGCAATCAGAAAAGTGCTAAATGAACTAAATATCAAGTGCTAGACATTTGAAATAATAGAAATAAAAAAAGCGCATTCCTTAGACATAAAATAGGAATGCGCTTTTTTATTAGTAAAATATCTAACCCACAATAAAAAATGTTACATATTCAGCCGGCTTCTGATCTGTGACTCAAGACTTTGCCACTCTTTTACTTTTACAATATAGAAACCTTTTTTGCCATCAGGCTTAATGAAGTCCAAACGAAATCCATTCTTTTCCGAAGTCACATCAGTAATGCAATCCCATTCCAATACATTAGCGGACCACTTCCAATATCCACGCTCTACAATTAGAGCTTGATCCGTAACGACATATTTCTCCAATGTATTTATATAAATCAGCAATCCACAGACAAGAGAGTATATAACTAGCCCCCAGTTGCAATTGGTCACAAACAAAAGGAATAAAGGAAGAACTAAAAAGCATAATATACAGAAAATGCGTTTGTCCTTTTTTGGTGTTTCGTAGAAAAGTGTTGCCATTGCCGCTAATAGTTTGTTTAGTATTTGCGAAGTTAAAAAAGAAATAGTAATTAAACAATACAACAAGCTATTATTTTCGTTTTCAAATAGTTAAAAATGATATTTTGGGTTGTCCATAAGGCGAATCACATAGATAATATCCAAAGAATATGCACCTATTATTTGTCTTATACTGGAAAAGGTTGACTCATTTAAGAATCATAAAATTTGAGTTAGC
>CAMTPC010000041.1 GCA_947074295.1 uncultured Bacteroides sp. | reverse complement strand
TTTTAATGCCCGCATACGAGCCTGATCGGTATTCGGTAATCGTCTGTAAGGCATATAAGAGTCAGATTTTGCGTTTCATCAAATCAGAGATTATCGATTTAAGAACCTGTTTGTTTTCGGTAGGCACCCCTACTCTATCTAAACACTCCATGGCTTTGATATAACACTCGTCCATCTGGTTTTCTGCAATCTTGCGCACGCCCAACTGATTGTAAAGATCTGTAAAAATAGCGATTTTCTCTTCTTCGTCAAAGTTATCTGTATTCATCCACTCTTCAATCTGTGCACGCTGTACTTCATCAGCCCGCTCAATGGCTTTTATCAGCATGAATGTCTTTTTGTTACAGCAGATATCACCACCGATTTTCTTCCCAAATACCTCGGCATCTCCATACACATCGAGCCAGTCATCTTGTAGTTGAAATGCTATACCTATATGAATTCCGAAATCATAGAGCAAATCAGCATCTTGTTGCGTAGCTCCACCGAGCAATGCACCAATCTTAAGACTAGCAGCCAACAGTACAGCCGTTTTAAGACGAATCATTTCGATATATTCATCAATTGCAACGTTATGACGCCGTTCGAATTCCATATCCATTTGCTGTCCTTCACAGATCTCCAACGCAGTTTCGTTGAATAGAGTCAAAATGGCATGAAGTAATTCGGCAGAAGAATCCGCCAAATAGCGATAAGCCAAAATCAGCATCGCGTCACCCGACAGAATAGCTGTATTGTCATCCCAAACTTTATGCACCACTGGTTTCCCGCGTCTCACTTCCGCTCTATCCATTAAGTCATCATGCAACAATGTGCAATTATGATATACCTCTATGGCTGTAGCTGGCGGCAAGGCCTTGCTTACATCTTGTTTATACAAGTTATAAGCCATCAATAGCAGCACTGGACGTATGCGTTTTCCACCTAAGGAAAGTACATATTCGACTGGATCATATAATCCCTTGGGCGGACGCGAAAAATCCAAACCATCAATATGACGATTTACGATTTCTAAGAGTTGAGGAGCGGTAAACATAAGTATTATTGCGATGAGTTAAATTAAAAAAGGCTGCTCGTGAGCAGCCTTCTTATTAGGTTTAAACAGATTACTGCAATCTAAACATTACAGGTACTGTATATTTCACACGTACAGGTTTGTTTCTTTGCATACCTGGTTTCCACTTAGGCATTGAATTCACAACGCGAAGAGCTTCCTTGTCCAAGTATGGGTCAACACCACGAGCAACGCGAGCGTCAACGATAGAACCATCTCTGTTTACAACAAACTGGATGATAACACGACCTTGAGTACCGTTTTCCTGCGCGATAGTAGGATATTTGATATTCTTAGCCAGATATGACATCAATGCAGCTTGTCCACCGGGGAACTCGGGCATATTTTCTACAACGTCGAAAATTTCTTGTTCTTCCGGTTCTTCTTCTTCAGCTTGAACAGGTACATATACAATTTCTACAGCTTGTCCTGTTTCTTCGCTTGAGGCAATCACTGTCTCCTCTACATCAGCCTGGTCGTCCACAATTTCCAGCACTTCAGCGGCTGCGGGCGTTTCGGGTGGAGGAGGAACCTCAATCTTTTGTTCTTGTTCCGTAATAGGAACCATTTCTTCTTCAAAGATCAAATCGGCTACGGCCTGACTTGTATCAATCTTCTTGTCACGTTCCGTCCATTCGAGCGCAACGAACATGAAGCCTAATACAACCACCAAACCGAGCAGCAGCCATGTAGTCTTCTTGTTCTCCAAGTCTGCTTTGGGTGATTTTTTAACTTCCATATAAAATATAAGTATTAATTATACGTTCCAATATCAGAACGCTTTTTATAATATTCATGTATATAATGTGCTTTTCTGCCACAAATATAATGAGGATATTTGATTAATAAAGTATATTTGGACACTTTTTTCCGCGGCAATGTTAAAAAACAATATAGTTACATCGGTACTCCTTTTCTTCTCCATGAACCTTATGGCGCAGGAGTCAAATAGCGTATTTCAGTTTCTTAAACTTCCTTTTTCGGCTCATTCGGCTGCACTGGGAGGCGAGAATATTTCGATCGTAGAAGATGACCTTACAATGGCCATGCAAAACCCTGCACTTTTATCCTGCGTAGCTGATAATACCCTAAATCTCAACTACATGTTCTATTTCGATGGTGCCAATACAGGTAGCGCAGCTTTTTCGCGCATGGCAGGCGAGCGAGCTTCGTGGGCGGTAGCCGCACAATACGTAGATTATGGCAGCATGAAAGAAGTAACAGAAGACAATATTATCCTAGGCACTTTTAAGGCAAAAGACATGCTCTTCGCAGGATTGTTCAGCTATGATTTCAATGATTATTGGAGTGGAGGCGTCCGCACTAATCTCATCTATTCCAACTATGCTCACTACAACTCATTTGCAATAGGTGTCGATCTAGGATTAAATTATTATCATGAATACAGCGACTTTTCTTTCTCTGTAACAGCCATCAATCTAGGTGGACAAATAGTGGCTTTCGATGAGCGCCATGAAAAACTTCCTGCCGACGTTCAGATAGGTTTCAGCAAACGCTTGGCGCACGCTCCATTCAGAGCATCTGTCACCTTTTATAATATGACACGGTGGAAACACTCCAAGTTTCTCAACCACTTTGCTTTAGGTCTAGATTTTATTCCGACATCCAATTTTTATGCCTCAATAGGCTACAACTTTCAGCGAGGCAATCAGATGAAAATAGCCGGTGCCAGCAAATGGGCTGGCCTGACAGCTGGAGCAGGCATACAGATTAAACGATTCAAATTTGGTGCGGCGTATGCCAAATATCACGCACACGCCAACTCATTTATTTTCAATCTTTCGTATATTCTATAACAACATATATCCCTATTCCACATGAAAAAGATAACAATAGCTATCGATGGCTTTTCATCTTGCGGCAAAAGCACCATGGCCAAAGACCTGGCCAGAAAGATTGGTTACATCTATATAGATAGTGGCGCCATGTATCGCGCTGTGACACTCTACAGCATGGAGAATGGCATCATCAATCAAGGAAACATCGATGCTGAAAAGCTCAAACAACATATCTCGGATATCCATATCAGCTTTAAGCTAAATGCAGAAACCGGCAAACCCGAAACATATCTCAATGATGTGAATGTGGAAGATCGCATACGCGGCATGGAAGTATCTTCTAACGTGAGCCCGATAAGCGCCATAGATTTTGTACGTGTGGCCATGGTAGCTCAACAGCAAGAAATGGGCGAAGCAAAAGGCATCGTGATGGATGGACGAGACATCGGCACAACTGTTTTCCCTAAAGCGGAATTGAAAATATTCGTGACAGCGTCACCCGAAATCAGAGCACAACGCCGATATGACGAGCTAAAAGCTAAAGGTGAAACCGCCGATTTCGAGGAAATTCTGAAGAATGTGAAAGAGCGCGACTATATCGATCAAAATCGTGAAGTGAGCCCGTTAAGAATGGCTGATGACGCATTGCTTCTTGACAATTCGAACTTGACGCATGAGCAGCAAAGCAAATGGCTATACGATCAATATCACCGCGTCATCGAATCGTTAAAATAATGGCTGAAATCACTATTGACAAAGATTCCGGATTTTGTTTTGGCGTCGTGACCGCTATCAATAAGGCCGAAGAAGAATTGAGCAAAGGAGCCACACTCTACTGCCTTGGAGACATTGTCCACAACAATCGCGAAGTAGAAAGACTTAAAACCATGGGACTCATTACTATCAACCATGATGAATTCAGACAACTGCACGATGTAAAAGTGCTGCTACGCGCACATGGAGAGCCACCCGAGACCTATGAGACTGCTCGCAGAAACAACATCGAAATAATTGATGCCACGTGTCCGGTAGTGCTTAGACTGCAAAAACAGATCAAGCTGAAATATCAACACCCAGATACCGATAAACAAATTGTGATTTACGGACAGAATGGCCATGCCGAGGTATTGGGTCTGGTGGGGCAAACCAATGGAGAGGCAGTAGTTATCGAAAAGGCCGAGGAAATAGAGAAGATAGATTTTGACAAAGATATCTACCTTTACTCGCAAACCACCAAATCGCTCGAGGGTTTTGGCGAAGTTGTGGCTGCCATAGGCCAACAGATATCAAACAGCCGCCATTTCGAATATCATGACACCATTTGTCGCCAGGTGGCCAATCGCATGCCACGACTACGCGCCTTTGCAGCTGCCCATGATTTGGTATTCTTTGTAAGTGGCAAGAAAAGTTCCAATGGCAAATTTCTGTTCGCCGAATGCCAGAAAGTCAATGCGAATTCATATCTCATAGCCGATGCTGATGAAATAGATTTCGAACTCATCCGCAAAGCAGGCACCATAGGCATCTGTGGTGCAACATCGACCCCGAAGTGGCTGATGGATGAAATTTACAAAGCGATTACTGACTTTCTGCCCACAGACACCATTTAACGTTATTTACCACTGGCGCTACGAGAATGTTGTTTAATAACACATTTTACTAACACTTTTTCCTATATTTGCAGCTATATATATAAAAAAGAAGATTGTTATGGGAACAATAAAGTGTATTGGTGTACTTACTTCAGGAGGTGATGCACCCGGAATGAATGCCGCTATCAGAGCTGTCACACGTTCGGCTATTTACAACGGCCTACAAGTGAAAGGCATCTATCGAGGATACAAAGGATTGGTGACAGGTGAAATCAAAGAATTCAAGAGCCAAGACGTGAGCAACATCATCCAACTTGGTGGTACTATACTAAAAACTGCTCGTTGCAAGGAGTTCATGACACCCGAAGGACGCCAGACCGCCTACGACAATATGCAGAAAGAGGGTATTGATGCACTAGTGATTATCGGTGGTGATGGTTCACTGACAGGAGCACGCATTTTTGCACAAGAATTCAATATACCTTGTGTGGGCCTACCTGGGACCATCGACAACGACCTCTACGGCACTGATACTACCATCGGTTACGACACAGCTCTCAATACGATACTTGACGCCGTAGATAAGATTCGCGACACGGCCACTTCTCACGAGCGACTATTCTTCGTAGAAGTGATGGGGCGTGATGCTGGTTTCTTGGCTCTAAATGGCGCCATAGCTTCGGGAGCCGAAGCCGCCATTATACCCGAGGTAGATACCGAGGTTGACCAACTTGAGGAATTCATCAAAAGCGGTTTCCGCAAATCCAAAAATAGCAGCATCGTTATTGTAGCCGAAAGTGAGCTGACAGGAGGCGCCATGCACTATGCCGAACGCGTGAAAAACGAATACCCTCAATACGATGTGCGTGTTACAATCTTAGGACATCTACAGCGTGGTGGTAGCCCCACAGCACACGATCGCATATTAGCAAGCCGATTGGGAGCTGCAGCTATTGACGCAATCATGGAAGATCAGCGCAATGTGATGATCGGTATCGAACATGATGAAATCGTATATGTACCTTTCAGCAAAGCCATCAAAAATGACAAACCGATAAAGAAAGATCTGGTCAATGTACTAAGAGAGCTTTCTATCTGATAACTTTCTTTCTCAATTAGAGAACTGAAAAACGAAACTGCCTGCCTCTACACTTGTATGATATTTTTGCGATACATTGCCTACAAGCAACACATCGCTTTATTATAGAAGACTAGAGACAGGCTTTTCTTTTACCCTTTCGTCGACGCATCCTATGCTCTTACACATTGACATTCTGCATCTTACCCCACTCCATGCCAAGATAAATCCAACAAGGGCCACCCTGGTTGCTGACAAGCCGTGGTCAGTAACCGGAGCAGCCCTTGCTAGCACATCGACTAAGGCTGATTGATAACCCTATAGGTATTGGGTATTTTTTATAAGCTCTATCAAACTCTAGAGGCTATCCAGCGCGATATATAGTCGTAAAGAATTGATACCGTTTCATCAATCCCCAATATAGATGAATCGATACATAGATTGTAAGACGTAGAATGCCCCCACTCCTTATAGCTATAATAATTATAATAAGATGAACGCTTGCGATCTTGCTTTTCTATTCGATTTTCAGCTTCTTCGGTAGTAATGCCATTCAGTTTGGACACACGATTAATTCGCACATTCAATGGGGCGGATATGAAGATATTTATACTAAGGGGATGGTCGCGAAGGATGTAGTCTGCACATCGGCCCACAAACAAACACGATCGCGTATCGGCTAGACGCCTTATGACATCACTCTGTATTTTAAACAATGCATCATGGCTCAGACAGTTGGTTCCTGTATAAGTAGTGTCATTGTAAAAAGAAAAACGCATACCAAATAGTCCGCCAAGCGAAAAAGACGATGCTTCTTCATCGGCTCGTTCAAAAAAATCCGAACAAAGACCACTATCTTTCGATGCCAAGTTTATCAGTTCCTTATCGTAAAACTCGATTTCCAAGCGCTTGGCTAGCTTCTCGCCTATTTCTCTACCTCCACTACCCAGCTGACGTCCGATATTTACTACAAAGCTGTTTCTCATACTGTTTTCAGATTTATGTTGTTTAGCAAACATACATCATTTTGTATATATAACGAAAATGTATGAGACTTTTTTTTGCAAAAAAAGCCGTGATGTATATAATTCATCACGGCTTTGTACGAAAATACAAGTCACTATCCACTTAAGATGGAAGTGTAGCTTTTTTAAACTTACCAAACTGCCACATCAATAAGATAAAAGCCACAATACTGGCTATAGCATCGGCAATAGGCATACTGATCCACACTCCCAACTGCTCATAGTAGCGTGGCAATATCACTAAAAGGGGCATCAAAAAGATAAGTTGCCTTGTAAGCGATAAGAAAATGGCTTTTCCAGGCATCCCGATACTCTGGAAGAAATTGGACACCACCATCTGAAAACCGACAATAGGAAATGCGAAGAGCACTATGCGAAGCCCATTGGCAGCTTGTCCTATCAACTCTTGGTCCTTTGTGAAGACCGAAACTATTGGTGTAGGGAAAAACACTCCTAGGAGAAAACCTAGCGTGGTGATACAGGTAGCCACTACAATAGTAATCTTTAGTACATGTGTGACACGATCGAAAGCCCGTGCACCAAAATTGTAGCCTGCAATAGGTTGCATACCTTGATTAAGCCCCAGCACAATCATGATAAACACAAACGCTATACGATTGACGATACCAAAGGCCCCAATAGCCATATCACCACCATGTCTTTGTAAACCTTGATTAATAAGTATCACGATAAAACAAGAAGCCATATTCATCAAAAAAGGCGACATACCGATGGCCAATGAATCGAGCACAATTTTCTTTTTCAAGCGGAAAATGCCTCGATGAAAATGGAGCATCATGTTTTTGTTGCTAAAAAATTTGAGCTGCCAAATCAAGGATGCGATTTGTGCCACCACCGTAGCAATAGCAGCTCCGCGAATACCCCAATCCAGCACGAAGATGAATATAGGATCGAGTATAGAGTTAAGAATCACTGTAGCTATAGTGGCATACATGGCTTTTTGCGGATGACCAGAAGAGCGTAGTATCGCATTAAGACCCAGATATACATGGGTGATAATATTACCATACAATATCACTTCCATATAGTCGCGCGCATAACCAATGGTTTGTTCGCTAGCACCGAAAAAGTAGAGAATGGGGTTGAGAAATATCAACGACAACACCATGAACACTACACCTATTATAAGATTGAGCACCAAGACATTACCCAATATACGCTGAGCAGCATCATAGTCCTTCTGTCCTAACTTTACTGACATTAATGTAGCAGCACCTACGCCTACCAAAGAGCCGAAAGCAGCGGCAAGATTGATGAGTGGAAATGTGATAGCGAGTCCTGAAATAGCCATGGCGCCTACACCGTTGCCGATAAAGATACTGTCGACCATATTGTACAAAGAAGCGGCAGTCATAGCGATGATGGCAGGTACAGCATATTGCACGAGTAGTTTGCCAATCTTTTGTGTCCCCAACGCTGTGGGTATGTTTTGTTCTATCATCACGAAGTATTTAAGAGTTTGCAAAGATAGACAATCTTTATTTACGTCAAAAAGTAACGCTATATAAAAAATGTTTCGTACTTTTGTCCCAAATATTGAGTTAATACATTACGTAATGAACCTATTAGAACTTAGTGAACAGGAAATCATCCGACGCAACAATCTGAATGAGCTCCGCGAATTGGGTATCGACCCTTATCCCGCAGCCGAGTATGTAGTGAATGCATATTCAACAGACATTAAAGAAGAATTTAAAGATGATGCTGAACCTAGACAAGTATCTGTAGCCGGACGCATCATGAGCCGACGCATCATGGGCAAAGCGTCTTTTATCGAACTGCAAGACTCCAAAGGCCGCATTCAAGTATATATAACCCGTGACGACATCTGTCCCGGAGAAGACAAGGAGCTATACAACACCGTATTCAAACGCCTACTAGACTTAGGCGACTTTGTAGGAATCGAAGGTTTTGTGTTTCGTACCCAAATGGGCGAAATCAGCATCCATGCACAGAAACTGACCGTATTGGCCAAATCTATCAAACCACTTCCCATCGTGAAATATAAAGATGGTGTTGCGTATGACTCTTTTGAAGATCCTGAGCTGCGCTATCGTCAACGCTATGTGGACTTGGTAGTAAACGAAGGTATCAAAGACATTTTCATCAAGCGCACAAAAGTGTACAACTCTATGCGCGAATATTTTAACAGCCGAGATTTCATTGAGGTAGAAACTCCTATCCTGCAATCTATCGCGGGTGGTGCAGCAGCTCGTCCTTTTGCCACACATCATAACGCTTTAGATATTCCATTATATCTTCGTATCGCCAACGAATTATATCTGAAAAGATTGATCGTAGGTGGCTTTGAAGGTGTATACGAATTTTCAAAAAACTTCCGCAATGAAGGTATGGACCGTACACACAATCCTGAATTTACAGCGATGGAAGTGTATGTATCTTATAAAGACTACAACTGGATGATGACATTTACTGAAAACATGATTGAAAAGATCTGCTTAGATGTAAATGGTACTACTGAGGTTAAGGTTGGCGACAATACTATCGACTTCAAAACACCTTATAAGCGTGTGACTATGCTGGATTCTATCAAAGAATTTACGGGTCATGACTTGCATGGAATGAATGAAGATGAGGTTCGCGCTGTCTGTAAAGAGCTCAAACTTGAAGTGGATGAGACAATGGGTAAAGGTAAGATGATCGATGAGATATTCGGTGAATTCTGCGAAGGCAACTACATACAACCTACCTTCATCACAGACTATCCTATCGAGATGTCACCATTGACTAAACGTCATCGCAACAACCCCGAACTGACCGAACGCTTTGAGCTGATGGTTAATGGTAAGGAGCTTGCGAACGCTTATTCTGAGTTGAACGATCCGATTGATCAGCTAGAACGTTTCATGGAACAAATGAAACTGAGCGAGAAAGGCGATGACGAAGCAATGATTATTGATAAGGACTTTGTGCGTTCGCTGGAGTATGGTATGCCTCCTACATCGGGTATGGGTATCGGTATGGACCGCTTGGTGATGCTGATGACTGGCCAGACGGCTATCCAAGAAGTACTGTTCTTCCCACAAATGCGTCCAGAAAAGACTATCCAGAAAGATCCTGCATCAAAATACATGGAACTGGGCATACCCGAAGAATGGGTAGCCGTATTCCAAAAAGCAGGCTACAACCAGGTAGCCAATATGAAAGATGTGAATCCACAAAAACTTCACCAAGAGGTCTGTGGTATTAATAAGAAGTATAAACTACAACTGACCAATCCTTCGGTAAATGATGTTGCCGAATGGATTGAAAAGATATAATAATCTGAGGAATGAATAATTAAAAGCCGAAGAAATATAGAATCGGCTTTTAGTTATTCTTTTTTAATGAATGACATATATGAAATTACCTGGTAGGATAGCGATAGTGGGAGGTGGAAGCTGGGCAACCGCCATTGCCAAAATGTTTCTGGCACACGACGGAAGCATTAATTGGTATATGCGTCGCGAAGACCGTATAGCCGATTTCAAACGGATGGGACATAATCCGGCTTATCTCACAAGCGTAAGATTCGATACCAAAAAGATTAATTTCTACTCTAATATCAACGATATCGTAAGAGACTCTGATACCTTGGTTTTTGCTACACCTTCACCCTACTTAAAGTCACACTTAAAGAAGCTAAAAGTAAAGCTGAAAGACAAGTTTATCATCACTGCAATCAAAGGTATCGTACCCGATGACAATCTGATTATTTCCGATTACTTCACAAAAGAGTATAAAGTACCCGCTGAAAATATTGCCGTATTGGCAGGACCTTGCCATGCCGAAGAAGTGGCATTGGAACGCCTATCATACGTGACACTAGCTTGTCCTGATAAGGATAAAGCCAGAATCTTTGCCCGCCAACTAAGCAGTTCGTTTATGAAAACATCCGTTAGCGACGACATTACAGGCATCGAATATAGTTCGGTGTTGAAAAATGTGTATGCCATCGCCGCCGGTATCTGCAGCGGATTGAAATATGGCGACAACTTTCAGGCTGTACTCATCTCGAATGCTATTCAGGAGATGCGTCGTTTTCTGGACACCGTACATCCACTGAACCGCAACGTCGATGAGTCAGTCTATTTGGGTGACTTGCTAGTAACGGCCTATTCCAAATTCAGCCGCAACCGCACTTTCGGTTCGATGATTGGTAAAGGCTACTCAGTAAAAAGCGCTCAAATTGAGATGGAAATGATCGCCGAGGGATATTATGGCACGAAATGTATCAAAGAGATTAATAAACATTATCACGTAAACATGCCTATTCTGGATGCTGTCTACAATATTCTTTATGAGCGTATTTCGCCTATGATAGAAATAAAACTGTTGACAGACTCTTTCAGATAAGGTTTTCCTTTCTTTCCCTATCATATAACCTTTAAACAATTTAAATAATATGATCAGTTTAAGTATTGAAAAATGCCTAGGTTTTACTTCTAAAGAAGCTATTAAATCCTGGGAACCCAAAGTAAAAGCAGCGCAAGAAGCTTTGGAAAATGGCACCTGCCTTGGAAATGACTTTTTAGGATGGTTACACCTTCCTTCATCTATCACCAAAGAAGAGTTGGCCGATATCAAAGCCACTGCCCAAACATTACGTGAAAATTGCGAAGTAGTGATTGTTGCTGGTATTGGTGGTAGTTATCTTGGCGCACGTGCTGTAATCGAAGCTCTATCAAACAGTTTTACTTGGTTGCAGGAAAAGAAAACAGCTCCAGTGATAGTATACGCTGGCCACAACATCAGCGAAGATTATCTCTACGAATTGACAGAGTTCTTGAAAGACAAAAAGTTTGGTGTTATCAATATCTCTAAATCGGGTACAACTACCGAAACTGCTTTGGCTTTCCGCCTGCTTAAAAAACAATGCGAAGACCAACGTGGTAAAGAGATGGCGAAGAAAGTAATCGTAGCTGTAACAGATGCATCAAAAGGCGCTGCTCGCATTACTGCAGACAAAGAAGGATATAAATCATATATCATTCCTGACAATGTTGGTGGACGTTTCTCTGTACTCACACCAGTAGGTTTGTTGCCTATCGCCGTAGCAGGATTTGATATCGATAAACTAGTAGCAGGAGCAGTGGAAATGGAGAAGACTTGTGGTGTTAATACACCTTTCGAACAAAATCCAGCTGCTATGTATGCCGCTACACGCAATGAGCTATACAAAGACGGAAAGAAAATAGAAATCTTAGTAAACTTCTGCCCAAAACTTCACTATGTGAACGAATGGTGGAAACAACTTTACGGTGAATCGGAAGGTAAAGACCATAAAGGTATCTTCCCAGCCGCTGTAGATTTCTCGACTGACCTACACTCAATGGGACAATGGATCCAAGAAGGTGAACGTACCATCTTTGAGACTGTAATCTCAGTAGAGAAAGTAGACCACAAACTCGAAGTTCCTTCGGACGCGGACAACTTAGATGGATTAAACTATCTAGCTGGCAAACGGATCGATGAGGTTAATAAGATGGCAGAGTTAGGCACACAACTTGCACACGTTGATGGTGGCGTGCCTAATATGCGTATCGTGATACCATCATTGAGCGAAAGCAGCATCGGTGGCCTACTTTACTTCTTTGAAGTGGCATGTGGTATCAGTGGCATCATACTTGGCGTTAATCCTTTCAACCAACCAGGTGTGGAGGCTTACAAAGCTAATATGTTTGCATTGCTTAATAAACCTGGATATGAAGAAGCATCAAAAGCTATCCAAGCTAAACTTTAATGCTAACTTCAATTCTTTATAACAACAAAAGGCCTCTTTCGAGGCCTTTTGTTGTTATGGATAAATTCCTTATATTTGTGCTATTCTTGATTCAATTTAAGTTCTAGTACTTCTTGTGCGCTTTCGCATTCAGCTTTCGAAGAGAGATAAAAGTTCATCTTCACCGCATTACTTTCGTCCACCTCTTGCACTACTGCATTCACGCGAAGTTGAGTATACATCACGCCATCGGCAAAGCGCAATCTTCCATTTTCGGCATCCGTTAAGTTGCCTTCCGAAGTCACAATACTTTGCTTGAAATCAATCACCGTAGCTACTTCATCATCTGCCTCGAGTTGAAAGGTCTGTAGTTCAGATCCCATTCCATCTAAATATAAGATTATCTCCACTTTATCACCAATCTTAAGTGCGGGTAAATCGTCAGCCTGATAGGCATAGTTGAAATTGGAATCCCCATTGATATATAAACGTTCAACATTTATTATAGGACTCTCGATATTATCTGCACATGAACATAAAAGTGCAATAAGGCCAATAAATAAATAATTTATCTTCATTCTTTCTGAGTTTATGCTAATACAAAATTATACAATCTTATCGAGACTACAAAAAATAGAGTATATCTTTGTATTCTAATTCAATAGGTAGTAAATAATGATTCCCGAAAATATTACTCTGAAAGCAGTGCTTTTTGATATGGATGGCGTGCTTTTCAATTCAATGCCCTATCATTCAGAAGCCTGGCATACTGCTATGCAGCAATTCAATCTCGACCTCAGCCGCGAAGAAGCATATATGCATGAGGGTCGTACAGGTTCAGGCACCATCAACATCGTTTATCAACGGCAATATGGCAAGGATGCTACAAAAGAGGAAATTGAGAATATCTATCAGGTTAAAAGTAAGATCTTCAATAGTTATCCAGATCCTGAACCCATGCCTGGTGCATTAGAGCTTTTGCAAAAAGTAAAAGCAGCTGGATTAAAGATTATACTTGTAACAGGCTCTGGGCAACGCTCCTTACTAGATAGACTTGAACATCATTACCCGGGAATGTTTACACCCGAAATGATGGTAACTGCCTTTGATGTTAAGCATGGAAAGCCTCATCCGGAACCCTATTTATTGGGATTAGAGAAAGGGGGAATAAAAGCCAATGAAGCTATTGTTATAGAAAATGCACCTCTAGGAGTTGAATCAGCAGTAGCAGCAGGTATTTATACAGTTGCCGTAAACACAGGCCCTATTCCTGATATAGTATTATTGAATGCAGGCGCCAATATTCTATTTCCATCCATGAGTGCTTTAGCAGATTCATGGAATTCTGCAACCAAGAAAGGATAAAAACGCTTAATCGGCGAGTTCAATCACTTCTAAGTCTTTAAATTCGCCCTTATCAATTGTAAGCCTCACCATGGTGCGCGTCTTATGAAAGCCTTGTTTCCCTGCAGCACCTGGATTAATGTGAAGCATATTTAGAGTCTTATCAAATTTCACTTTTAGTATATGAGAATGTCCACTGATAAACAACTTAGGAGGTCTAACAAATAACGTACCTACTATTGATGAGTCATATTTGCCTGGATACCCCCCGATATGTTTCATCAACACATCGGCTCCATCAACTGTAAAACGATTGACTAGAGGATATATCCTTCTTATATCCTGCCCGTCTATATTACCGTACACCGCACGTAAAGGTTTGAAAGCAGCCAACTGTTCAGCCACTTCCATTGAACCAATATCACCAACATGCCATATCTCATCGCATGATTCGAAGTATTTCAGATACTTTTCATCCCAATAGGCATGTGTATCCGATAAGATTCCAACTTTTGTCATTCATTTCTTGTTTATGTGCACAAAGGTATTTATATTTGGACAAATCTATACCTAATGGAACACAATTATCGTTATTTCAAGCGAGACATTAGTTGGCTCTCTTTCAATTATCGCGTATTGTTGGAAGCGGAAGATGCAAAATTATCACTCTACGAAAGGATAAACTTCATTTCAATATATTCTTCCAACCTAGAAGAGTTTTATAAAGTACGAGTAGCCGACCATAAGGCCGTAGCTACAGGTGCAACTCGTGAGGATGGCGAAACTATCCAGAGCGCAGCTATACTATTAGAAGAGATCAATAAAGAAGTAAACTGGCAAATTCAACGTCGTATCCGTATCTATGAAAACAAAATCATACCGGCACTTCGCAAGCACCATATAATATTCTATCAAAATAGCGATGTGCAGCCTTTTCATCGTGACTTCATCACTAACTTTTTCAAGGAAGAGATTTTTCCTTTTCTCCAGCCAGTACCTATTAATAAAGACCGCGTAGTATCATTCTTACGTGATAATCGTCTTTATCTTGCGGTAAGGCTTCAATTAAAAGAAACCAAAGGACATTGCATTTATAAAACACAGTACTTTGTGATGAAAATTCCGTATAGCAAAGTACCACGTTTCATAGAACTTCCACCACAAAAAGGATTTCACTACTTAATGTACATAGAGGATATCATTAAGGCCAATTTAGACTTGATATTTCCAGGTTATATTGTTGACAGCAGCTATTGTATCAAGATTTCTCGTGATGCAGATATATTGATTGAAGATACAGATGGAGGTATTGATCTAGTAGAAAAAGTGAAAAAAAAACTCAAGAAGCGGAAGATAGGTGCTGTTTGTCGTTTTGTATTTGATGCACATATGCCTCATGATTTTCTTGATTTCTTGGTAGACGCCTTTAATATCAATCGAGATGAACTTGTTCCAGGAGATTTGCATCTCAACCTGGAAGATCTTCGTGTACTTCCTAATCCATCAAAACATAAACACAAAGTAGAAAAGCCCAAGCCCATGAAGCTGAGTTGCCTCAACGAGAAAGACTCCATCTTCAGCTATGTGGAACATAAAGATCTGCTTTTACATTATCCTTACCATTCCTTCGATCATTTCATACACTTCCTTTTTGAAGCGGTGCATGATCCTTGTACTACAGATATTATGTTGACACAATACCGAGTGGCTGAAAATTCAGAGGTTATCAACGCACTCATTGCTGCCGCTCAAAATGGAAAGAAAGTCACTGTATTTGTCGAGCTTAAGGCGCGATTTGACGAGGAGAACAATCTAGCCACTGCTGAAATGATGAAGCGTGCCGGTATTCGTATCATATACAGTATTCCTGGCTTAAAAGTACATGCTAAAGTAGCATTGATTCGCCGCAAAAGTTCTGATTTATCAAAGATAAATAATTTCGGTTATATCAGTACAGGCAATTTTAATGAAAAGACGGCTAAGATTTATGCAGACTGTGGATTGTTTACTGCCAATCCTAAGATTACCAATGATCTTCTTACTCTTTTCCGGACCTTACAAGGGAAGCCCAATCCCAAATTCCATTCACTACTCATCGCACGCTTTAACCTGATAACAGAGTTAAACCACCTTATTGATCATGAGATAGAACTAGCTCGTAAGGGCAAGGAGGGGCGTATTATTTTAAAAATGAATGCACTTCAGGATACAGCCATGATAGATCGTTTATATGAGGCCTCCGAGAGCGGTGTAGAGATAGACTTGATTATACGAGGTATTTGCTGTCTGATTCCAGGCCAACCTTTTAGCAAGAATATACGTATCACACGCATTGTGGATAGTTTTCTGGAGCATGCGCGAATCTGGTATTTCGGCAATAATGGTAAGCCAAAAGTATATTGTGGATCACCCGATTGGATGAAACGCAATTTATATAGACGTATAGAGGCTGTGACCCCTATATTAGATCCAGACGTGAAACAAGAGTTGATAGACATGTTACAAATTCAGCTTAACGACAATCAGAAAGGTTGCTTTGTGGATGAAAAACTACGCAACAGATTCAAATATTGTAATAATAATGAAAAAATAAGGGCTCAATATACATTCTACGATTATTTGAAGAACAAAAATGAAACACCATTGTAATATGTATGACACCCTGATGCAATAAGAAAAAACGTACTTTGCATCATTAAGTGTATATACATAAAATATGGAAACGATCTACTTGTGCATTGTTATTTTTCTATTCGCATTAGCTATCTTCGATCTAGTAGTCGGAGTGAGCAATGATGCTGTAAACTTTCTCAATTCGGCCGTTGGCGCCAAAACTGCTTCATTCAGAACCATTCTTATTATTGCTGGAATCGGTGTTTTTGTCGGCGCATCACTCTCCAATGGGATGATGGACATAGCCCGACATGGTATTTATCAACCGCAACATTTCTATTTTGCGGAGATTATGTGCATATTATTAGCAGTGATGCTTACAGATGTAGTACTGCTGGATGTCTTCAACTCTATGGGTATGCCCACATCGACCACCGTATCGTTAGTATTCGAATTACTAGGAGGTACGCTAGCATTAGCATTGGTCAAAGTCAATCAGAATGATATGCTCAATCTGGGAGATCTTATCAATACAGATAAGGCACTATCTGTTATTATGGGTATATTTCTTTCTGTGGTCATAGCGTTCTTTTTCGGTATGGTGGTTCAATGGATTGCGCGTATGATATTTGCGTTCAATTATAAGAAGCACATGAAATACTCTATAGGTCTTTTCGGTGGTATTGCCGTTACTGCTATTATCTATTTCATGCTTATTAAGGGGTTGAAAGATACCGCCTTCATGACAAAAGATACTAAGCAATGGATCACTGATAATACTTGGATGCTTATGGGTTGCTCTTTAGCATTCTTCACGCTATTGATGCAAACCTTCTATTGGTGCAAAGTCAATGTTTTCAAGGTGATTGTACTCTTGGGTACCTTCTCATTGGCCATGGCATTTGCAGGCAATGACCTTGTGAACTTCATTGGAGTTCCGCTCACTGGATTCTCTTCATTTATTGATTATACGACTAATGGTGGCGATGTAGGTGCCGATGGATTCCTGATGACTTCATTGCTTGGACCTGCCAAAACCCCTTGGTATTTCTTATTTGGAGCGGGTGTCATCATGGTAGTAGCATTGTCCACATCAAAGAAAGCTCATAATGTCATCAAGACCTCTGTCACTTTATCTCGTCAAGACGAAGGGGAAGAAACCTTTGGTAGCACCCCTATCGCCCGTACACTAGTACGCATCAGCATGAATGTGGCCGGAGGTGTGACTCGCATCTTACCTAATAGTTTTAAAAAATGGGCTGATACGCGCTTCCGTAAAGACGAAGCTATCATTGCAGACGGAGGAGCCTTCGATTTGGTTCGTGCTTCAGTAAATTTGGTGCTTGCAGGTTTGCTCATCGCATTGGGTACATCCATGAAACTTCCTCTTTCTACCACCTATGTGACTTTCATGGTAGCCATGGGTACTTCATTGGCCGACCGTGCATGGGGACGTGATTCTGCAGTATATCGCATCACGGGTGTTTTGAGTGTGATAGGTGGTTGGTTTATCACTGCAGGTGCTGCTTTCACTATTTGTTTCATTGTAGCGCTCATCATCCACTTTGGTGGTACAATAGCCATTATAGTAATGATCACATTGGCAGTTCTCAGCTTGATTAGAAGTCACGTCATCTATAAGAAAAAAACGAAGAAAGAGGAAAAGAGTGAGACCTTGAAGCAGCTGATGCAAAGCACCACTTCTGAAGAAACCTTGCAATTGATGCGTCAACATACTCGCGAAGAACTGACAAAAGTCTTAGAGTATGCAGAGAACAACTTCAGTCTCACGGTGACTTCATTCCTACACGAGAATCTAAGAGGGTTGCGTAGAGCTATGGGTGCATGTAAGTTCGAGAAACAACTTATTAAGCAGATGAAGCGTACTGGTACGGTAGCGATGTGCAAGCTCGACAGCAAAACAGTGCTCGAAAAGGGACTTTACTACTACCAAGGTAACGATTTTGCCAGCGAACTGGTCTATAGTATTTCGCGTTTATGCGAGCCTTGTTTAGAACATATAGACAATAATTTCAAACCATTGGATGCCATTCAGAAAGGTGAATTCGGAGATGTGGCGGATGCCATTACGAACCTGATTCACAACTGTCGTCTTAAACTAGAGCAGAATGATTATGACAATATGGGTGAGGAATTGCGCCAAGCCAACGAGCTTAATGCACAGCTTTCACATCTCAAACGTCAAGAATTACAACGCATACAGAGTCAGAAAGGCAGTGTGAGAGTCAGCATGGTTTACCTCACTATGATACAAGAAGCTCAAAATGTAGTGACCTACACCATCAATCTGATGAAAGTGAGCCGTAAGTTCCAAGAACTCAACGAACGTACATTGCTTTAAGCTATACTCTATACTAAAAACGGCTTGCAATCTTTTGATTGCAAGCCGTTTTATATTTATATCAATAAAATTCTTATTCTATCATTTCCACTGCAATTTAGGCAAATAGCTGCTCAAGCAATTGCGAAGCATGCTCAGTGTAATTGGTTTTACCAATACCTCGGAAGCACCAGCTTTCATGGCATTGTCTTTATCCGAGCTAAAAGCATAGGCTGTCTGCATGATAATAGGTATCTCCTTATCTTCTTTCCTGATAATCTCTGTAGCTTCAAGTCCTGTCATGATTGGCATCTTGATATCCATCAGAATAGCAGCTGCCTTATCTTTGTTTTCACGAAAAAGCTGAATGATTGCTTCACCATTCTTAGCCCATAATATATCACATTTCTTTCCGATAACTGCATTAATCAGTTTGAAGTTGCTATCGTCATCTTCTGCAACTAGTATGAGAGGACGATATTCCTCAGTTACTGCATTTTCCATATTGTCAAACTCTTTATAACTGTTTGTTGTATCTAATCATTACTAAAGTTTTGCAAGATAGAAAAAAAAGAAAGATTAATGGCTATCTTTGCACTTCAAATTTAATAATTAAGTATGATTTCAGTTGACGGACTCGCCGTTGAATTCGGCGGAACCACCCTTTTTAGTGATATTTCCTTTGTAATTAATGAGAAAGACCGCATAGCCCTCATGGGTAAAAACGGTGCCGGCAAAAGTACTCTACTCAAGATATTGGCTGGCGTTCGCCAACCCACACGCGGTAAGGTCTCTGCGCCAAAAGATTGTGTTGTGGCCTACCTACCCCAGCACTTGATGACAGAAGACGGACGAACTGTATTTGAAGAAACCGCACAGGCATTTGCACATCTGCATGAGATGGAGGCAGAGATAGATCGCCTCAATAAAGAGCTCGAAACACGCACCGACTACGAAAGCGATAGTTATATGGAGCTGATCGAAAATGTAACCTCTATCAGTGAAAAATATTATGCCATCGATGCGACCAACTATGAGGAAGATGTAGAGAAAGCACTATTGGGTCTAGGATTCTCGCGCGATGATTTCCATAAGCAGACCAGTGACTTTAGTGGTGGTTGGCGTATGCGCATTGAGCTAGCAAAACTCCTATTGCAAAAACCTGATGTATTACTTCTGGATGAACCTACCAACCATCTTGATATCGAATCCATCCAATGGCTGGAAGATTTCTTAATCGGCAATGGCAAGGCAGTGATCGTTATCAGCCACGACCGTAAATTCGTGGATAGCATTACTACCCGCACCATCGAAGTGACCATGGGACGTATCTACGACTATAAAGTCAATTATTCACAATATTTGGAGCTTCGTAAGGATCGTCGCGTACAACAACAAAAGGCATTTGACGAACAGCAGAAGTTTATCGCCGAAACCACGGAGTTCATCGAACGTTTCAAGGGTACCTATTCTAAGACACTACAAGTGCAGAGCCGTGTAAAGATGTTGGAGAAATTGGTTCTTTTAGAAGTAGACGAGGAAGATACCTCAGCACTTCGTTTGAAGTTTCCTCCTTCTCCCCGCTCGGGCAGCTATCCCGTTGTGACCGACCAGTTGGGCAAATCCTACGGTGACCATGTAGTGTTCCAGAATGCATCAATCACCATCGAGCGTGGCGATAAGGTAGCCTTTGTGGGCAAAAATGGAGAAGGGAAATCGACTCTCGTGAAGTGCATCATGAAGGAGCTAGAGCACGAGGGCGCTTTGACCCTAGGACACAATGTGCAGATCGGCTACTTCGCACAAAACCAAGCCTCACTCTTGGACGAAAACTTGACAGTATTCCAAACCATTGATGATGTGGCCAAAGGAGATATACGCAATAAGATACGCGATTTGCTTGGCGCATTCATGTTTGGAGGCCCAGAGGCTTCGATGAAGAAGGTGAAAGTGCTTTCGGGCGGTGAACGTACTCGTCTCGCCATGATTAAGCTTTTATTGGAGCCTGTCAATCTGCTGATTCTCGATGAGCCCACCAATCACTTGGACTTAAAGACGAAAGACATATTGAAACAAGCCCTATTGGATTTTGACGGCACTCTGATAGTCGTTTCGCACGACCGTGACTTCCTTGATGGACTCGTAACAAAGGTGTATGAGTTTGGCAATAAGAAGGTAAAAGAACACCTTTGTGGTATTTATGAATTCTTGGAAACGAAGAAGATGGATCATCTCAACGAATTGGAAAAGAAAGCATAAGTATAGCTTCAACATAGATAAGCAGCGACAAACCGGATTTTCTGTTTATCGCTGTTTTTTTTATCTACCAATTAGCGAACAGAAGATAAAAAGGCTAATTTTGTTTTATCTCTAAAATTATACTTCATGAAAAAGGCACTTCTTGGCATCATCTTTTTACCCATAATGTATTCATGTCAAAAGCCCGTATTGACACCTATCACTACCAAAGAGGAGATAGTGCTATGTTTCCAAAACTATAATCCACAATCGTACACCACTCCTGGAGGATTAAGTGCCATGCCATTACCAAAACTGGTTTATGTTAATGACCAAGGTAGATTCACCGAATATAATCCACAGATCGATAGTGATACATTGGTAATAGCGTGCCCCGAAGACTTTAAAGAGATAGGATTGACATATCGCAATTTCGAGTTCAACTATTATCCTATACAGCAAGGCGATACAGTAACCATAATCCTCGACAGCTTAGATTATCCGCTAGCCAACAGCAAACAACACCCTGAGAACAACCGTTTTTATAACCTGAATTATCAAGTACGTCAAGGACGTACACATCAAAGCCGTGAACCTCAAACATGGTTGCGGGAATACATCATCTACCGCATCGTCAACTCTATCGACTATATACGTAGCCAAAACTGGCAGATGGCGCAAGACTACTGTAGCATTGATACGCTGCGCTATTGGTATGATACACATCAAAAGAATAGCAAAGACAGCTTATCCATATTTTCCAAAGAACGACTCATCAGTCAAGAGCTTTACGAACGTTACCTTTCCTATCTATCTCTGAAAGAGCTTGAATCACAACTGATGGACAATCAGGACAGCACCTATTATCATAAGCTGGAAAAAGAAATTACTGACGAGAAAATCGACTTTCCTTCCTACCATGGATACTTAGATTTATACCTCAACTATTTCAGATTACATATACCGAGTATTCCAAGCCCAGGCGGAAGTTTAATTGACTGGGGATCGATATTTGAGGAGTTAACACTTAAACCATTGCCCAAACTTAGCAAACAAGCCTTGCTCGCGCGGTGTGTCAATACCATGAAAGATGAAACATCGAGCAGTAATTATCTGAAATACCTTGATAAATATACACTCTACACCAATGATTCATCTCTATATCTGAAAGCCAATAAAGAGTATCATCTTTCGGCTGACAGCAATCAACTCTATTTACAAACCACAGCTGGGAAAGATCTTAATTTCGCGCAACTCATGACCAAGCTCGTGGGGAAAGTGGTCTATATCGACTTTTGGGCGAGTTGGTGTGGTCCATGCCGTGCAGAAATGAGTGCCGCAGCATTGTTACGACAGAGGTTTAAAGACAGCGATATCGCTTTTGTTTATTTATCACTAGACACCAGCAAAGAGCAATGGTTAAAGGCTTGTGATGCTGAGAAACTTTCCCAATTGGAATATAACTATCTAGTGATAAACGCAAAGAATAGTAAACTATTGAACCAACTCGACGTCACTTTAATTCCTCGCTTCATCTTAATGGGTAAAAATGGAAGCATATACGATGGTAATGCGCCACGGCCTAGCAATGAAGCTATAGCAGTAATCATTCAAAAACTTATAAAAGACTAATTTGATCGCAACAATAAAACATTACAAATTGATAAGTAAGAGAATTTTTAAAAGCTAGAATAGATAGAACTGTATATCAAACACTTACACACCAATCACTAAGAAACCGCGAAGCAGTTGATGACTACAGCCTCTCAGCTTACTGAGCACAGCCACTCTGGGTGCAAATTAAGCCTAATCCAGATGCTACAGAAGCACAGACAGTAATAACGAGTTGCATCAAGGCATACTATTTTACAAAAACCCGATATATACACCTCATTACAAAGTCATTTTTTGGCGATTGCTGCACGATATACAAAAGATTTTATGTAAGTTTGTCATTGTTATAAAATGTATAAATATGCCGAACTATGATTTAATCGCCATATTAGGTCCCACTGCATCTGGAAAAACACCATTTGCCGCTGCTTTGGCGGATAGGCTCGACACAGAAATCATCAGTGCTGATTCGCGTCAGATTTACCGCGAAATGGATCTTGGCACTGGAAAAGATTTAGCAGATTATACCATCAACGGCAAAACCATCCCCTATCACCTCATTGATATTGCCGAACCTGGATATAAATATAATGTCTTTGAGTATCAACGCGATTTTTTAATAGCCTATGAGCTGATACGCCAAAAAGGCAAGAAGCCAATCCTATGTGGTGGCACGGGCATGTATCTCGAATCTGTGCTAAAAGGATACAAGCTGATGCCAGTCCCCGAAAACAAAGAGCTTCGTGCTTCGCTGGCAGATAAGTCACTGGAACAGCTCACCGAAATGCTGAAACAATACAAATCTCTTCACAACTCGACGGATGTTGATACAGTGAAAAGAGCCATTCGTGCTTTAGAGATTGAAGTGTACTACGAACAGCATCCGATAGAGGAACGTCAATTCCCTAAATTCAATAGTTTGATTATAGGTATCGATATTGATCGCGAGTTGAGACGGTCTAAAATCAGTCGAAGACTCAGACAAAGACTTGACGAGGGAATGGTGGAAGAGGTAAAAAGCCTGATTGACAAGGGAATCAGTGCCGAAGACTTGATCTATTATGGATTAGAATATAAATATCTAACACTATATATCACAGGACAGATGAGTTATGATGATATGGTAAATGGTTTGGAAATAGCCATTCATCAGTTTGCCAAGCGCCAAATGACATGGTTCAGAGGAATGGAGCGCAGAGGCTTTACCATAGAGTGGCTCGATGCACAAATGCCGCTAACGGAAAAGATAGAGTTTGTGATGGACAAACTAAAAACATAGACAAACAGACAGAGTATAAAATTAAGTCTCGAAATTAAAAAAAGTCATCATTATGGTAGATCCACATAAATGGGGAGTTATATATAATCCCAAAGCAGGAACCCGAAAGGTGAAAAAACGCTGGAAGGAGATAAAGGAGTACATGGATGCATGTGATGTGTCCTATGACTATATGCAGTCCGAGGGTTTCGGATCAGTGGAACGTCTTGCCGGTATATTGGCCAATAATGGCTATAAGACCATCGTGATAGTGGGTGGTGACGGTGCGCTTAACGATGCTCTTAATGGCATCATGAACTCTGATATTCAAAATAAAGACGAGATAGGTATCGGCATTATCCCTAATGGTATTGGCAATTATTTCGCGCAATTTTGGGGTATCGATATGGATTATAAGAAGGCGGTGGATACGATTATCAAAAACCGCAGACGCCGCATTGATGTGGGCTATTGCAAATTTTATGACGGCGAGCACCATCAGAAACGCTTTTTTCTGAATGCCATCAATATAGGTTTTGGAGCACGCATAGTAAAAGTCACTGATGGAACTAAACGCTTTTGGGGAGTCAAGCTTCTATCTTATGTAGCGGCATTTTTCCTCCTATTCTTCGAACGCAACATTTATCGCATGCATCTATGCATCAATGGTGAACATATACGGGGACGCATCATGAATGTATGTGTGGGAAATGCATGGGGTTATGGCCAGACACCAAGTGCCGTACCTTACAATGGTTGGCTAGACGTGTCGGTGATTTATCGCCCCAAGCTGATGCAAACCATGATGGGATTATGGCTACTAATTCAGGGACGCATACTCAATCATAAGCTAGTGAAAAGCTACCGTACTAAAAAAGTACAAGTGCTACGTGCCCGCAATGCACCCGTGGATGCTGATGGCCGAATATTGCCCAAGCAGTTCCCATTGAAGATTGCTATCATCCCCGAAAAGCTGACATTAATAATACCCTAAAGTAATGGTCTATGCCACATAGGCTGATAGATAGAAAAGATATTTAATCTGTTTCAAAATAAACTATTCATGATAGAGAAATTGACGAACAACCCGGCTAATAACTTTTTTTTGTTGGCCGGTCCGTGTGTGATTGAAGGCGAAGATATGGCTATGCGCATAGCCGAACGAGTAGTAAAGATCACCGAAAAGCTACAAATCCCCTTTGTTTTTAAAGGATCATATCGCAAGGCCAACCGTTCTAGACTTGATTCTTTTACAGGCATTGGCGATGAAAAGGCACTGCACATTCTCGAAAAAGTGCACAAAACATTTGGTGTACCCACTGTCACAGATATCCATACAGCTGAAGAAGCTGCCATGGCTGCTCCCTTTGTAGATGTGTTGCAAATTCCTGCATTCCTTTGCCGTCAAACTGATCTATTGGTAGCTGCTGCCAAAACGGGCAAAGTAATCAATATTAAAAAAGGACAATTCTTATCACCTGGAGCTATGCAGTTTGCTGCCGACAAAGTGATTGAAGCCGGCAACAACCAAGTGATGCTGACAGAACGCGGCACCACTTTTGGCTATCAAGACTTAATAGTGGACTACCGTGGAATACCCGAGATGAAGTCTTTTGGCCATCCCGTGATTTTGGATGTAACACACTCTTTACAACAGCCCAATCAGACAAGCGGTGTGACGGGTGGTATGCCTCAACTTATAGAAACTGTGGCCAAGGCTGGTATCGCAGTAGGTGCCGATGGACTCTTCATCGAAACACATGAAAACCCCTCAATAGCCAAGAGTGATGGTGCTAATATGCTAAAACTCGACTTACTCGAAGAACTTTTAGTAAAATTAGTACGAATTAGAGAGGCTATCGTGTGATTTATCTAAGAAATTCCCGACAAACGATATATATTGAACAATTTTATTAAAGTATCCAGTATGAAAAAACTTACTCGTTTTTTATTGGCCGCAGTCTTATTGTTAAGCTGTGGTTTGTCGCAAGTGGTAGCACAACAAATGCCACCGATCCCTGTTGACCCTAATGTACGTATCGGTACATTGCCCAATGGTCTTACCTATTATATTCGTCACAACGCATTGCCCGAAAATAGAGCAGACTTCTATATCGCTCAAAAAGTGGGTTCCATTCAAGAAGAATTGGACCAATTAGGTTTAGCCCACTTCCTAGAACATATGTGCTTCAATGGTACAACAAATTTTCCTGGCAATAAAGTAATAAGCTATTTGGAATCTATTGGTGTTAAGTTTGGTGTAAACCTCAATGCCTATACTTCTATTGATGAAACGGTATACAATATTTCTAATGTACCTGTAACGACTCCTGGCGCTATTGATTCTTGTCTATTAATCTTACACGACTGGTCGAACGACCTTAGTTTGGAAGAGCAAGAGATTGACAAAGAGCGTGGCGTGATCAACGAAGAGTGGCGTACAAGTATGACAGCAGGCCAACGTTTGATGGAACGTAGTCTTCCACAGATGTATCCTGGTACCAAATATGCCACTTGCTTCCCTATCGGAACAATGGATGTGGTGATGAACTTCCCTT
>CAMTPC010000040.1 GCA_947074295.1 uncultured Bacteroides sp. | reverse complement strand
TTATCGAGTCTCAATGCATCGGCTTGTGCTTCGCGCAGATAGGCCCATTGCGAAGCTGGCTGTACAGCTTGTGGTTCCATAAAGGCGGATATCTGAACGAAATAGAAGGGCAGGTTAGTTCCCCATTTCTCACGCCAATCATTTATCAAAGTCTTAAATAGTGTACTATACTGCTTTTCGCGTCCCACATTGGACTCGCCTTGATACCAAATGACACCTTGAAGTGGGAAGGTGATGAGCGGATAGACCATGCCGTTGTACAATACCGCTGGATGCCCCGAATGATTGGGAGAAATAGGCATCACATCCATATCTTCCGACATATCGAGCCCTATGCGATAGTTCCAAGTACCAGTTAGTGAAATGCGTTGTCCATCACATTCCATATAGATATTGTCTGGATCTCCATAAATACCTCCATCGCCTTGAGTATCTACTACACGCACAGTAATTGCAGCATTCCCCGCTTTCACCAATTGGGCAGGAATGGTATAGCGTCGGTTTATATTATACCCTACAGTACTACCAATTTCTTTGCCATCAAAGTAGGTAGTATCATCATCGTCAATAGTGCCTAAGCTCAGTGTTATCGGCTTTCCAGACCACGAGGATGGGATGTTCACCTTCTTCTGATACCACACGATACCATCTAGGTTTGCAAGTTGCTGTTTCTCCCAATAACCAGGGACATTCAGTTGATCGGTTGAATCAAGAGGCCATGTAGTGGATGCCCAGGATGGTTGCCCTTTTTTAGATCCAGCATCCGAAGCTTCGAATAATTTAGTCCATTCTGTTATTTCCTTATTGTAATTGGCAAGAAGTTCGTCTTTAGCTAATCCCGTCTGCATTTTGTTAAGTTCATAATCGAAATCACCCATTTGCGCCAATGCCTCTGCGCTGACCCATGCTTCGGCAGGAGTGCCGCCCCATGTACAGTCAATTACACCAATAGGTACATTCAACTCATTCCATAGCTGACGGGCAAAGAAATAGGCTACAGACGAAAACTCTTCTACATCCTTCGGAGTACAGGGTTGCCAACCTTCATTATTCACTATAGCCTCTCTAGCCGGTTCGGTATCGGTATTCTTTCGTATTTGCAGTAGTCGTATGTTAGGATAGTTAGCGTCCGCTATTTCTTGCTTATAGTTCATCACTTGTCCCCACCCAGCCATCGGCATTTCCATGTTAGACTGACCCGAACAGAGCCAAACTTCGCCTACCATCACATTATTGAGAGTGAGCTTTTCGCCATCCGTAAAAATCATGGTATAAGGTCCACCGGCTGGAGGTGTTTGTATTTCGATGCTAAATGTCCCATCGGGAGCTGCTTTCGTGCGATAAGAGTTATTATCCCAACTAGTAATAAGAGTCACGTTTCGTTTTGCTTTTGCTGTTCCGCTAATGGTCAGTGTACGATTTTGCTGCAACACCATGTTGTCAGTAAAATAGGCAGGTAGTTGTACTTTGGCATTCGCCACAATGGGCAAGGTCGTCAGAAGCAACCCAAGCCCAACTTGCTTGATGTAGTTTTTCATTATGATTGATGTTTTAAATAAAAGGCGATATCTCAATGGAGAAGCTAATTTAGACGTTTTAAACAATTCATGCAAACCATAAATAGAAAAAGATACCTATTGGAAACATATAGACCAGTAAAAAATCACTCAATGCGTTTTATTACAATGAAAATAGCTATATACGCCTTTAAGGCAGCTTGAAAATTATGCAAAACGCCCCCCAAACCATATAGGAAAGGGGGGCGCGTTTATGCTATAAATAGATAAATATCCTTATTACACTATTTTAAATACCAAAAGCTTCTTTTACTTTGTCAACATAGTCAAGCTTTTCCCAGGTGAATAGCTCAACTTCAACAGTTTTGTTGCCTTCGTAGCGAGATTCGAATGTCTTAGTCACCACTTGTGGTTCGCGACCCATGTGTCCATAAGCAGCTGTTTCGCTGTAGATAGGATTGCGTAGCTTCAAGCGGTCTTCGATAGCTTTTGGACGCATATCAAATATCTCATCTACTTTCTTTGCTATTTCACCGTCAGATAGGCTTACATGGGATGTTCCATAGGTATCTACGAAGATATTGATAGGACGTGCCACACCGATAGCGTAAGACACTTGCACCAATACTTCATCGGCAATACCAGCGGCAACTAGGTTCTTTGCAATGTGACGAGCAGCATAAGCAGCACTACGGTCTACCTTGCTTGGATCTTTGCCTGAAAAAGCGCCACCACCATGAGCACCTTTTCCACCATAGGTATCTACAATGATCTTACGACCTGTAAGACCTGTATCACCATGAGGACCACCGATTACGAACTTACCAGTAGGGTTGACATGGTAGGTGATATGATCGTTGAAAAGCTTCAGTACGTCGGGGTGTGTGATTGTCTTGATGACACGTGGCATCAAGATTTCTATCACGTCGTTGCGAATGATAGCCAGCATCTCTGCATCAGCCTCTAGTTGAGCTTCGATAGAGTCATTTTTAGGCTCCACGAAGTCATCGTGCTGTGTAGATACGACGATAGTGTCGATACGCACAGGACGACGGTTATCATCATACTCGATAGTAACCTGGCTCTTTGCGTCAGGACGCAAGTATTCCATCACTTTGCCTTCGCGACGGATATCAGCCAACACCTGCAAGATGCGGTGCGCCAAATCTAGCGATAGGGGCATATAACTTTCTGTCTCGTTGGTCGCATAGCCAAACATCATACCTTGGTCGCCTGCACCTTGATCCATCGGATCTTCGCGTTCCACACCACGGTTAATGTCGGGGCTCTGTTCGTGGATGGCCGAAACCACACCACACGAGTTGCCTTCGAACATGTATTCGGCTTTGGTATAACCGATCTTCTTGATCACCTCGCGTGCCACGAGTTGTAGATCGATGTAAGCCTCGGTTTTCACTTCTCCAGCAATTACCACCTGACCAGTAGTAACTAATGTTTCGCAAGCTACCTTCGAACTGGGGTCATAGGCCAACAGTTTGTCAAGTACAGCGTCCGATATTTGATCGGCCACTTTGTCGGGGTGTCCTTCAGACACCGATTCGGATGTGAATAAATATCCCATAATTGATATTATGAATGATTAATATTAAACATGAAAAAGGGAATGTAGTCAGAAGACGTGAGTAGTGTGCAGATTGGCGTTGCCACAAAGAGCAAGGCGCCGAAAAGAAGCGTGGTTTAGCATTTTTTTCTGTGGTTGCAAGCTACTCAAATCTTTCCACAATCTATTTTTCGGATGCAAAGATAGATATATTTTGAATATTAACAGTTGCAGTGTACGATATTTAACGCTATGGATTAGTTTTTTCACAATGAAAAAGAAGTGGAACAATCCATAATCAGGGCAGCAAATCAAGCAGTTGAGCCATCGTCTTCCCCAATAAGGGATGAACTAGATCAGGGGCAATTTCAGCTAATGGTTCCATCACAAAGCGGCGTTTGGCCATCAAAGGGTGTGGTAGAGTAAGGCGGTTATCAACAAGGCAAACATCATCATACAGTAATAGGTCGATATCTATCAAACGATCGCTATAAACGCCATTGGCCGACTTTACCAATCTCCCTAATTGTCGTTCTATATCCTGTGTAAGATCTAAGATCTCCATAGGGAGTAACACTGTTTCAATAGCCACAGCAGCATTCAGGAACGAATTAGTCGACTCGAAACCCCAAGGTTCGGTGATGTAAAAAGCGGAGAGGGAGATCATCCTCCCCATCCGCTCTTCTATCTGTTGAACAGCCATCCGTAGATTCTGCTCTTTATCTCCTAGATTAGTACCTAAGCTAAGATAAACTATCATTGCTCTGATTAGTCGATTATCAACATAGCGTCACCATACGTACCAAAACGGTAACCTTCTTTCAACGCCACATCATAGGCAGACATCACCTCATCATACCCACCAAAAGCCGCTACAATCATCAATAGAGTAGACAAAGGCATATGGAAATTAGAGATCATCGAGTTGGCCACTGTGAAGTCATAGGGAGGGAAGATGAACTTGTTGGTCCAGCCTTCAAACTCTTTCAGACGACCATCTGTACTTACTGTGCTTTCTATGGCACGCATCACAGTAGTGCCTACCGCACAAACATTACGTCCACTCTCCTTGGCCGAGTTGACGATTTTCACTGCCTCAGGACCTACAATCATTTGTTCAGAGTCAGTCTTGTGCTTCGTTAAATCCTCTACATCAATCTCGCGGAAGTTGCCCAAACCAGCGTGTAATGTGATAAAGGCAAAATCAATGCCACGAATCTCCATGCGCTTCATCAGCTCACGGCTAAAGTGCAGATTGGCAGTAGGAGCCGTCACAGCACCTTCGTTTTTCGCGAAGATAGACTGGAAACGATCCGCATCATCCTCTTCCACTGGGCGGTTGATGATGGAGTGGGGCAGTGGAGTCTCACCAAGAGCATAAAGCGCCTTCTTGAATTCCTCGTGCGAACCATCATATAAGAAACGTAGCGTGCGGCCACGTGATGTAGTGTTATCAATAACCTCGGCTACCATCGAATCATCTTCACCGAAGTAAAGTTTATTTCCAATACGGATTTTGCGGGCTGGATCAACCAATACGTCCCACAAGCGCAATTCTTCGTTCAGCTCGCGTAGCAAGAAAACCTCGATACGGGCACCTGTCTTTTCTTTATTGCCATAAAGACGAGCAGGGAATACTTTTGTATCGTTAAAGATGAAAACATCCTTATCGTCAAAATATTCAAGAATATCCTTAAACACTCTATGCTCGATTTCACCGGTCTTGCGGTGTAGAACCATCAGGCGCGATTCATCTCTGAACTTAGTTGGATGCAACGCGATTCTTTCCTCAGGCAGTTTGAATTTAAATTGTGACAGCTTCATATAATTTATACCTCCGTATTTATTTAGTTTTCTTCTGTAATAATCTCTTGTTGATCGAGCCATTCGACAAAATGTGCTGGATCAATGCAGTCATCCAGTGTGATATCTCCGACACGCGTACGAATCAGACCGGTCAAATGTCCGCCACTGTTTAGTGCCTCACCAATGTCACGTGCCAAAGCGCGGATATAGGTTCCCTTGCTGCACACTACTCGCACTACGATAGTGGGTAACTCGCACGACAACAGTTCAATCTCGTCGATAACGAGCAGTTTAGGCTTTAACTCCACTTCCTTGCCCTCACGAGCTAGGTCATAGGCGCGCTTCCCATCTACTTTACATGCCGAGAACACCGGTGGCACCTGCCATATCTCCCCAATGAAGCGCGTCAGTGTTTGTTCAACAAGTTCACGCGTAATATGTTCAGTGGGATAGGTTTTATCTATCTCATGCTCAAGGTCAAACGATGGAGTAGTGGCGCCCAGTTGTATGGTAGCGATATACTCTTTTGTCTGGTATTGAAACTCTTCGATTCGTTTAGTAGCCTTCCCTGTACAAACGATCATCACACCTGTGGCCAAAGGATCCAAAGTTCCTGCATGGCCTACTTTCAGTTTTTTTACCTTGAGCCGACGACAAATATGGTAGCGAACATTGCCCACCAACTTGAATGAAGTCCAGTCCAAGGGTTTATTAAAATAAAGGACTTCTCCTTGCTTAAAATTCATCTAATCTTATTGAGTCAGCGAAAAGACAAGCGTAGCGATACCTACGATACCACAATAGATGGCGAAGTAGACCAGCTTTCCTCTTTTCACTATATTAATCATCCATTTACAAGCCACACATCCAGCTACAAATGCAGCAATGAAGCCCACGACAAGCGACATCATCGGAATAGCTTCTGACATAGCCTCACCTTTCATCAGTTTTAGTCCATCGAGCAACGCCTCACCAAGAATAGGAGGAATCACCATAAGGAACGAGAACTGCGCCACGGCAGCTTTGTTATTACCTAGAAGAAGACCAGTAGCTATGGTGCTGCCCGAACGAGAAAGCCCTGGCAATACAGCACAAGCCTGTGCGATACCGATAATAAAAGAATCGCGCATAGAGATATTCTCCTTAGCCTTCGGTTTATAATAGTAAGAAAAAGTAAGCAACGCTGCTGTAACCAGCAACATACATCCCACGATAGTCAAGCCTGAGCCGAATATAGCTTCTACATAGTCTTTCAAGAAGAATCCTACAATCATAATAGGAATCATCGAGATCAGGATATTAATCACATATTTGGTCTCTGGATTGAGTTCAAATTTGAATAATCCACGGAAAATCCAATCTATCTCTTTCCAAAGGATAACCAATGTACTCAATACAGTAGCCACGTGAACCACAATCGTGAATGACAGACTCTCTTCTCCTTCTATTCCAAAAAATGCCGAACCAATAGCCAGATGTCCACTACTACTTACAGGCAAATACTCAGTGAATCCTTGGATCAATCCAAGGATAAGCGCTTCAAACCATCCCATTTCTTACGTTTTTATCAGTTTTATCGTTAATTATTTGTTTTGGGTTTACGCAACACAGCGTAAATCATGAAAATGAAACCAAGGAAACACACCACTGGGGCTACCTTGATGCGACGCACGCTAAAGATATCGGGTTCGAAATGAGTTTCAGTAGACGAAGGGCCCATCATCAAAAGGAAACCGATGATGATCACCACCATACCGATAGCGATCAATAAAAAGTTAGTTTTATCAAAAGCCATCTTTTTTCTCTCTTCGGCCAAGTTTTCTGGCTCGTTATGCTTCAAAGAGGCGTTCAAATTCTTATTCATATCGTTCTATTTATTACTTTCTATCACTATAAAAGCCTTAAACCAGGTATAGGTCATTTTCTTTCATCCGCAAGAATCGGTTAATAGATATCAATGCGCAGAAATAGCTGATCAGAATACCAAACAGCATGACTAACACCCATATCGTTATCATCAATTCGATGGTGATGATCTGCGCTAGGTCAGGGGCAAAGTCCAACAACCAACAAATACCTGCCGCCAATATACAGTCGGCGAAGAAGGCAGCCAAAATGCCATTGCGCACGTGTTGATGCAAGAAAGGGCGACGAATGAAACTCCAGTTTGCACCAACCAACTTCATCGTGTGAATCGTGAAGCGTTTAGCATAAATGGTGAGCCTTATCGTATTGTTAATCAGTGCAAATGATATCAACGTGAGTAGAGCTGCCAATCCTAACAGCACCAGCGTGATATTGCGTATATTTTCATTTACCAAATCAATCAGTTCTTGCTTGTAAAGCACATCCTGAATATTGGTATTTTTCTTGAGTTGCTTCTCTATTTTGGCGATACTATCTACATTGGCATAGTCCGAGTTGAGTTTTATCTCTAGCGAAGCGGTGAAAGGGTTTCGCCCTAGAAACTCACTAGGATCGGACCCCAGTGCTTCAGTTTGTTCGGCTAGCGCTTGCTCTTTTGAGATATATTCCGAGCTCTTCACATAAGATGTAGCGTCAATCTCTTTTTGTAGCTTCAGAATATCGGCTTCCTTCATGTCATCACTGATCAATATCGAGAAATTAATGTTCTCGCGTACATACACAGATAGATTGTGCGCTGTAAATACAAAGAAAAGTACCAATCCTAGTAGGATCAGAACCATTGTAGTATTGATAGTTGCCGTGATGCGTTGCATGCCGAAGCCGCTTTTCTTCTTGCGCTTACGATTATTGTTACCCATTACAAAATTTTACTTCTTCCTGAATACATAGATCATCGAACTACTTTTCTCTTTTTTCCCCAACGATTGCAGTGCCGCCTTAGCGCCCGTCCACATACCTCTTACAAAAGCCAGGCTACGTTTCATGTTCTTCTCACTGAGAATAGACACATAAAAGGCATCATAGGGCATCGGATAATGATTAGTCATCTTAAACCCATGCTTCATAGCAAACTGATTGATTGTATCGGGTGTGAAGTGCCACAAGTGTCGAGGCACGTCATAAGCCGCCCAGTTATCGCCATAAACCTTTGCGTCATAAGACTCGCTGTTGGGTACCGCAATAATCAGTGTACCCTTATCGGAAAGCAATTCATGCAATCGTTCCCAGAGCTGATTCAAGGGTTCGATATGTTCCATCACATGCCATAGCGTGATAACGTCAAACGAAGCAGCTGGAAGCGAATAGAGAGCTTCATCGGGTAAAACTTCTAGTTCAAAGTTGTCCAATGCAAACTTACGCGCTGCCTCACTTTTCTCCACCGCTTTCACATCCCAGCCCAGAAGTTGCATGGTAATAGCAAAATAGCCAGTACCTGTACCTACATCCAATAAATGTCCTTTATGTCGATGGGCTTCACGCGCCACTAGTGTAGCCTTACGTTTAAGCATGTGACGGCGCACATTGTGATAAAGAATATTCATCGGCCCTAGCTTGATGTTGGTGTGCGAAATATAGTCGGGCGACTCATAGTAGGGTCCCATCTCCGATTCGGAGGGGGCGTTCTGCGTAAACTTGAATCCGCAAGACAAGCAAGACAGAACATCAAACTGCGCGCCCGAAGCATAAAAATCCGTACAGGAATTTTCGTGCTTAAATTGAGTGCTGCCACAAAGCGGACATTCTGTGATTACAAGCATATTCTACTGATTCTATTTGTTACGCAATGAGGGAATATTGATTCCAATCGGACACAATACGCCCTAATTTGGTGCAAATAAACAAATAAAATATGACTCTAAAGCGGGATTTTAATATATTTTATTTATTAAGCCTATGCAAAGCGCTTGCCATCTTCAAAACGATCAGCGGATACGCAAAAGAAAGGTAGTCCAAGCATCACTTTTTTTGTAAGGCATCAATATCAGCGTACCACCACACTGGCGCATGATTTGCCGACTCAGACTTAGGCCAATACCGCAGCCATTGGCCTTTGTTGTGAAGAAAGGTACAAAGATTTGATTAGCCTCATCTGTGTTGATTTTTGGTCCATTGTTGATTATTTCTATCACCACACCCTGCTGATCATCACAATAAGCTTGTAGTTTGATTTCACCTTCAACTTGTGTTTCCAAAGCTTGGAGAGCATTGGTCAGTAGATTTGTTACGACTTGACCCAATAATTGCTCATCAGCATAGAGCATCAACTCTGCATCAACATGAGTCAATGTAATTGTGACATTATGATTATCAGCATGATGTGACGCGAGATGTATCATGCGTTCTAAAAACGGCTGAACATCAAACAAAGAGGGATTGGGCTGGGGAATATGAGTCAATTGGCGATAGGAATTGACAAAGTTAATCAACCCTTTTCCAGTGGAGCATATGGTTTCGAGACCTTGCTTCATCTCCCGACTCACCACATCAGGCAGTGTTAACAAGGTTTCGCTGATCGAGGTAACGGGAGTCAATGAATTCATGATTTCATGAGTCAGTACGCGAGTCAACTTCAGCCATGCATCTATTTCACGTTCATCTAGTTCACGATTGATGTTGTTTAGTGAGACGATACGTAATTCTTCATTTTTAAGAATCACACCCGAAACACGCAATGCCAAATGCACTGTTCCTTGTTGATTGGCAATATCTATTTGAAATTGATTATCAGGGCGTAACTGATCAAACTGATCGGTAAGTGTGTCAGATAAAATGCGCAACTGACTGGTATGTGTCAATACAGGTAGCCCCAACAACCGAAGAGCCGCTTTATTGGTTTGATAAACAATGCCTTTCTGCCCTAAAACGATGATCCCTATATCCACAAAGTCAAGAATCAGTTCATAATATTTCTCTCGCTGGACAATATTTTGTTTATTGGTGTATAAAATTTGCGTTATACGATTCAACATTTTATTGACTTGTGCAGAGTAATGTAGCTGATTCGTTTCCGAGAAACATATGGCACTATCATCATTTTCGATAGCGTCTAACAAGAAGGATATATTCTTCACCGGCTGGCGATAGATACGATACAAATACGCAATAAAGCACAAAGTCAATAGAACAAATAAAACTCCGCACCATAAATAGTCCGTTACAAAGCAGAATATAGCCGAAGCACAGAACAATAGGATGACAATCTGCAGAAAAAAGAAACTATTGAATATCCGTTTCATAACAAGCCCTCCATCTTAAATAGAAAATTTCTTCATCTTATTGTAGAGTGTTTGACGAGTGATGCCTAAACGCGATGCAACCGCTGATAGATTGCCCTCGCATTGATTGATTGCTTTGACTATCATCTGTTTTTCCATCTCTTCGAGCGTAGAGACTTCTGCAACAGCATCCGTTACGATAGTCTTTCGCGGCAGATGGAAACATTCGGGAGATATCGCTTCACCATCTGCTATAATCACCGCTTTCTCTATGGCGTGCTCCAATTCGCGTATATTGCCATACCAAGGATAATCCAATAGCTTTGCCTCTGACTGCACATCAAGATGACGAAAAGATTTATTATACCGCTCCGAGAATCGTTTGATAAATAGGTTAGCAAGCGGAATAATATCTTCCTTACGCTGACGTAAAGGGGGAATTTCCAGATGTATGGTATTGATTCGATAGAGTAGGTCCTCACGAAAACTCTCTTTGTCCACACGCTCTTCGAGATTGCTGTTTGTAGCACAGATCAGGCGTATATCTACTGGAGTAGTTTCGTTACCGCCTACACGCACAACGCTGCGCCGCTGTAGCACAGTGAGCAGTTTGGCTTGCAGATGATAAGGCAGATTGGCAATCTCGTCCAAGAAAAGGGTAGATCCGTTAGCTGTTTCAAACTTGCCTGCTCTGTCTGCATGAGCATCGGTAAATGCGCCTTTGACATGACCAAACAGTTCGCTTTCAAACAAAGTCTCTGTGATGGCTCCCATATCTACCGTCACCATTTCTTTTGCTTCACGTCTAGACAGACGATGAATCTCGCGTGCCAAGACCTCTTTGCCCGTACCGTTCTCACCAGTAATCAGTATATTGGCATCAGTCACTGCCACTTTCTCGATCAGTGCACGTAGTTGATTCATCGCCTTACTTTCACCCCAATAGATGGAAGAGCGATCATCTTTTTTTATCGTCTTTTTAACTTTGGAAGGTTGACAAGCAGATACTAATGTTTCTAGCAAGCGAACATTATCCCAGGGTTTTACCACAAAGTCGGTCGCGCCTTCTTTGATGCCACGCACAGCCAAATCAATATCGGCATAAGCGGTAAATAGCACTACGGGCAACTCAGGTCGAGTTTGTTTGAGCTGTAGCAACCAATACAACCCTTCATTCCCAGTATTCACACCTCCTTTGAAATTCATGTCGAGTAATACCACATCAGGTTTCTTTTCTTGAACTGTAGTTAGTAGTGTATTGGGTGATGTAAGTAGTATGATCTTATCAAAACTACCTTTCAAAAGTAGTTCTACGGCCGAAAGCACTCCTTTGTTATCATCTACCACTAGAATTGTCTTGTGTTTTTTCATATGAGCATCTATTTCAGGCAAAAGTAGAAAGAAGAGCGATTGCTTCCTAAATTTAAGATGCAAATATTTTCACACTTCGCATTGCCTAGCTACTTTTTGCCACGCTAAAACAAGAAAGATAGTGCTTGGTCTATACGGGGAAGAATAGGAGCAAAATGATTACCTGGTGTATATTTCAACACTACATTTACTTTGTTTTGGCGCAAGTAGTCAAATACAATCTGTGTTTGCGCATTTACGACACCAAACCTAGGGGCTTTAGACTGTGCCTCTTTTTCGCCCAAAGACAAATATACCTTAGCCGTCGAATTGTGAACAGGCTGTTTACAAAACCAATCAGTGAATCCATCGTACCAGAATGAACCTGAGAGACTAGCCACATTATCAAAAGCCGTAATACGCATCCACGTCCATAGGGCAAACAGTCCCGACAGAGAGGTGCCAATAAGCGTTCTAGTCATGATGGGCGAGGATGAATCTGCCTCTATATCGGGCAATATAGTGTGAAGAAGATTAGATAAAAACGACTCTGCACCATCCCCGAAATTTGGATCTTGCGGTTTGATTCCAGGAGCAGTCCATGGAGTAAGATCTTTGTTCCAGTCCATACCCGAAAGAAGAACAATATTAACCTTATATTTCTCAGCCCACACTGCTACTTCATTGTGGTCAAGAGCTATGGGAATAAGTATATAAGCGATATTTTGACTCTTTACATCAAGGAAATCGCATTTCACTTTACCGAAGTTTATTGTCTTTGCAATCATATACTCATACTTTCAGAATATAACAAATATAGCTCTTTTTTGTCTAAGAATCACACACCACTGTCCAATAATTAGACAATATTCAATCACACAAAAATTAATAAACATCTAACTATCAGCAAACTATATATATGGCACGACATCTGCAATATATTTAACAGAATCAAACGATAGAATATATTATGAAGCAAATCTATTACGTCCTGTGGACAATGAAACAAAACTTTAGTACTGCTTCTCACCATCCTTTGTGTCATCGTCAAGGCGTGGAGGATAGCTAATGACAACTTAGTAAATAGCATAAAATCAGAATAATTAAATTAAACGAATAGATCATGATACAGATTGACAATTTAAGTAAGATGTTTCGCACATCGGAAATTGAGACCATCGCATTGAACCACATCAATATGGAGGTGAAGCAAGGGGAATTCGTAGCTATTATGGGCCCATCGGGTTGTGGCAAATCTACCTTACTCAATATCGTGGGGTTACTAGATAATCCTACTCATGGCAGCTACAAGCTGCTGGGCACTGAGGTGGCGCAACTCAAAGAGAAAGAGCGTACGCAACTGCGTAAAGGCAACATAGGTTTCGTGTTCCAGAGTTTCAACCTGATCGATGAATTGACGGTATTCGAAAATGTGGAGTTGCCACTGATCTACCTTGATGTCAAAGCAAGCGAGCGCAAAGAACGGGTGCAGGAGATACTGAAACGCATGAACCTGAGTCATCGTGCCAAGCACTTTCCCCTACAACTGTCGGGCGGACAGCAACAGCGTGTGGCGATTGCTCGTGCGGTAGTGACCAACCCTAAACTGATTCTTGCCGATGAGCCTACGGGTAATCTGGACTCGAAGAACGGTGAGGAGGTGATGAAGCTATTGACCGAACTGAACCAGGAAGGCACTACCATCGTGATGGTGACCCACTCCAAGCACGATGCTGCCTATGCGCACCGTGTGGTACACCTATTTGATGGTAGTATCATAGCCAATGCATCGAATGAATTTTTCATCTAAATAACCCAGACGATCTATGTATCAAATCTATTATGTATTGAAAACCATCAGAGGAAATATGGGTGTCAATATCATTAAGGTGATATCTATTACCCTCGGACTGACACTGAGCATCTTACTCTTTACTCGCCAGGCATTTGAGTTTAACTTCGATAATTGTTATGAAGAGTCTGACCGCCTGTATATATTGAAAATTTACTGGACCGTTGCCGGAGAGCGCTACACTGATGGTAGTTTTTATTGCATGGGTCCCCTTGGTGGTGCCATTGCCGACTATTTCCCTGAAGAGGTGGAAGACGTTACCGTTACACGTTCTTACTGGCAAATACCTTTCTATTATGGGGATTTGAGAACGATGCCACAAACAACCGTAGCCGATTCTGCCTTTTTCAAAACAATTGGCTGGCATCTTATCGAAGGTAATCTACAGGATATTAATACGCCCGATGTGGTTTTCATCAGTGAAGATTATGCCCAAAAAACATTCGCAGGGAAGAATCCGGTAGGAGAAGTATTGATGTATGAAAAGATTAAACCGATGACTGTTAAGGGAATTTATAAAGATTTCCCCGAGAACTCAAGTTTCTATCAGAATGATGTTTTATTCTCTATGTCTACCCACCAGAGAGATAACCCCAATCAATGGAGTTGGAACGGTGGAGATAGCTACCCCACTTACATCCGCCTGAAGAAGAATGTCGATGATATTGAGTTCAATAAGCGCATCAATGATGTCTTTTTAACTTACAATCTCCAAGGCGATACAGATGATATAAAGTGGGATGTAGAGCTTATACCTATCAAAAACTACAGAATAGAACAACTTTATAGCGAAAAAGGATTAATCTGGATCCTTATTCTTTTAGCTGCCATTATTCTATTCATCGTTACGCTTAACTATATTCTGATCTCCATTTCTTCATTGAGTCGCAGAGCTAAAGCCATTGGTGTTTATAAATGCAATGGGGCAGGAAAAGGAACGATTCTCGGAATGTTTTTGTTAGAAACAGCCATTATCATCTTTATTTCTGTGTTATTGATGATCTTTATCTTTATCAACTTCAAAGATTTCATTGAAGATATGACCTATGTAAGTCTCAGGGGTATGTTTAGCTGGAGCAATCTATGGGTTCCTGCCAGTGTCATTGCTTTCCTGTTTCTCATCGGGGGTATTTTACCGGGAAGAATCTTTGCAAACATTCCCGTTACACAGGTTTTCCGCAGATATACCGAAGGCAAAAAAGGGTGGAAAAAGCCATTGTTGTTTAGTCAGTTTATAGGCGTTGCATTTGTGCTTTCGCTTCTGGCAATAACTATCAGCCAAACCCATCATATCGTTTCGCTTAAAAGAGGATTTACCACTGCTAATATGGCATTTGAATATGCTTTTTTCGATAATCCGGATAATGCCCGCACGACTTTACTCGATCTTCCATACGTGGAAAATGTTTCGAGCAGTGAACAGCCTTTATTCTATAGTATGAGTGGTATTATTATTAGTACAGATGGAGGCAAACAGCTCGGTGTAAGATATAACAGAATAAACGAAGATTATTTACCATTTATTGATCTGAAGCTAAAAGAAGGCCGTTTAACCAATAAAAATGACGAGTTAATTGTCAATCAGGAATTCGTCGATGCCATGAAATGGGAAGATAGTCCTATTGGTAAAAATATAAGAGAAGCCGATGGCAGTATTATCGGAAGTATTGTGGGAGTAACGATGCCGTTCAGATCACAAAACATTACCTATGCCGAGCCACTACCCATCATCATGTTTTATAAGGACGATTTCAATTACTGTATTCAGGTAAAGCTAAAAGAACCCTTCGAGGAGAATCTGAAGAAGCTAAATGAAGATTCAAAAAGATTCTGGCCTGATAAGGATATTAACTTTATAGCCGTATCAAAAGAGGTAAACCAGCAATATCAATCAATTAAAGCTTTTCGCAATGTCTCTTTTATGGCAGCTGTCGCTATTATCTTTATCACATTAATGGGGTTACTGGGTTATGTCAATGATGAAACCCAACGCCGAAGCAAGGAGATTGCTATCCGCAAAGTAAATGGTGCAGAAGCAAAAGATGTATTAGTGATGCTCTCGAAGAATATCATTTGGATTGCTTTACCGGCAGTGATTATCGGTGTCATCATAGGTTGGTTAGCCGGATCGGCATGGCTCGAAATGTTTACACAAGTTACTTATTTCCCGCCCGTTTATTATGTCCTTATCGGATTACTGGTACTGGCCTTTATAATAGGTTGTGTCATTATAAGGGCATGGCGCATCGCCAACGATAATCCGGTGAATAGTATTAAGTCTGAGTGATATCTCAAAGAGGTGTTTATAAAAAGATAAATCCGCGAGAAGGATAAGGAAAATTAGATGGAAGAACACTTGCTTCTTGCGTTTAAGAATTCAAGTTAACAACTGGAGAAGCACAGTCCGTGAGGTTTGTGCTTTTTATTTTATCAGTAATGCACAGGGGGCACAGCCTGCTGTGCCATCCAACAACATGAATACCACTACAACAATTAAAAACAATCAACCAGAATAAACAAAAAAAGCCGGACTGTTGTGGTCCGGCTTTCTTTATCTATCTAAATGATCTATCTCAGAGGATTAATCTTTCAAACCACGGTTTTTCAACAGAGGCTCGATGCCTGGTTTCTGACCACGGAAGTTAACGTACATATCCATAGCGTCATCGATGCCGCCAGGAGCAAGAACGTAAGTGCGGAACTTGTCTGCCACGTCAGTATTGAAGATATCACCCGACTCTACGAAGGCTTGGTAAGCATCGCTATCTAGTACTTCTGCCCAGATATAGCTGTAATAGCCAGCAGTGTAACCACCACCCATTGTGTGGTTGAAGTAAGTGGTGCGGTAGCGAGCAGGAATTTGCGAAAGTAAACCGCGTTTGCCTAGCGTTTGGCTTTCGAAAGCTACCACGTCAAGGTCTTGTGGGATTTCGTTCATCACATGATAGTCCATATCAAGCAATGAGGCTGCAAGATATTCGGTTGTAGCGAAACCTTGACCGTATTTGCCACTCTTGTCTAGCTTATCGACTAGTGCTTGTGGAATCACTTCGCCTGTCTGGTAGTGTTTAGCATACTCGTTAAGCATTTCTGGCTCGAACACCCAGTGTTCCATGATTTGCGAAGGAAGTTCAACGAAATCACGAGGCACACCCGAGATGCCATAATAGTTCACATCGCGGAATAGGTTGTGCAGAGCATGACCGAACTCGTGGAACATAGTCTCTGTCTCGTCAGCCGTAAGCAATGCAGGCTGACCAGCAGCAGGTTTTGTGAAGTTACATACGATAGTCACTACAGGAGCCACCTTTTCGCCTTCCGCATTGTAGGTCTGTCCACGGTATGAACCACACCATGCGCCACCACGTTTGCTTTCGCGTGGGAACCAGTCAAGGTACAACACACCAAGGTGCGAACCGTCTTTGTCGGTACACTCGAATACTTCTGCATCAGGATGAGGCAAAGGCATATTTTGAAGAGGTTTGAAGTTGATGCCAAACAGCTTGTTTGACAAAGCGAACATACCATCACGTACATTTTCGAGCTGCAGATAAGGACGTACTTCATTCTCGTCCATATCAAATTTAGCTTGTTTAGCACGGTCGGCATAGTAGCGCCAGTCCCAACCCTGTGCAGGGAAGTTATTGCCTTCTTTAGCTATTTCAGCTTGGATATCAGCCAATTCGTCGTTAGCTTTTGCCAAGGCTGGCGTCCAAAGCTGATCCAACAGTTCGTAAACAGCAGTAGAGTTTTTCGACATACGATCTTCTAGAATGAAAGATGCGAAATCGTCATAACCCATCAATTGAGCTTTGGCCAAACGTGCGGTGATCAGTTGCTTCACCACTTCTTTGTTATCGCTTTCGTTGTTATTATTACCACGGTTAGTATAACCATTGAAAATCTGCTCGCGAAGGTCACGGTTGTCAGCATATTGCAAGAAAGGCATCACGCTAGGGTTGTGCAGTGTGAAGATCCATTTTCCTTCTTGTCCGTTGGCAGCAGCCACTTCGGCAGCATTGGCGATTAAGTTTGCAGGAAGGCCCGAAAGATCAGCTTCGTTGTCGATCACCAATTGGAAAGCATTGGTTTCGTTCAGCATATTCTGACCAAATGTCAATTGAAGCAATGCGATTTGGCTGTTAAGCTCGCGCAGTTTGGCTTGGTCTTCATCGTTAAGATTGGCACCGCCGCGAACAAAACGTTTGTAGGTCTCGCTCAATAGTTTCTTTTGCTCTTTAGTAAGATCCATCTGATCTTGGTTGTCGTACACCGCTTTTACACGTGCAAATAGCTCGGGGTTCAGATTGATATCATCGCTATGTTTTGAAGTCAATGGAGAAATCTCACGACTCAAGTCTTGCATTTCTTTATTGGTGTTGGCACTGTTAAGACCATAAAACACCATGCTTACACGACGTAGCAAATTGCCACTTTGATCAAGGGCCACAATCGTATTCTCGAATGTAGGAGCTTCGGGATTGTTCACAATAGCATCTACTTCGGCTGCTTGTTGCTCCATTCCTAGAAGGAAAGCAGGCTTGTAGTGCTCTAACTTAATTTGTTCGAAAGGAGGTACTTGAAACGGTGTGTTATACTCCGTCATGAAAGGATTCCCCGAATTTTTGTCCTGTCCACAACCCATCAAAAGGGCAGCGATAGCAGCAGCATAAAAAAGGTTTCTCATTGTCGATATGATAAATTAATGTTGTTTTCGCAAAAATAGTAGAAAAATGTCAGATGCTAAAACAGCCATCCATCCTTTTCAATAAGGTAAGTGAGTTTTAAGAAATATTTCAAAATAGTCTATAGACCACTCTTAATGATTGGTTTGGTGCATGTCTTAAGAAAATAATGATGAAGTGAATAGCACATATATTTACAATAATTGTCAATCATGAAAAAAGAAAATAAGGAAAGAAAACAATCTATCTGGGTATAACTACGATGAAAATGGCCTTTATAAACCAAATCTGCTAAAGCCAAAACACGTAGTGGGTACGGCTGGTCAATAGCATAGCCTACGGCAAAACGTAAATAGAGCAAGGGCAATTGATTGAGTAGATAGAAGAGGATATGAAATTAATAATGAATAGGGGAGAAAGCGGGCTAATGTGGATATTTTTTTGTATCTTTAGAGAAGGCACAAAAACAGCAAAATGCTGCATATAGAAATGGCAACATAATATATGTTTACATTATTCCTTATATTTGTCACTAATTATCATTAGTTTTCGCTTAGTTATTGGATATTTCACTATATAGTCCACTCATCTTCCGATGAACTGATTGAGTGTAATTTCAAAAAAATGCGGAGTTGATTCAACTACTTTCTAGTTTTGTTTGTTAATAAATGCACGAAGAGTATTTTTAGTTAGAATCTTAATAACAAAGTGACTATGGATAAAAAATGTAACTGCGATGACAACAAGAAGCGCAGAGAGGTAGAAGAGGGGAAAGATAAAGACCCTAAGGATCCTTATAGCAAGGAAGCTTTGAACAAACTCGAAGATGACTCATATATGCCAAGCGCCGAAGACATCGAAGAGAATACAGAAGATCTTAATGATACCGCTGGGGGCGTAGGTGCCTGGGGCGGGACATAAACTTTACTTTTTGTTTTTACAAAAAAAGATTACCACTTCTGACGTATGTGATGAGTCTAAGACAAAGCGTTGTTCTGGACATTAGATTTATCACTTATGTTCGGAGTGGTATTTTTTTGTGCTTACTTTCCAGAAAACTGTTCTTTCTTTACTGCACTCGAGCTAATATACACACCTATCAGAATGATAACAATAGCCACTGGCTGGTCCCAATAGAGCTTGTCCATCTTAAAGATGATGGCCAAGATAGTGGCTAGTACAGGGATCAGATCCTGGTACATAGACACCAACTGATGACCGATGCGCTTGATAGCAGGCGGCATCAATAGAAAAGATAGGAATGATGGGAATATGATGACGAATAATAGAAGCAGTATAGCCACCGTACTAGGGTGATGAAGGATAGGGGCTTTGCCCAAGAAGATGATGCCCAAAGGCAACGCACCGATGCTACCCGCTAAGAAGACCCAACGCATCAGCGAAACGGGGTGATATTTCACGGAACACTTACGCATGGAAATGAGATAGAAAGTATAGGCACACGCACTGATCACAGCAAAAAGATTGCCCAGCAAATCGCGACCCGAACCAGCATGTGTCTTGCCGATAAGTATCAGGAATACAGCACCACCAATGGACAGAAATATGCCCAAGCCATTGCGGAAGGAGATCTTGGTCTTATCGATGATAGCTGACACGATGGCTACCAGCACGGGAGGTGTGGTCATGATGATAGAGACATCGATGATGGAGCTATACTGAATGGCCATATTGAAGAAAACCATGAATGGAAATAGTCCTAACAATCCACCTAAGAAGACCATCTTACGGTCTTCTTTCATAATAGGGGTGTTCTTGATAAAGAATGAAGTGATCCAAAAAAGTACTAAACCACCACAAACACGAAAGAATGTGGCATCATAGCCCGTCATCCAATGGGGCATCAAGTATTTGAGGACAATGAAGTTGAGACTGAAAAAAACAGTGGCAACAAACATCAGAAAATGACCCTTAGCGAAATCTGAATTCTTCATACACCGAGAATTATTAATAAAACCTATTAATTAACAGAATATTACATAAAAAACAATGACTGAGCTAGTTTTGTTGCCGGAAGATAGAAATTACCCGAAAGAGACTATTTTTAAGGAAACAGGCATTGAAAGATGTTGTGCAAAAAAGAGATTTGGGTGATTGGGTGAGAAAATCAAAGAAAGTGGAGATGTGCGATGGATAATAAATGGCTGTTGAATATATTTAAACCAATCGTTGCGGAAGGTAGTTTTTAGAGCTTTGCAAGCATTATCTGAAATTATTGATGTAAATTTGCCGAAATTTACAGAAAGAATAATATAAATCACTATAAACAAAAGGATTATCGCTATGGAATATAATTTCAGAGAGATCGAGAAAAAGTGGCAGAAGCGATGGATTGACGACCATACCTATGAGGTAAAAGAAGATCCTTCGAAAGAGAAATTTTATGTGCTCAACATGTTTCCTTACCCATCGGGTGCGGGCTTGCATGTGGGACATCCATTGGGGTATATCGCCTCGGATATTTATGCACGCTACAAACGTCAGTGTGGCTTCAATGTGTTGAACCCTATGGGGTATGACGCATATGGACTACCTGCCGAACAATATGCTATACAAACGGGTCAACACCCAGCCATCACTACGGTGAAAAACATTGACCGCTATCGCGAACAGCTGGACAAGATCGGCTTCTGCTTTGACTGGAGCCGCGAAATCCGCACTTGTGACCCATCTTATTACCACTGGACACAATGGGCTTTCATCCAAATGTTCGAGAGCTACTACTGTATACCTTGCCAGAAAGCTTGCCCTATCAGCGACCTGATCGCTAAGTTCGAGGCCAATGGTACGGCCGACGTACATGCGGCTTGCAGTGAGGAGATGAACTTTACCGCCAATGAGTGGAAAGCGATGAGCGACAAAGAGCAACAGGAAACGTTGATGAACTATCGTATCGCTTACCTAGGCAACACGATGGTGAACTGGTGTCCCGAACTGGGCACAGTACTTGCCAATGATGAGGTGGTGGATGGTGTGAGCGAACGTGGAGGTTTCCCTGTAGTGCAAAAGGTGATGCGCCAATGGTGCCTGCGTGTGTCGGCCTATGCACAACGTTTGCTGGACGGACTAGACCAAGTGGATTGGAGCGAATCGTTGAAAGAGACGCAACGCAACTGGATAGGTCGCAGCGAAGGTGCTGAAATGCAATTCAAAGTGAAGGATTCGGATATCGAATTCACCATCTTTACCACTCGTGCAGACACTGTATTTGGTGTGACCTTCATGGTGCTAGCACCCGAAAGCGAACTGGTGGCGCAACTCACTACCCCCGAACAGAAAGCAGAAGTAGATGCTTACATCGAGCGTACCAAGAAACGCACCGAACGCGAGCGCATCGCCGACCGTAGCGTGAGTGGGGTATTCTCGGGAAGCTATGCCATCAATCCATTGACAAAAGAAGCTATCCCTGTGTGGATCAGTGACTATGTATTGGCGGGTTATGGTACAGGAGCCATCATGGCTGTACCTGCGCATGATAGCCGCGACTATGCTTTCGCGAAACATTTCGGATTGGAAATCCGTCCGTTGATAGAAGGTTGCGACGTAAGCGAAGAGAGCTTTGATGCCAAAGAGGGCATCATGATGAACTCTCCACGTCCAGGAGCCGAAGAAGGCGGATTGGTACTGAATGGTCTAACCGTGAAAGAAGCAATCGCTAAAACCAAAGAATATATCAAGGAATCGGGATTGGGCCGCGTGAAGGTGAATTTCCGCCTACGCGATGCCATCTTCTCGCGCCAACGCTATTGGGGTGAACCATTCCCAATCTACTACAAGGACGGTATGCCTCACGCTATCGATGCTAGCTGTCTGCCATTGGAACTCCCTGAAGTAGAGAAGTTCCTCCCTACTGAATCGGGCGAACCTCCATTGGGACACGCCAAAGTATGGGCTTGGGACACCGCGAACAAGCAAGTGGTAGAGAACAACAAAATCGACAACGTGACGATCTTCCCCTTGGAACTGAACACCATGCCGGGTTTTGCAGGTTCATCGGCCTACTACCTACGCTATATGGATCCACGTGATGAAAAAGCATTAGTGGCTCCAGAAATTGATGCCTACTGGCGCAATGTGGACCTTTATGTGGGAGGTACAGAGCACGCTACAGGCCACTTGATCTATTCGCGTTACTGGAACAAGTTCTTGCACGATATCAATGTATCGGTAGTGGAAGAACCATTCCAAAAGTTGGTGAACCAAGGTATGATTCAAGGACGAAGCAACTTTGTGTATCGCATCAAGGATACCAATACCTTCGTTTCGTATCACTTGAAAGATCAATACGAAACAACTCAAATCCATGTGGATGTGAACATCGTATCGAACGATGTGCTAGACATTGAAGCATTCAAAGCTTGGAGACCTGACTATGCTTCGGCAGAGTTTATCCTCGAGGATGGCAAGTATATCTGCGGATGGGCTGTGGAGAAGATGAGCAAGTCGATGTACAATGTGGTGAACCCAGACATGATTGTAGACAAATATGGCGCGGATACATTGCGTATGTACGAGATGTTCCTAGGTCCATTGGAGCAATCGAAACCCTGGGATACCAACGGTATTGACGGCGTTCACCGCTTCTTGCGCAAGTTCTGGTCACTGTTCTACGACCGCATGGGCGAATACTTGGTGAAGGATGAACCAGCTACAAAGGAAGAATTGAAAGCCTTGCATAAGCTGATTAAGAAGGTGACAGGTGACATCGAGCAGTTCTCGTACAACACATCGGTGAGTGCATTCATGATCTGTGTCAACGAACTCTTCACGCTGAAATGCAGCAAGAAAGAGGTGTTGGAACAATTGTTGATCACACTATCACCTTTCGCCCCACATATCTGCGAAGAGTTGTGGCACACATTGGGACATACCACCACTGTTTGCGACGCACAATGGCCAACACATAACGAAGATTACCTGAAAGAAGATGCGGTGAACTATACTATCTCCTTCAACGGTAAGGCACGCTTCAACATGGAGTTCCCTACTGAAGCGACCAACGATGTGATTCAGGCTGCTGTATTGAGTGATGAACGTGCTCAAAAATGGACCGAAGGCAGAACGCCTAAGAAAGTGATCATCGTACCAAAGAAGATCGTAAACATTGTAATCTAACAGCATATATGTACAAACCAACAAAAACCGAAATGATGAGAGAGGTAAGAGATTACCTCTTCATCACCGTCGGGCTTTTCACTTATTCATTGGGATGGGCGGCTTTCCTCATCCCTTATGAAATCACGACAGGTGGAACTACTGGTATCAGTGCCATCATTCAATATTCTACAGGATTCCCTATCCAGTGGTCTTACTTCCTTATCAACCTAGTGTTGATGGCTTTTGCCGTTAAGATTCTGGGGCCACGATTCAGTATTAAAACCGGCTTTGCCATTGTAATGCTGACTTTTTTGCTTTGGTTCTTGCAGAAGGTAATCAACGGTCCAGATGGAATTCCACCACTCGTCTTGGGCGAAAACCAGGATTTCATGGCTTGTCTTATTGGAGCCGCCATGTGTGGTATTGGTCTGGGTATTGTGTTTAACTGCAATGGTAGTACTGGAGGAACAGATATCATCGCTGCCATCGTGAACAAGTACAAGGATGTGACCATGGGACGCATGATCATGATCTGTGACGTGTTTATCATCACCTCATGTTACTTCATCTTCCACGACTGGAAACGCGTGATCTTCGGATTCGTGACACTGTTCATCATCGGTTTTGTACTAGATTATATCATGATGAGCGCCCGGCGTTCGGTGCAGTTCCTCATCTTCTCGAAAGAATATGGACAGATAGCCGATCGTATCACTAAAGAGACTCGCCGTGGCGTGACTGTTCTGGATGGTACAGGCTGGTATAGCCAGAGTGAAGTGAAAGTATTGGTAGTGATGGCCTCCAAGCGTCAATCGGTAGAGATATTCCGCTTAATAAAAGACATTGACCCTAACGCCTTTGTATCACAAAGTTTCGTTATCGGTGTTTACGGTGAAGGTTTTGATCGTATCAAAGTAAAATAAACAGTGACGTATGAAACTTGTATTTGCTACTAACAATGCACATAAGCTGCAAGAGGTATCAGCCATATTGGGAGACAAGGTAGAACTGCTAAGCCTGAAAGCTATCGGCTGCAATGATGATATACCCGAGACTGCCGACACACTGGAGGGAAATGCTCTCATGAAAGCTCGCTACATACACGAGCGCTACCATTGCGATTGCTTCGCGGATGATACAGGCTTGGAAGTGGAGGCACTGAACGGTGCGCCAGGTGTTTACTCCGCTCGCTATGCCGGAGTAGCTCACGATTCCGAAGCCAATATGCAAAAGCTATTAAAAGAACTGAATGGCAAAGAGAACCGAAAAGCTCGCTTTCGTACAGTCATCGCACTGATACTCGACAACAAAGAATACCTGTTCGATGGTATCGTCAATGGCGAGATCGTGAAAGAGAAACGAGGAGGAAGCGGCTTCGGCTATGATCCCATATTTGTGCCCGAAGGTGAAACTGAAACTTTCGCCGAACTAGGCGAGGAAAAAAAGAACCTAATCAGCCATAGAGCTAGGGCTGTGCAAGCGCTCCAGGAATTTCTTAACAGAGGATAAGACTATTTATTAGATTTAAGTGAGATGGTGTATTGTAGTGTTTTTGTACTACAATACACCATCTCTTTTTTAATGCAACTCATAATTAAACACTTACACAGCGCAATCGATTGCAAATAATAGTATATATATAAATTGCATAAATTGCATTTTTTATATAGTTGAAGGGTATTTTTATACTCGAATCGTTAATCTAATTTAGTCTAATTATTATGAAAATGAAGCTATCCTGTCTTAGGAGGCTCTATGCCTTCATGTCTCTACTGCTGGTCTACAGCATTAGTATCTGTTATGCACAGATTCCGCGTTATCTCATCACGACAATCCCTGAAACCCTAGAAGACAATGATGATCCTGTCACTATCATCTTTGATGCCTCGCAAGGTAACGGCGGACTTGCCAATGTAGTTGGAAGCGTCTATGTACACACAGGTGTAACAACCGAAGATGGCGCGTGGCAGAAAGAAATCACTACAGCACCTGAAATGACCAACTTAGGTGATTACAAGTGGAAACTAACCATGCCTAACGGCATACGCCAATTCTATGATGTAGTTGCAAATAGAAGTATCTCCAAGATAGATATTCTGTTTAAGGATGCAAATGGGAGTATCTGGGGTAAAGATACAGGTGATACTGACATTGCAATACCAGTAGGCAAACTATGGAGCATTTACCCAGAAAAGCCCTCTATAAACGAACCTATTGTGGTGACATTTAATGCACTGCACTCTAGTGGTAGCTTAAAAGGCTACGCAGGCGATGTGTATGCCCATACGGGATTAATGACCATAGGGAAAGATGGTTGGCAATATCAGACCAACTGGGGCAATAATGACAATAAATACAAGCTACAATCAATAGGCTTAAACAGATGGCAATTCATCATCCCCAATGGAATAAAAGAGTTCTATGGGGTAAACGATATAGATGAAGTCACTCAACTCAACTTTGTATTCAGATCCACAGACGGTAAACAGTCAGAAGATATTTTTATCCCTATATACCCTGAACTATGTAAAGTAAGCAGTCAATTCCCTACAACCACAGAAGCATTGACGTTCACCTTTGATCTATCTGCTGGGAACTCAGCCATCAGTGCCACCGAAACAGCTATCTATGCGCACACAGGCGTGACTATAGCTGGAGAAGACTGGAAAAAAGCTTCAAGTTGGACTACACTAGACGATAAATACAAACTTACACCGCTTGAAGGCAGTAAATGGAAATTGGAAATGCCCAACGGTATTAATAGCTTCTATGGCGCTACCGAAGGCGAGGTAATAGAAAAGGTGAGCTTCGTGTTACGTGACGCAACAGGCAATACATGTAAGAATGCTGATGGCAGTGATCTGTTCGTGAATGTCTATCAGCCGGGATTGAACGTACGCTTCAATACGCCCAACCAAAACATCACTGTAAAACAAGGTCAGCCTATACGATTCGCAGCAGTAGCTTCGGCAAGCAGCACATTCCAGATCGGTGATGGTAGTAATACCATTGCATCATCAACAAGTGGTACGACTTCATTATCTGGAAATTATAGCTACACCAGCGCCGGCACATACAATTGGACTTTAACAGCTACAAACGGAGCAGAGATAGCAGAGTCTACTCTTACCATAAATGTACAAGCCAATACAGAAATCGCAAGCCTTCCTAATGGCAATAAACTAGGAATAAACTATACTAGCCCTACATCTGTAACCCTTGTGCTAGAAGCACCCTACAAACAGGAAGCTTATGTAGTAGGCGACTTCAACAATTGGAGCTATGCGCCTGCCTACCAAATGAAGCGAGACGGTGACATCTTCTGGATCACTCTTAATGGTCTTACGCCAAACCAAGAATATGCCTACCAATATGTGGTCGATGGAAACATTACAATAGCAGACCCATATACTGAAAAGGTACTTGACCCATGGAACGATAGCTATATAACAGATGAAATCTACCCCAACCTGAAATCCTACCCAGAAGGTGGTGAAGGCATAGTAGCTGTATTCCAGACCAACCAGACAGAATATACCTGGCAGACAAGCAGCTTCAGCCGCCCTGAAAAACAAGACTTAATCATCTATGAAATGCATCTGCGTGATTTCACTGCCGAAGCGTCATTCAAAGGGGCACAAGCTAAGATCCCATACTTAAAAGAGCTAGGTATCAATGCAGTAGAACTAATGCCTACCAATGAATTTGAAGGCAATGACAGTTGGGGTTACAATCCTTCTTTCTACTTTGCGGTAGATAAGGCCTATGGTACGAAAGATGATTTCAAAGCGTTTATAGATGAATGTCATGCCAATGGGATAGCCGTTATCATCGATATGGTCTTGAATCATAGCTTCGGCCAATCGCCATTATTACACCTATACCAAGACGAGAATG
>CAMTPC010000039.1 GCA_947074295.1 uncultured Bacteroides sp. | reverse complement strand
TAACTGCGATACTTGCAGGCACGGCGTTGTCACTAGCTGGTGTGTTGATGCAGACTTTGTTTCACAATCCACTGGCTGGTCCTGATGTATTAGGGGTGACTTCGGGAGCAGGATTGGGTGTAGCTATACTTACTTTGGGTACCTCTGCCCTGCCTTTATGGTTTGTTTCGGGCTGGGGGCAGGTTATAGCGGCTAGCTTGGGAGCGGCCTTGGTGCTACTTCTTGTTGTTGTGGTATCTATCAAGATCCCACAAACCACTTCCCTGCTTATCATCGGGATGATGTTTGGCTATTTCGCGGGAGCTATTATTAGCATCATGCAGAGTGCCAGCAACCCTGACACACTGAAACTCTTTATCACATGGACTTTTGGTAGTTTGGCGGCAGTCGGCTGGTCGCAACTGGCTGTGATGGCACCTATCGTGGTATGTGGAGTGATAATCACGCTATTTCTACAAAAGCAACTCAACATCCTCCTTTTAGGACATAATTACGCTACCGGCTTAGGTGTATCCGTTTTTCGTCTTCGCCTATGGATTATCTTAGCGACTGCACTGTTGGCAGGTGTATCTACTGCCTTCACGGGTCCTATCGCCTTTATTGGCATCACCATGCCACATATTGCCCGTGGATTGTTTCAGACCTCCAACCATCGCATCATACTACCCGCCTCTATACTTTGTGGTTCCATCGTCTTGCTTTTTTGCGATTGCATCGCACAACTGCCTGGATTTCAAGGCACACTGCCCATCAACGCTGTAACGTCTCTGATAGGAGCGCCCATCATCATTTGGATTATTCTGAAGAACAAAGGGAGCTAGCTTTAGCTATTCTGATAGTTCATACATCTTCACCCATTCCACATCCATCCACGACGGATAATCTTGCGGATTAGGATTTCCGACCCAATTGCCCCCTACTTGCATATCGATCAGCAGATAAAAGGGTTCTTCACCGAATGGGAATTGGCCTTCACTCGCTTTATCTTCAATCCTGGGATAGGAGAAAGTGCATTGACCATTTACAAAGAAATCAATTCTCTCTGGATGTATCTCTACTCCATATACATTGTATTGCTCTAACTGTATGGACACTTTAGCATGACTCTGTGGATCAGTTTTTTGGCCAAGATAATAAGTATAGTTGGAGTGTATAGTTTGATAAATACAAGATTCATAGTTCAGATGTTCCATTATATCAATCTCTCCACCATACGGCCATTTGGCGTTTTCGGGCAACATCCATATAGCGGGCCACGTGCCTTGCGCACACCGGAACTTCGCTTTCACCTCCACCTTTCCATATCGAATAGCTTTTTTGCCTTTCGACCAAACGCCACCAGTAATATAGGTCGACCTATCATTTGCCACAATACCATTATTGAGACGTGCATAAAGTTTCAGCATACCGTTATCTACACTATAGAGCGAAGGATTGGGAGACATATGCCTGTTCCAATCTGAGCGGCCACGAGGAATCTTGCTCCAAATAGTAGTATCAAGAGAAGTGCCATCAAAATTATCTTGGAAAACCAATACATAATTACCATTCTGCGCCAATGCAGGGAGACATGTCAAGACAAATAAAAATAGAGAAATGATTCGAGTGATCATAGGCTATAGTTTTAGAATCCAAAAGGAATGTTACACCAATACCAGAGGGAAAATAATAGAATCCATCCTATAAAAATGGTCAGCGCAAATGGCCACGTCAAACGCAGTAACGAAAAGTAAGTAGTACGCTTATCATACTGCAACATATAGGCCAGTGCCAACGGCATATAAAATAAGAAAGGTGTGATAGCGTTAGACGAACTATCACCTATGCGAAAGGCACATTGTGCTATTTCAGGAGAAACTCCATGTTCGGCTAAAATAGGTAAAAAGATGAACGCCATGAACCCCCACTTAGTAGTAGCCGATACCATTATCAGATTGATAATAGCACTTAACACGATAAATATCACCAACATCGGGAAAGCAGCGACATCTATATCAGACAGGTGTTCGGTCAACCATATAGCAATGCATTTATCTACTCCTGAGTAAGAAAGACAAGCAAACATCTGCGCCGCGAAAAAGGCTATGATGAAATAAACACCCAAAAGCTTGACAGTATGTGATAGCCCTTGAACCACATCTACATCAGAGCGATAGCGGCCGGATGTAAAGCCATAGACCATACCCATGAGTCCGGCGCCTAGCGAAAGCAAAAACAAGATACCCATGATAAAAGGAGATCGCATCAGGTTGCCACCCACTCCACGCAATATGCCGAACGAAGAAAAAGTAGAAATTAAAATGATAGCGAAATAAATCACACCAATCAATGCAGCCATGAAAAGCGCTCTCCGCTCTTTATGTGATAAGGGTTTATTGTAATCTATGGATTGATTCTCGATCGGATTTTCTAATTGCTTAAACAATACACGATATGCCACAACGTAGATGATAATACCAATCAATATAGTTGATACGGACATAAAATAGTAGTTGGACAATGGCCCTACATTATTATAGCTAATACCCCCTGCTATGGCAGCTTCTTCACTGAGACGTGCTATAAGGGGGTCCATCGTACTGATAATGATATTGGCACTATAGCCACACGCCACAGACACATAAGCCGTGATGATACCCGCTATAGGATGTAGGCCAGCTGCCTGAAAGAGCATCGCGGCAATGGGCACCAGAATGATATAGCCAGCATCGCCTATCACATTAGAAAGCAGGCCTAACAGAATAACCCATATCAAAATCTTTCGTTGAATATTGCGCCCTCCATGATAGCCTTTACGGATACAAGCTTGCAGAAAACCAGAATGCTCTGCCACACCTATACCAAACATCGTGACGATAACCATGCCCAATGGTGCAAAACCAGTGAAGTTGGTCACGATATGGCGCAACAACCAACGAATACCTTCGTGACTGATAATACTTTGGACACATATCACCTCACCTGTTTGGGGATGTATCACACATATCCCATAGATTTCAAGAATCCATGAGACCAACACCACCATCACCGTGAGCAGGAAGAAGAGTGTAGCAGGATGAATTATATGTAACCGGTTATTCTTCATCCGGTTCTAGGTTGTCCAAATCAAGAATGCGCAACTCTAAAGCGCGAACAGCCAAACGAGTGGCATTAATCCCTACTCTTTCGCCAGCGCCAAATAGTCGGTTCACCAAATCGTTTTGGCGCTTTTCCAATGATTTAACGCCAAAAGGCATACCTTTCAGATTGGCTATCATATCTTTGGTATAGCCCAATGCTAGATGACGCAAGAAACGTTCATCATATTCATCAATATCATAGTTAATGATAGCTTCCTGTCGCTTAGCATCATTAAGAACAGCAGTCTTAAACCTCGCTACAATCTTCTCCAAGATAGGATAATTAAAGACCAATTTCTTTCCACTCATCACTGCCTCTACATCTGTTTTGGTCAGCAATTCGCCCGTTTTCAGAATGATTCCATCAGCGCCAGCATTCAGGGCATCCACCCAAAGCTTCTCATTCAATATCTCACCTGTAAAGATGAGCACATGCACTTGGGGGTATTTCTGGTTCAGATTACGACAAATATCCACGCCAATGGTAGTTGAACCTCCCAAACCCAAATCGAGTAATACCAGATCGGGAACTTGTATTTCCATCAAAGGCCAAAACTCTGCTTCCGTCATCGCTGTGCCAATCACCTCAGCGGTAGGTATTTCGTGTCGAAAAATCTCTTCCGTTCCTTTCAACTCTAGTTTTACGTCTTCTACTATGATTACTTTAAATTTTTTATCACTCATATCTCTATTCTATCATTAAATCTGTTGTTTCTTTATCGATTCTAAAATCACTTTTCCTCCTATTTACGCATAGGTAGCGTAAAGTATATCGTATAACCACCTTCCTCGCAAGGTTCAGCATTGATTCGGCATCCTCGTTTACCCGCAAATTCGTCATGATCGCGGATGATCTGTTTACAAATCAAATAATCCGTTCCACTCAATTGACTATTGTCAGTAGTCATTAGCTCAAGACTCGGATAAAAGAGAAGATTAAGCTCCTCTTGTGTCTTCGTACGTCTACTATCCGTAAAGATAAAGCGGACATATTCACCATCCTCTCTGGCCGAAAAGCGAAGATCACCTGAGATAGGATGTGCTATTGCTTCGTTAATCAAGCTTTCTAACAGATAGTGCAGCAGTATCACATCACCCATCACTCTAGCTTGAAATGGTACAATCGCTAAATGTAAGGTAAAAGGTAATGATTTGGCCATTTTCTTAAAATAGCGATCCATATGAGTGAACAGATCAGTCACTTCAATGGTCGTACGTCTGAATGTCACCTCCTCCAATTGCCGAGAAGCGCACGAGCTAAGTATAGTAAATACGCCCTTATAATAAGTGATTAACTCACTGATACTAACCATTGCGTCAAGCTCTGCCTCGGGTGATAATTTATCTTCATTGAGCCTTCCTATAATTTGTTTTATCTTACTAGGATAATAAATGGTTTCATGCTTTATTGTTGACAGACAATTGTCCAATACCATATTTTGCACATGTAGCATACTTTCTTCCCACGAAGCCCTGCGTGCTTCCTCGTGTGCCGATTCGATATCGCGAAACTTGGTAGCAGGCTTCACTACGGCATTAAACACGACAATAGCCATATAGGTCGCAATAAGTTCAGCCAACAGTCGGTCAGTCTTCGCGTTTATCCCTTCTGCATGTTCCAGTAATAGCACCCCCACACATGAATGTTCATTTTCCATGTCAACCAACAATGGCAAAGCCAATAGATTATTAGCTATCACTATCTGTTGGTTGTCAAAGGAGCGTTGCACTTCCTCGGGCATTTCATTTGATGCGGGGTGTGAAGCGAATAATAAGTGCTGGGTAGCTTCACTATATACTGCCAGTCCCAACATATCTATCCCCAACAAATCATTTACCGCTTCATAAGCCTCGCTTACCATCCGTTGGGGTACAGCTTTAAGCGTATCTTCTTCTCGCTGTAATGCTTCTGCATCATCAGAAGTGCGCAACAATGATGCCGCATAAACCTTTTTATTGATCTCCAATACTTGCTTCAGATTATCCTGATTAATCATACGCTTGCGTATTGATAGAAAATAGTAACCAACGATTAAGATAAGGAGCAAGAGGATACAAATCAATATACCTATGGTTTTGTTGATAGCTGATCGCTCCAAGTCATTGCAATACATTTCCAACGAATGGTCTTCGCCCTGCAGTTTGTATAGTGCCGTATATGCTTCGTTATTATATTTATATTCGTCCAGATGTTTTAGAGCTAAAAAAGCAACAGCAGCTTCATTTCGAATGTCAAGGATGACATGATAATCAGTGTCAAACCCTTTATTCCACCAATCTATTTCTATTGGCTGGGCTTTACTTGTTAGTTGCAATTCAGTAGATTTGCCAGCGCCATATTGTCTATAATGTTCATTTAGTCGTATAAGAGCTGTATCTATATATTGTAAGGCCATTTTATAATCGCGCTCTACGTTGGCAAAATAGGCTGCATTAGCATAGTCAGACGCTTCGTCCAACAGTTGTTCATAGACAGAATCAGGGATCTCGGCTTCAATAGAAAAGCCAGTCGTGAAAGGTTGTTCGTAAACCGCATGATAATCACAGGAGCAGAACATTGAAGTAGCCAAGAAGATAAACGGTAGTATGGCATACAACCTACGTTGTCCCAAGGGTAGCCGGAAGAAGAAGCGACTGCCTTTGCTCGGTTCACTCTCGATACTAAAAAGACAACCGCGAAATAGTTCATTGGTCTTGCGATACTTGTCAATAATTCCTTTGCAGTTCATCAAACCAAACCCACTGCCTTTGCTCAGCAATAGAGTTTCTGCATCAGGAGCGCTATCAAGACCTATGGAGCGCGAATCATATACTTTCTCTTCTAGAATGCGCGTCACATCCTCTTGTGACAACCCAATTCCTGTATCCTTTACTGAAATCTCCACATAACCATCTTCGCGTTTTTCCGCAAATAGCGACACCTCACCACCTGCGGGCGTATATTTGCGGGCGTTCTCTACTAGCGTATTAATCATGAATAACGTCAATGCCCGGTCAGCTTTAATCCAATAATCATTCGGCTCGATATGAAGCTGTAGACCTTTCATTGCAAAGGTTCGCTTTCCTTTGGCTATCAAATCGAATAATTCTTTCAAAGAGAATACTTCAACATTCAGACTCAATTTGCCCTGTTTCATCTTGATCCATAAAGCCAGAATCTCATTGTATTCATTAATAATAGATACCAATTCATCGATATATTGATACTTATCCTTCTTTATTTGTTCCTTATCCATATAGCCAAGCTTCAAAAGCTTGTCCACCTCATTAAGTATACGGTCGATAAAAGGCGTGATGCCATTGACGATGAAAAGACATGCCTTCTTCACTACATTTTCCCTTTTGTTGGCAATGATATGTCGTTCGAAAAGATAGCGTTGTTTCTCCAGTTGATTGCGTTCATCGCTTAATAGCGCTATGGTCTGCTCATTATCCGCCACCCACTCCACATAGGGCGACAGGATATTAAACAAGGCTTGTTCACTACGCTTCAATCTTGTACGTGCTGTTAGCACAGGGCGTTCTTCTTCGTCTATCTCGATAGTGACTTTTGCATCCCCAAACAAGCGGTCTAGTTCACGCTGTATTACCCCCATGTTCATGGGAATGGATGTGGTGATATCCTTGCATAGAGTCAAGATATGCTGCAATTTCTCCAGATAGAGTGCATTTCGAAGTTTTGAACGTTTATTAAATACCCAGAAGAAGATGATAACCACTATAAATCCAGCAATAACCAATAACAATAAAATGGTGAGTTGTGCCGATTCTGCCTCAAGGTAAGCATAACGACTTTCGAGCTCTTTATCTTGGCGTGTATCATTCAGTATATCCAAGTAGATATTACGGTTATAATCGGATTCGGCCTTCATCCCCAGACCCGAATAAGATACACTAAGCTGTTCGCGTATACGTGCAATCCACTCGGGCACCGTCTTCACTTTCTCGTGAGTGATCCAACGCATCTCGTTGTAGAGTGTATCACCCTGCATAAAAGATCGTAAGTAATCAGAAGTATCAGCCGGGTGATGATAGTAGAGGTTGTGATGGCGATTTACATAGTCCAGTGCTCTCGAGAGTGAATCCAAGGCTTGAGCATAGCCTCCATGATGATTTAGATAACGGCTTATAGATACATATGCACCAGCTATCTGGTAAATATCACCATAATCCTTAAAAGCATCGAGTGCTTTCTCTCCCACTCGCAAAGGCAACAACGAATCAATGGGAATATCGAGATGAAGCAAAGCATCACGACGCCGTGATAAGAAAAAAGCATAATCTGCTGGCGAGGCCATTAGATCAGCCAACCCCTGCAATCCATTGCCGATAAAATACTCATAACGCCCTTCAAAGGCAACAAGATATACATTATAGAGTGCATCAAACGAAGCTAGGCGTTTCTCATTATAATTCTTATCGGAGAATAGCTCGGCTGCACCTTTTATATAGTTAAAGTAGAGATTTTGATTCGTATCTTGTCTAAATACTTTATTTTGATTCACTTCATCAAGCGAAAGCAATGCCTCATTTTGCTGTTGTTGATAGTAATTGTAGATTGCCGAAACAATATAAAACTCTGAAAAAGCATAGGTCAGGCGCTTGATTTCATGTTTGTCGGTAAACACCGAACTATCCTCACGAATGCGTTTCATGCGACGTATAGCACTATTGCGATAATCATAATAAGATTTATTTTGTGCTACGCGTTGATAAATCATCATCAAGCCTACATCAGCAATCAGACACTCCAATTCATTCTTGGTCAGTGCATAAACTCCTTTGTATGTCTGCTCAGCACGATCGAAATCCATCGCTATAAAGGCACAAAAAGCCATGTGATTGCAGGCTTCAGCCTTTCCCTGTTTATAGAGTGTTGCCCTAGAATAGGCTGCATCAGCATAGTAGAAGGAAGAATCAAGATCTTTATACTTGTAATTGTAGGCCAATATATTGAGCGAGTCGACCGTCCGGGCCTCTTTGGTGGGTACCATGCCTGAACAGCCTGACATGACTTTTGTCAATATCAGGCAATATGCAAGCAGAAGCATATATCGGCCGACTTTGTTCATAAATAGTAGATGTAGATAAATAGCAGACAGAAGCATTTTCTTTGTTACGCAAATCTACAAAATAATTCTATCAAAAGCTAAATGAAATTCTTTTTCTGCTAAACACTTTCAGATTGTAGAGAGAATTATTTAACTTTGCACGCAAATTAATCAATAGGTAATCATTTATTAAGATGAGCGAAAAAGCACCTTTTTTGGTATTCTCGGGAACCAATTCGAGATATCTAGCAGAGAAAATCTGCTCTAGTCTTAACTGCCCGCTTGGGAACATGAATATCACCCACTTTGCTGATGGTGAGTTTGCAGTATCCTACGAAGAGTCGATCCGCGGTAGAATAGTATTCCTAGTTCAATCGACTTTCCCCAACTCTGACAACTTGATGGAGCTTCTGCTGATGATTGACGCTGCAAAGCGTGCATCTGCTAAAAGCATTGTAGCCGTAACACCTTATTTCGGTTGGGCGCGTCAAGACCGCAAAGATAAGCCACGTGTATCTATAGGGGCAAAACTTGTAGCCAATCTTTTGACTGTCGCTGGCATTGACCGTTTAATCACAATGGATCTACATGCTGACCAGATTCAAGGATTCTTTGATTTGCCTGTTGACCACCTTTATGGTTCGGCTGTATTCATCCCTTATATCCAATCATTGCAACTCGAAGATTTAGTGATCGCTACACCTGACGTTGGTGGTTCGAAACGTGCCAGCACTTATTCAAAATACTTGGGTGTGCCTTTGGTACTTTGCAATAAAAGACGTGAAAAAGTAAACGAGGTAGCTTCAATGCAAATCATCGGCGACGTTAAAGATAAGAATGTTATTTTGATCGATGATATCGTAGATACAGCAGGTACTATCACTAAAGCTGCAAATATAATGAAAGAAGCCGGAGCAAAATCGGTACGTGCCATTGCTAGTCACTGTGTGATGTCTGACCCTGCCTCATTCCGCGTTCAAGAATCTGCATTGACCGAGATTGTATTTACTGACAGCATACCTTACTCAAAGAAATGTGCTAAGGTAAAACAGCTTAGTATTGCTGATATGTTTGCCGAAACAATTCGTCGTGTCGTAAGCAACGAATCTATCAGCTCACAATATATCATCTAATAAAATATTGTTGTTTCCTGCTGAAGGATTAACTAGATAATAAAAAAGAATAGCGTTCCGACGAAGAAGTCTGAACGCTATTTTTTTTATAGAAGATAAGCGACACTACAACACCTTCTTATACAATTCTAGAATAATCTCTTTCGATACTTCGCGTGGATTGCCTGGCGTGCAGACATCAGCAAAAGCCGCATCGGCCAATCGCTCCAAGTCTTCTTCTTTAATTCCGATCTCAGTCAGCGTTTGTGGGATACCCACACGTTTTGACAAAGATTTAACGGCTTCAACAGCAGCTTGAGCAGCCTCTTCCTTGGTCATACTTGTCTGATATACATTCATGGCACGCGCAATATCTACATATTTATCCAAGGCTGCTGGTGCATTGAACTCCATAATAGTAGGCAACAATAAGGCATTGGCTACACCATGTGGAATATCAAAGATAGCACCCAGAGGATGAGCCATGCCGTGCACCACACCTAATCCAACATTAGAGAAGGCCATACCAGCAATGTATTGTGCTACTGCCATACCATTGCGTGCTTCTGCATTAGAAGGTTCGTTGACTGCAGTCTCTAGATAACGGGTAATCATCTCAATAGCCTTAATCTCGAACATGTCACTCATTTCCCATGCGCCCTTAGTAATTAGGCCTTCAATAGCATGCGTCAAAGCATCGAGTCCAGTAGCAGCTGTCAAGCCTTTGGGGAGTGTATACATCAGTTCCGCATCTACTATTGCAATAGCTGGAATATCATTGGGGTCGACACAAACCATTTTCTTGTGGTTTTCTTCATCAGTAATCACATAGTTTATGGTCACTTCGGCAGCCGTACCGGCTGTAGTTGGCAACGCAATAATGGGTACTGATTTCTTTTTTGTATCAGCTACACCCTCCAACGAAACGACATCGCTAAAGTCTGGATTATTGGTGATGATACCAATCGCTTTTGCCGTGTCAATAGATGATCCCCCACCAATCGCTAAGATAAAATCGGCACCCGATTCGGCAAACGCCTTCACACCAGCCTTTACATTAGAAACAGTTGGATTGGGTTTAATCTCACTAAATACGTCAAAAGGGATACCGGCCTTTTTCAGCACATCCAATACTTTATCGGCTACGCCAAACTTTATCAGATCCTTATCTGTAGCTACAAAAGCCTTTTGCAAACCTAAACGATTAATTTCCTGTGGAAGCACTTCGCGAGCTCCAGGTCCGAAGTAAGATACTTCGTTCAAAATAAAACGATGAATCATAGTATTCTTATTGTTTATAATTGAGTTGTTGATGGAAACTCAGGAGTGACATTCTGCTATCAGGGCATGCCACTATGCTGAGCTATGCTGATGCAAAGGAATAGATTTTAAGAATAAATCAGTAGCACAAAGCACATGTTTAAGAACATGACACAAAGTGAGTACAGTGAAAAGCACCCCTATTTCGTCAATACACCAAAAAAGGCATCGCCGCGAAGTTGTATCTTCACGGCGATGCCTTTTATATTCGTAAGTGACAAAATCCTTCGTCAATACTATTGTGTGAGACGACCTTCTTTATAAGTACCTTTACGGATAACCTTTCCAGCCTTATCTTTTTCTACAAAAGGACCATCCTTCTTTCCACCTTTAAAGAATCCCTCATAACGATTGCCTTCCGCATCTTCTTGGATGCCTTGACCATCTTCGCGACCGTCTATAAAGCCTCCGTGATATTTTACGCCCGATTTCTGGATCAGAATACCTTCACCATTGGGTAAGTTATTGTCCCAATCACCTTCATATATATCACCGTTCATCCAGGTATATTTGCCTTTTCCTGAGCGCTGGTTTTCTTTCCAGTCACCCTCATAAATGGCGCCATTGGCCCAGGTTAGTTTTCCTTTGCCATGTTGCATGCCATCTTTGAACATACCTTCGTACTTGTTTCCATCAGCATGATAGTACACGCCATATCCCGTACGAAGACCATTCACATAAGCACCTTCATATCGGTCTCCCTCAAAGTAAAAGACACCTTGCCCATGCTGCAAATCATTTTTCCAGTCGCCAGTATATTTTTCGCCTGTGGCATATTCAAACGTACCTTTTCCATCGCGCACATCGTTTTGCCAATTGCCTTCATACTTACTACCATCATTCCATACCAGTTTACCCAGTCCTTCCTTCTTGTCATTCTGCCAATTACCTATATATTGCGAACCATCTCTCCATGTATAAGTGCCTTGTCCCTCGCGCTTATCATTTACCCAATCGCCTAGATAGCGGTCGCCATTATAGTAGTACATAATACCATAACCATGCTGGTAGTCCTGATTCCACATACCATCATAGCGATTGTTGTTCTGGAAATAGAACACTCCTTTGCCGTGTTGCATATCATCTTTCCAATAACCTTCATAACGTTCGCCATCCGAGAAAAGAAATATGCCATAACCATCGCGTTTACCTTTAACATAATAGCCTTCATAAACATCGCCATTGAGAAAAGTAGTCTTTCCTTTACCATCGGGTTTGCGACGCTTTATCTCACCCGTATAGGTCGATCCATCCTTAAATTGATAGTTGCCTATCTTCATCGATTCGGAGGAGGTGCGGTTGAAGATATTAATTGTGTTTTGCGCCTGAATACCATCTGCAGAGAGGAATAACCCACCGCAGAGGATAATCGTATATAAGTATTTCATATTTACTTTACAGTATATTTTAATCAGTATTTCTAATTGCACAAAGATAAGAGATATATTACAAAATATATCTCGTCTATGATAGTTATCACCTATTTTTTACCCGCTATGACCTCTTTTAATTGATCTTTACAAAGATATAGACGTGCCAGACGCTGCATATCATCGGGTGTTGCTGTCTGTATGGCTTCTAACACACGTTCGTAGTAGTCATCGCTTTCACCAAATGAGTAATTGAAAATCCATGCATCTGATAAAGAGAAAGGAGATTCGTATCCGCGACAAATCTCGCCCACCATATAGTTTTTTACTACGGACAATTCCTCTTCACTCACCTTTTCATTGTGCAGACGGTCTATCTCGTTGTATACTTCTGCAATAAGAGGCTCCACATAGCTACAGTCTGCATCTGCAGCAATCAGCATCAGATTCGAGTCGGGATATTTCACGATGCCTGCCGATATACCATAAGTATAGCCTTTGTCCTCGCGAATATTAGTCATAAGTCGGCTACCAAAATATCCTCCAAAGAGTGTGACAAGCACTTTAAATTTCAAAAAATCCGGGTGTGTACGATCCATAATATGAAGTCCCATCTTAATGGCACTTTGGTGTGAATCGGGCCGCTCAATGAAGATACGTTTTTCAGGAGTCACTTGAATAGCAAAGGATGGCAGTACAGTTGCAGTAGTAGCTTTCCCAAAGGGATGTATGCCAAAACGGTTGGTCAATTGTTCAATCATTCCCTCATCTACCTTTCCAGAAATGAACAGAGCACAACCTGTATTATTGTAGAACTTATCATAGTAACGACGAAGAACATCTGTCGTTATAGCACGATAATCATCTTCATCCGCTATCAGTCCGCAGGGGTGTTTATCACCATAAAGTGCTTTGAACAGTTCGCGCTGAGCCAGATAATCCACCTTCTGCAAATTCACCTTAAATTGCTGGATATTGGCATCTTTAACAATCTCAAGTTCTTTCTCTGGGAAAAGTGGTTCTTTAATAATCGAATCGACTACCTCTAACACTTTATCGAAATATTTGTTCAGCGAATAGAATGTGACATAGTCATGTCTAGCAGAAGCAGAAAGCTCCAGCCAAGCACCATAATAATCTAGCTTCTCAGAAATCTCACTCGAGGCAAAAGTGGAAGTTCCTTCGCGCAACATACGCGAAGTGAAAAGCCCCTGGAACTTTTGGTCTTGACGCCAGCGCCCACCTTCGAACAAAATATCGACGCGTGTCACTTCTTGATCGCCAGCATCAATCACAGTCAATGGTATGCCATTGGGCAAAACGAAGCGTTGGGGGGCAAGCAGCGTAAGTTTATCAAGCGGCTTGATATCGGGTTGTAAAGTTCTATCCATGAGTAAGTTTGACTAAAAATTGTTCTGCACGATCCAAATCCTCCGGTGTGTCAATACCTATAGTTTCAATGTGGGTGATGCCCACTTTTATAGTAAACTCATTTTCCAACCATCTTAGCTGTTCCAATGATTCGGCTTTCTCCAATGAGGATTGGGGAAGATCAGTGAGTTGACGCAATACATCTAGTCGATATGCATACAAACCGATATGCTTATAAAAGATGTGATTTTTCAACCATTGACTTTTTTCTACTCCACGCAGATAGGGAATCACCGAACGACTGAAATAGAGCGCATTCCAGTTTTTATCCACAACCACCTTAGGTGAGTTTGGATTCTCTAGTGTTTCGATAGCGTCTTCTGGAGAAAATGGCTTAACTAGCGTAGCTATATCAGTAGCAGCATCATCAAAGCACTGGCGAAGCGTATCAATTTGTGATGCTTGAATAAAAGGCTCGTCACCTTGAATATTGATCACTACATCATAATCGCCGCCTATCTTCATAGCTGCTTCATAGCAACGGTCTGTACCACTTTTATGCAAGGGCGAAGTCATGACCACACGGCCACCAAAAGCGCATACCGCTTGTTCGATACGCTCATCATCTGTCGCTACATAAACATCATCAACCATGCTGGCCACTTGTTCGTACACGCGCTGAATGACGGGTTTTCCTCCTAGCATGGCCAATGGCTTAGCAGGAAAACGAGTAGAAGCATATCGTGCAGGAATGATCCCTAGGAATTTCATTGTTATTCTTATTTGTTAGATAGGTTATCATCAACAAGAGGAATCAGCTCTTTTAGGCTGTGTTGCACATAGAACCGGTTAAAATCCTCTTCTTTTCTTATTTTATCATCAATTCGTAACAGATCTATATCGATGCGTACAATCTCTTGTTTTTTATCTTCGGGCAAACGCCCACATGCAGCCTCTATAGTCTTGCAAATACCATAAACCTTTTGTTCCTCGAAGGGTGTATCGATAAGGGCAACCTGATTAGAAAATGGCGACGGGTTGCTGAGACCATAAGGTGAAGTCAATCGCTCGGCCGCAAAACGTATCTGCGGAAACGCTTCGGAGAGCATTCTGCGTGCACGTCCCAAATGCTCTTTGCACTGGTAGTTGCTTCCTAAACAAATGATACACCGATGCATGTCCGTTGGGGTTAGTTAAAGAGGTCATCCAGACCATGTGTTTGAACTTCCATCTCTTCATAGGTTCTTGTCGAACAAGGATTGAAGTTTTCCGGAATATCAAAAAGCTCGTCTTGCGTATAGCCTAGTTCTGGATTAGCATAAATCTTGTTCATATACTTGGCCCAAATTGGAAGCGCCAAAGAAGCACCTTGCCCGTAAGTCATGGTATCGAAGTGAATATCACGTTCCTCGCCACCAACCCATACACCCGAAACAAGTGAAGGAGTGAAGCCCATAAACCAACCATCCGAATTGGAGTTCGTAGTACCAGTCTTACCACCCATATCGGCAGTAATACCATAGCGCGCACGCACACGTCCACCCGTACCTTCATTAATCACGGCACGAAGCATATCAAGCATCTTATAAGCACTCGATGGACTAATAACCTCTTCCATCTGTGGAGTGAAATTGGCCAATACATTGCCCTCGTTGTCTTCAATACGTGTGACAAAGACTGGCGCTACACGTATGCCGCGATTAGCAAATGCAGTGTATGCACTCACCATTTCGCCTACGGATATTTCGCTAGGACCAAGACAGAGAGAAACTGTCGGTTGTATTTCTTTATTGCGCACACCAAAAGAGTGCATCAGGCGCACCAACTCATAAGGGTTCATCTTACCCATCAAATATGCTGACACCCAGTTGCTGGAGTTAGCCAAACCCCATCTTAAAGATACACGCTCACCATAATGTTTCGTATTGGCATTACGAGGTGTCCAGGGAATACCATTCGCATCAATCAAGGTCTGCTCCACATGACGCATTTCATCACAAGGCGAATAGCCGTTTTCCATGGCTTGCGTATACAAGAATGGTTTGATAGTCGAACCTACCTGACGACGACCCACCATAGCCATATCATACTGGAAGTAAGAGTAGTTAGGGCCTCCTACATAAGCTTTCACATGACCATTGAATGGATCCATTGACATGAAACCAGCACGCAAAAAATGCTTATAATATTTAATTGAATCAAGGGGAGTCAATACCGTATCACGCATACCATTCCAACTGAAAACAGTCATTTCTTCGGGTGTATTGAACACACGATTTATCTCTTCTTCAGTAGCACCCGACGCTTTCATCTGACGATATCGGTCGGATTGACGCATGTTACGTGCCACAATCTCATCAATCTGCTCCTGCGTCAATTCATTGCTATAAGGTGCTTTTTTACGGCCTTTCTTTTCCTTGAAAAACTGTTCTTGTATTTCTTTGATATGCTCCACTACAGCCTCCTCAGCATACTGCTGCATGCGCGAATCGATGGTAGTATAAATCTTCAAGCCATCAGTATAAAGATTATAGGGAGTGCCGTCTTTCTTATAATTCTTCTTACACCAGCCATATAGCGGATTGGTTTCCCAGTCCAGAGAGTCCTCATAGAATTTCTGCATCTGCCATCCACGATAGTTGGCTTTTTCGGGTTTGGAGGCATTGAGCACACCGCGCAAATATTCACGGAAGTATGTAGCTAGTCCTTCTTTATGATCGACGCGATGGAAGTTCAGTTTGATTGGCATTTCTGCAATGCTATCTTGTTGTGCGGCAGTCAAGAAACCGGCCTTCTCCATCTGCCCCAACACTACATTCCGACGGTTGAGAGCATTGGTACGAATACGTTCGTTGCGTGATGCTGGATTGTTTTTCGACGGATTTTGACACATACCGACCAGCAAAGCCGCCTCTTCTATATCCAGATCTTTAGGTTCTTTTCCAAAATAGGTATGAGACGCAGTTTTGATACCTACTGCATTATTGAGGAAATCGAATTTATTGAGATACATCGTCAGAATCTCTTCTTTAGTATAGTAGCGCTCAAGCTTTACAGCAATCACCCACTCGATGGGCTTTTGAAACATACGCTGCATGGTATTGCTTGCTACATTTTCGGTGAACAGCAACTTGGCAAGCTGTTGCGAAATGGTACTACCACCACCTGCACTCTTGTTCATCAATATACCACGCTTTACGATGGCACGAGCCAAAGCTTTGGCATCGATACCAGAATGTTTTTCGAAACGAACATCCTCCGTAGCGATAAGGGCATTAATGATATGAGGTGAAAGATCGGAATAACCCGTATATACTCGGTTATTTTGTTCGGACGAATAATTACCCAATACCACTCCATCTTCTGAAATGACTTCGGTAGCAAATTTATAGTTCGGATTCTCCAGCTCTTCAATAGGCGGCATATAGCCAATCCAACCTTTGGAAATAGCTACAAATAATATGATACACAGAGCTACTGCTAACACAAAAAGAACCCAGAGAGATTTAATTATTATTCTTATCATCGGTCGTTACATTACAATAATAGAGGCATCAGCCAGCAGCCAATGCCTTTTGTTTAGTTTTTAAAGCGACGCAAAGATAGCCATAATTTGACTAAGGAACAAAGTTGTTCTATTAAACTCTCCTTATAAAGCATGAAAAGCAAGGGCATTTTTAAGTTAATTGACTTAAATTTTGTTGCTCTTAGCAACTTCATAACTTATTGACGGTAGGCAAAATAAGACTCTTTATTCTTTTTATAGCTTCGCTCAAAATGTTTCGAGACTAACCAGTAAAGCAATCCGCCAAAACTTTTAGCGCGCTTAGAACAGACTGAGATACAAGCCGCGCAAGAGGCACATTGCTTCTTGTCTACAACACAAGGATCATCGGCAGCTATAGCCTGCCTAGGACATTTGCGCACACACGCCCCGCATTTATTACAATTGATACTGGTGCGTGGATATAGCGGCACAGCCTTTATAGGACGATATGGACGACTACCCTTAACAAGCAGACGCGTATTCAGCAATGAACGTTCAGCCATCTGCAGCGTCTGTTGAACAAAATCTTGAATCTGAAACATATCATTATCATCTGGATGTCCTTTTCCGACTGCAGGGAAAATGGAATGCTGAGTCACAAAAGCAGCGGCCGAGAGTGGATAAAACCCATTATCCTCTACTAAGTCTTGCAGCTCTATCAATGCATCATCAAAATCGCGATTACCATAAGTGCAGACCAAAATAGCAGGCGTACCCTCTCCTTTTACCTTTCGCAAGAAAGGCAAAACCATCTCCGGAATGCGACCCGAAAATACAGGTACACCAAAAACTACCCATTCATCAGCGGGGATTAATAAATCGGAAAAGGTGCGACAGTCGATATAATGCTTCACAATATCGCCAGAAGCGATATAACTACCTATAGCTGACACAATACGCGCAGTTGCGCCCGTTGCGCTAAAATAAACCAAATGAATCTTTTTGGGTTTCATCGTATTTCACAGTAAATTAATATTCAACAATATCAGTTTATGCAGATTAAAGCCCAGGTACTTCATCGAGAGATGAAGTTTTAATGCCGAATAAACAAGTAGATTATAGAAAATCAGCCCAAATTTAGACTTTAGTTGGGATTCTGCGAAATTATGTATAAAAAAAACGAGCAAATTCCATTCTGGAATCCCTCGTTCGCTGTAAGAAAAGCCAAATTGGCTTTTCTTTTTTGAAAAAACATCTAATCCTTTAAAACAATCTTCTTTTTAACCTAAAATCTTAAAACTAATACTCTAAAAAATCTGTCTGTGTTATCCTTCAATTAATCTAATACCTAAATCTTATTTTAATTACCTATTGAAATGATTTACTAATACCTAAAAATATATTACCTTATAAACTAAAGCAATTTCCCAACTGCACTGCAAATATAAAGTGTTTTTTTCGTGTGCGCAAACGGAAACACACACAATAACATACATTAACACCAGAATTCTTATAATCCTTTGACTTCATCAAGCTCAACTAACTTATTTACAATGGCATAGATAGTCAATCCCGCCGCACTATGTATTTGCAACTTCTTACTGATATTCTTTCGATGTGTAATAACAGTATGTACAGATAAAAAGAGGCGCTCGGCTATTTCTTTGTTCGTCATTCCCTTTACGACACAAATCACTATTTCCTTTTCACGCTGACTCAACACATCCTGTTCATCTTCCTTTGTTTCTTCGGCAGGAGCTTCCTGTAGAGTTGTCAATTTCGCAGCTATCGCATCGAGATCATCAAAAATAGACACGGATTCATCATACTTAGACAAGAGCGTAGCATCGATAAAGCTCGTGATAAGAGCAATGACTCGTATTCCTTTGTGCGCATACTCCATCTTGAAATGATCCACATCAAAGTAATGCCCAAATGTAGGATTCACTATAAGTATATCGATATGCTGTGTAATAAGACAGTCGTTAAGTGCATTAACCGAAAGGACTTCAATCGGCTGTATCTTAAAATTGGGCAAGCGCTTGAGTGTCATCGCCAACCCACTACGAATAATGACAGAGGTTTCGGCAATGACTACGTGTTTCATAAAACTATTGTTAGCGCACATTCCTTACCCTCCTTTCTAGGTTTAAGATAGCAGGTACAAAAAGATAATCTTCAATCTTCGAATGCCATTCCAATCCTTCCTCGCAGGCAAAAATATCATGCAAAGCTATATAAAACAAAGTAGCATTGGTCTGCACTGGACAATACTTTATCAGGATATTCTTTAGTTCAGTCAGGGTTTCGCCAACTTGATCATGGTGTTTGGAATAAGTTCCTATCTGATAATTTCCAGTCATGCGCCCTTGTAACAACGCTTCAACATATAAAAAGACTGTCTCGTCCTCATACTCCATATGCTTGCGCACCGCTTGTGTGTATTCATCAAAGAACTTCAATATGAGGTATGACACATTCTCAACTGAATAAGCTATTGCTTCAAGAAGTTTCTCTCGGATAGCCGGCAGACACAAATCTAGGAAGTAGAGATGCGACTGACGCAAATAATCTATTAATGCAGGCACAGAGATAGTATCGAGCTCATCACCTATACAAGGAAATCCCTCGTTCATAAAATTAACGATAGCCAAGAAAGTGGGACAATCCACGTTGTTGGCATCACATATCTCTTTCACCGTTTTGTCGCCCACGCCTAGCGAGAGGCCAAAACGACTCATGACTTGCAACACTGAGTAGTTATCGCCTATGAGATCACACATTTTGTCGCTAGCGGTATATTTCTGCAAATGCTTCATTTCAAATATCATTTAGGAATAATTATGCAAATTAACAGAGAAGATTGCAATAGGACAATACCCACATTTAGGTATTTGTCTAAAATAACAAACACTATTACATAAGATGCATCATTAAGCAACCTATGCAATAGTGTCTGAAGCTCACTGAATCGAATTATTTCGCCGTTTACCTTTTCCTGCTCTGCTATCCACGTACATCATCCATTGTATCATCATCTGGATTAAGCTCTTTTACGGCAGCCTTCACATCCTCAGCATCTGCAGGTTCGCTAGGCGATACATCTTCCACAGGATATTTTAGTTTTTCATCACGCACCTTGTCTTGATCAAACAATTTATCTGGTGATACATCTTCGGGGTTCTTTTTACAATCGCTCATAACTATATTCTATTATTTGTTTATTTCTTATCAAACAAATCTCCCCCATAAAAAGATTTATAGGAATGTCATTTTTTACCATCCAACAATAGAGATGGATTTCGAAACAGACTATAAGCTTCTCCGGTGTGTTCGAAAAAAATATAACAACAACAGTTTGTCAATCAGTTCTTCGGAACATATCTATACAACAAGGGCTTGCTACCGAAGTAACAAGCCCTAATCCATATGCTGAGCAACCTTAACTACTAATAATTACAGCCACTCCGCAAATGAAGCAACTAAGAAATTATTCTTAGTGCCCTGCACAGCAGGATGGTTTCTTTTGCACTGCAGTACTACATGCCTGAACCACTGGCTTAGCATCTAGTTCTAGCTTTTTAAATTCGGCAACAATCTTCTCATTGTCCCATCTTTTTGTAGAATAAGTCAGTTCAACAGTCTGATTTTCTAAGCTGCACTTCACTTTCTTAATACCACGCATAGGGCCAAAATGATTTTCGACCTTCTTCACACAGCTTTTACAATCCAAATGTACGCTGTATGTCACAGTCACCTCTTCAGCTTTTTGCTCTTGAGCTGCCAGAGTCATTGAAAAGAGCGATACCATGAATAACAACATGATCGCTTTGAAATTCTTCATTGTTTTCATAATTCAAATATAAGTTTTAGTTTGACAAAAAAAGATTCATATTATTATCTATCAAAGGATACTAGATGCGAGGGATGGACCAACGCATACCTATATAAAACTTTGGTCCATGTACAGGTCCCCATATCATAGTAGCATCAAAACGATCTCCCCAAGGATTGGCGGCATCGATGATAGGATTCTTTTGGCGATAGCCTGTTAGGTTTTCACCTCCTACATATATACTCAATTCTTTGTAATTAAAGGTGGCCTGTGCACTGAGTGTCACAAATGAAGGGAAATCGCTTTTCCACAAAGGGTCTACGGTTCCGGGGTCTGGCATACGGCCACCACCATTAAATTGAGATGTTGCATCAAACTGCCACATACCACCAGGAGTCTGATAAGAAGCTGTGATCAACCCTTTATAACGATTGGTCAACGGCTTAGTCATCAGCTTACCGTCATAAGTGGTCTTGGCATCGGTCCAACGATAAGCACCTGTCAGATTGAATCCTTTAAAGAAAGGATAAGATATTTCGATCTGGGCATTTTGTGCATACGAACGACCGTGTAGATTAGAAAATGTTACCTGCGTGGGATTTTCTAGATTCGCGACCACCTGCTTATCAAAGTCAGTATAATAATACTCCAGCATCACCGATAAATCCTTATTGAATAAAGGGATGGTGAGATGCGCGCTAGCTCCATAATTCCATGCCGACTCAAAGTTGTCTAGACCCTTATCGAAAATCATCTTTCGGCTACTGGCTAAAAGATAGCTATTCTCCACCAACACATTGGCAATGCGATATCCACGTCCTACCGATGCACGCAAACTGAGGAGTTCGCCAAATGGAGCATATTTCATGTGAAGACGCGGTGTAACGAAGAATCCATGCTCACTGCTATAATCTCCACGAACCCCAGCCAATAGCGTGAAGCGACTGTAATAGTCAAAAGTATATTGAGCGTAGGCACCTGTGATAGGATCTTTACGCTTCAGCTTGATATTATCCAAGCCTTCAACTCTTGCGTCTTTCAGTGTTTCGTGGTAGTTATCATAATTCATGCTCACACCAGTACTGATACGATTCTTAGAATCAAATTCCGTCTCAAACATCAGATTAGCATAAATATTCTTTTGGTCTACATCATAAGGAGTATGGCCAAATGTAGAATTTTGCTTATGATAAGTACCCGAAAGGATCAAAGCTAGGTTCGTATTTTTATCTTGATTGAAGATATATCCATTTTTAGTGAAGATCAAAGCACGATTGGTTTTGATATCAATTTTATAAGGATTTTCAATATGCTCGCCATGAATCATCTGTCCACTTTCACGACCTTCGTGTACAAAGTTGGCTGCAGCTTGGAAGATATAGTTCTTATTCTTATAATACCAGCGATTCATTACGTTGTATTGCTCTGTTTTGGGCATATCGAGAAAGCCATCATCATCCGAGTCATGCGACATCTTCTCGCGCGAATAATGCAGCAACAGACCCGTAGCGAGTCTATCATTGATTTTAATATTGGCATCCACATTGGCCTCCAGACGACCTGTGTGAGCAGCAAAAAGATTCATAAAAAATGGATCGGACGTTTGTGGCTTCTTATAATCGATATTGATCTGACCAGTCAAAGCCTCATAACCATTTTTCACAGAAGATGTACCTTTTGAGACTTGAATACCTTCCATCCATGGACCAGGCACATAACTCAAACCATACGGAGAAGCTGCACCTTGCAGATTGGGTATCTGCTCGGTAAGCATTTGCACATAGGTCCCCGATAGACCCAACAGTTTGATTTGGCGTGCACCCGTAGCAGCATCTGTATAAGCCACATCTACCGAAGGGTTGGTCTCAAAGCTTTCTGCCAAATTACAGCAGGCAGCTCGGCACAGCTCATCATAAGTTATTTTTTGGGATTGCAATGGATCCATGCGCGAATTTAGCGTAGTGGAACGACGAGCACTTACCACAACCTCTTCTAAACTGACTTCTCCACGAAGTGATATAGTAATAAACTCGGCTGGGTTGGCCACTACCACCGTCTCGGGTGTATAACCGATATAACTGGCTGTCAACTGATTGGTGGAGGAGGTTAAATCGATTGAGAAATCGCCATCTATATTAGTTACACCTCCCATTGAGGTTCCTTCCCATAATAGATTGGCACCGATGATGGGTTCTCCTGCTTCATCGACAACTTTTCCTTTTAATGTATTCTGCGCAAAAGCAATAGTAGAAACCGCAAGCGCTATCGCGGCAAATAGTATATTCTTAAATTTCATAATTATTCATTCCTAAATTAAAACATGCAATTATTTTCTTGAAGCCTAAACGCACAGCGCAAAACCTCAACTACAATGTAATAAAGGAATAAATTTAAATGATAAGAGTGTTGTGTTCAGCAAGTATCACACGACCTGTTTTATGGGGTGGCGGAATAAATGCGATGAAGTCAGTAGTAGTATCATCGAATATCACCATTGGATCAAAATCGAATAATTCTATTTCAACCGGTATTGGTGTATATAAAGCGAAAGCGTATTCGCTAATTTTTAATGGTTTTAGCTGTAGATAGTTACTTTTAGTGCATTGTGAAGATAGCACACAAGTTTCATCGTGATCGGCTGCAACATCCGAGCAACAATCACCAGAAGCTGCATGTGGGGTATGGGAACAACAAATACACGCAGTTGCACAATGTGAATGATGATTATGAGAAGCCTCATCATTGTTGCAAACAGAAGTAATGAGTAGACTCATTTCTTTGTGATTGCAGCAATAACTCAAAATATTTATACCTATCGTCCCGGTAGAGATAATAGCTATAAGCAAAATGGGTAATATTTTAACGAGTTTCTTCATCCACTTACAAAATTAGCGTAGAATAGATATACAACATCTATACATTTCACATTTATTGCTATAATTAAGATATTGTAACACTAAAACTGAAAAATGCTACACCTTCATTTTCAAACAGCATTCCCATTGAGGTCAATCGTGGAAGCAATATAATCTCGAATATGCATCAAACCTTGAATAATCTGAAATAATTCTTTGTCGGACGGCGTTGTATAGCCTTTGCCATCAAAGATACAAATTGATTCAAAACTCTGAATCAATTTGGCTGTTTCTAACATTTCAGGAGGAAGATTTTTATCCATTTCCTGCGTTTCTTTATACATGGCTACAGGGGTATGATGAAGTGCCTCCATCTCATAATGTGCTAACAATGCCGCAAATAGCTTCTCATAACTCATCACTGCCATGTTGAATAACAGTTTATTATCAAATCGGCTAGGTTTAGTCAAATGACGTTCTAGGGTTTTCATATAGCCTACACCATCTTTATAAAGGTGCATGCACTGATTTTTCCAGCTATAAAGTTCCATATGCTTGTGGAGAATAATAAATAGAATCAACTAAAATATTAAATCACAACTCTTTCACCCAAAAGAGCATTTCGGGTATTGTAGGCGAAAAGTCTTCAGAAAAATAAAGCAATTGTGCTATCTGATTATCCTTTCGCACTTCGAGAGTTATTTTCTTGCAATTCAATGCGTGAGCGACATCATTAATTTTGTGTAACATTTTTCTGCCCCATCCTTTTCCACGATAAGGATTCAGCAAAAAGAAATCGTGGATATTGAGCATCGGTGCAGCCTTGAAAGTGGAAAAATTTAGAAATGCCACCGTATAACCTATTATCTCCTCCTCAAGAAGCGCAAATAATACGATTGCGTTAGGACTTGTTTCCAAACCATCAAGCAAATGCAGTTTTTGTCTATCAGTTAGTTGTTCTCCACCACCTTTAGGGTCTGCGATATAAGCATTAACCAGTTCGCACAATCGCGTGCAGTGATATACGTCTGTAAAGTCACAATTGATGAATTTTTCCGAATGAGTATCTACAATTAAAGCCATAACAGTCTATTTTAATTATGATTATCGAAGTTTTGCCCTCCCGAAATTTTGAAGATTTTTGGTTCTATATTATATTTACGAATACGCAACCCCATCATTCTTTCGGTCACACCCAACATGGTAGCCGCTTTGGCAATATTGCCTTTTGTTGCTATCATCGTATCGTGTATGATTTGCTTTTCTAGTTTTGAAATAATAAATTCCAATGTCCCTTGATGTTCGGTTTTACTCGAAAGGGCACTCTGTATAGTGGGAGGTAGATTATAAGAATGAATCACATCGTCAGTGGAGAGGATACAACAACGTTCAATACAATTTTCAAGCTCGCGAATATTGCCTGGCCAATGGTAAACCATCAATGAGTCGATGGCAGAAGATGTAATACGCTTGACATTGCGGTTGTTCTGCTTATTAAACTTGTCAATAAAGTAATTAACCAAAGTAGGTATATCATGTAGACGCTCGCGTAAGGGCGGTGCATAAATAGGAAAAACATTTATCCGATAATATAGATCTTCGCGAAACCCACCATCGACAATCATTTTTTCCAAATCTTTATTCGTAGCGCAAATCACGCGAACATCTATATCGACAGACTTATTTCCGCCGATACGTTCTATCTTCCTTTCTTGCAGGACGCGCAAAAGCTTAACCTGCGTTGATAAAGGTATATCACCAAATTCATCCAGAAAAATAGTACCTCCATTAGCTGCCTCAAATCGACCTATACGCTGAGTAACAGCACCTGTAAACGCTCCTTTCTCATAACCAAAGAGCTCACTTTCGATGAGATTATCGGGCAAAGCTGCACAGTTTACCTTTATAAAAGGTTTCTTGCTACGCTTACTTGTGAAGTGTATAGCATCAGCGATCAACTCTTTTCCCACTCCACTCTCTCCTCGAATCAAAACAGTGGTTTGAGTAGGTGCAACACTTTGTATAAGCGAGAATACCTCTTGTAGTTTGCTCGAATTACCCACAATACCTTTAAACGTTCGTTCAGTAATCACCTGCTTCAACATGCTATTCTCTTTTCGAAGCTCGTCTAATGCTTCATGATTTTTCTGACGTCGACGCACAGCTCTTGCTATCATCGATCCCACAATAGACAATAATTGCATATTATCATTGAAGTTGGGCACTCCGTGATACACTTTATGAATACTCAAGGCGCCTATCACTTCATTCTTTTCTTTGAGTGGAATACAAAGGAAAGAAACATCCAAGTTGTTGATCTTATAGGGCAAACCAATCTTATTAATAAATTCCTTACATTCGGATATACAAGGAACAATAACCATATCCCCTGTCTGTATCACTTTACCTATAACTCCCTCGCCTGGCTGGTAAGTGATGCGCGAGATATCTATATCCTCTAATCCAAAAGCTCCTTCCACGTAAATTAGCTCTTTGTTCCTATTAAGTACAGAAATCATGATAGTGTCAGCCTTCAACTGTTTTTGCAGAAGATCTATTACAATATCCAAGTTGAGCTCACTGCCATTAAGTTCATTACTAATCTGCAATAGTAAATTCAAGTCATTTTTTACTTCGCAGCCTTCTTTTACCCTATTCGTGCATACGTTTATCATACTAATCCCCCTTTAAAAACCTTCTTTTTACCGCTGACAAATATACATATTTAATCTATTATAAACATACTTTAGATACTATATTTCTCTTTTTAATATCCGATTGCATTATTCCATAGCACTTATCTTTCATTATGACATTTACATATTTGTAATTTAGCTATCAATAAGCTACATAAATGTAGTTTATCCCATTCAGAAAAAAATGCTATATCCTTGATTGTTAAGATTATACAATTTTGGCACAGTTTTGGTATTACAATTAGAGACAAAATGAATATTTATGGCAAATGAATTTCAAATAAATGGCGCAATTGCAATTTATAAAGGAGACGAGATATTTATGGGAATCTCACAATATATATTATTAAAACTGATTCTAGAAGAAGGATCCATAAATGCTGCAGCTAAAAGAAAAGGAATTCCTTACCAACAAGCATGGAACTTAATCGATCAAATTAATAAGATATCACCTATACCTATTGTCATTCGCCAAAAAGGCGGAAGTGGTGGTGGTGGCTGTATAGTCAGCGAATATGGAAATAACGTCATCAAACTATTTGAAAAAAAACTAGAAACATTCCAGAAGAACATTGATGAAATGAACAATGATATGAAGACATGTCTGCTTTAATCAAACACAAGAACCGATATCCTAATATCATATAACGATCACACATTGAGACAGATACATTTTTGACAAACCATTAAAGAGTTATCAATATGTAACCTATATTTGTATTTTTTTTTATAATTCGTTATCCTATTTAGATATAACGAAAGGTTTTTCTAATCGAACATTTAAATGAAATTATTATGAA
>CAMTPC010000038.1 GCA_947074295.1 uncultured Bacteroides sp. | reverse complement strand
GAATGGCACTAGCTGGGAAACATCCGAGATAGCCAAAGTAAATGATGGACTACCTCGGCAAAGAAAAGATACCAACCGACCTTTTCACTACTGCTGTAAACCGTATGCGCAGCAATGGCGGCAATCCGGGTGCACAAGCCGGTGCCAACCGTGTAGATGTGGCTTTACATTGGATGTATCGTGCTTGTCTCACTGATGATGCTGACCTATTGAAAGAAGCCATGGATTATATCTACTCTACAGTGGTTTACACCACACGAGCCGAAGGAATTCAGTATGATAACTCATTTACCCAACATGGTCGTCAACTTCACATCGGTGCATACCGTGGCGAATATATCTCTTATAATGTGATTGGTCGTGCCTCTTCGCGCCCCAACGCTACCAAGAAAACTGGACAAACCTCTATCATGAAACGTATGAAAGATCTAGATCCTGTTAATGCAGCTACTTATGATGAGGCTATTGCCCGTATTGGAGGCTCAGAGACATCCGCCTTCGGGGTAAAGGCAGGTAGCAATCACTTCTTCCGTTCAGACTACACCGTACATCGCCGTCCAGCTTATACGGTAGACTTGCGCATGGTATCTACACGCACCGCTCGCAACGAATACCTTAAAGACAACGGCGAAGGCATCAAACAATACTTTATGTCAGATGGCGCCATGGCAATATTGACCAAGTTTGTAGGTGGTGTCACAGATAGTCTATATGCTGTGTCGGCCTATCGTTATGCCGATTACGATACACAGTTTGCTGTCAACACAGAGGCCAATAAGGCATGGTTCTTCTTCGACAACGAAATTGTATGTCTGGGCAATGGTATCCAATCTGCTTCTCCATTTCAAGTTAATACTACCCTTAACCAATGCTTACTTAGCGGTGATGTGGTAGTTTCTGCCAACGGATCTCAGTCTACGCTGACCAAGGGTGCGCACGATTATGATAATAATCTGGATTGGGTACATCATGGCAATGTGGGTTACTACTTCCCGCAAAAGGGTAAAATCGAACTTTCTGCAGCGGAGCAGAGTGGACGTTGGACCGACATCAACACCAATTATTCAGGCGATTTGCTCTACAACGATGTGTTTACTCTTTCATTTAATCATGGTATCAACCCCGTCAATGATTCTTATGCCTATATCCTTGTTCCAGGTGTTGCCACACCAACTGAGGCGGCAGCTTATGATACAAGTGTAATAGATATTATTGTGAATTCCGATTCTGTACAAGCCGTTCACCACAAAACGCTAGGAGTGTATGGAATGGTATTCTGTAAAGCGGCTGGATTCAAGAAGAATGGATTGACTGTAGAGGCCGATGCACCCTGTATCGTCTTGATAAAAGATAGCGATAAAGCCAATGTGATAGTTTACGTGTCTGATCCTACAAATGGAACGACCGGAATCAACTTGGGCATCGAAACACCACAAGTTAAAAGCCGCCGCCAGGTCACTTATCAGAGGGAAACCCCTTACGAGGGAGTGTCGCAGAAGTTTGTTGTCAACGAGTCTACTCCGCTTTCGCAAGGAAGAGACAGATTGGCCGATCGTTCGCAATGGACTATTACTACCTCTATAAACGGCCCTGCAGATAGTGAACCTCTTGTGGGAGGCGACAATCCACAATACATCATTGACGAGAGCACCAACTCGGCTTTTCTCTTTGTAAAGCCCGGAAAGACTTTCTCGGGTATTGTCGCACCTGCCGACTATATCCCGTCATTCACCATTGACATGCAGTCGCCTCAAGAAATGGAGTACTTTATCTATCGCCATCGCGATTACAACAATGCTTTAGAGTATCTCCGAGCTAAAAAAATATCATTCTATGGCAAGGACAATGAAGCTGACGAATTCGCGCCTATTTTAGAAGGCATCACACTACAAACAACAGTCGCCGAAAACAAAGTGAAGCTACCAGCAAAAGTTAGCCATCGTTATGTAAAAGTGATGATTGACGAGTGGGATACTGCATCGGGTAGCACCATCCAGGTGGCCGATTTCAATATAGGCAAATGGCGCTGATGGATATTCCTGAAACAGAAACCCCAACATCCATCGAAGAGATTGTGAATGCCAAGGAAAACTGGCTGGTAGTCCTATCAAAAAATCCTGTTCGCCAAGGCGAAATACTTAGAATCCAGACAATTAATGACAATGAGACTATTCAATATGAGGTGACGGACCTTTCCGGTAGACAATATAAAAAGGGGAATGGTAAAGATGTGGATACTACAGGTTTAGCGCCGGGTATATATCTTCTGCTCGTTAGCGAAGGCCAAACCAAGCAATGTGCTTCACTCAAGTTTATTCTATTATAAGACTCTCTGTTTTATCTTAATACCTGTTCAGCAGCGGCCTTTGCCCCAAAGAGGGCATTGGACCGCTGCACTTATTCTAGTTACCTTCAATTAGCAAACGACACAATATAGCTATCCCCTTTGCGTGTGTTAAATCCCACAATATTATTTCTAGCAATCTGCGTCTTTATCTTTTTGCCGCGGCTGTCTAGTACGCTCACATCTTGCGTATTAGGTAGTTTGATGCGGCAATGCTCGCCTTGATTGGAAGTGATGGTAAGTGTGTCGTATTTGTTATCTTTCCAGCTCACTCCAACCGTAAAGTTGCCACGTGCTTTCAAACCACTATAGCTGCCCTGACTCCAAGCTGTTGGAAGTGCTGGTAGCACCTCTATATATTCCTCATGACTTTGGATCAACATCTCGGCTACCCCAGCTGTTGCACCAAAATTAGCGTCAATCTGGAAGGGAGGGTGCGAACCCCATAGATTTTCCAGTGTCATGGTGCTGATGATGTTTTGATAGAGTTGATGCGCCTTTTCGCCATTCTTGGCACGCGCCCATAGGTTTTGGCGGTGAGCCATGGCCCATCCTGTCGAGAAATCGCCGCGCTCATTCAATGTGACGATGGCCGCATCAAGCCACTCTGGCGTGTTGCTAGAGATGGTAGCACCTGGGTACATGGCACAAAGGTGTGAGAGATGTCTATGTCTATACTCACCTATATCCCCATATTTGTCTTCTTCTCTGAACTCCTTTATTTGTCCCGAACTACCTATCAGTATGGCATCCAGTCTGCCCAACTGCTCTTCCGCAGTTTTCAAGAACGGGTCTTTGATTTTCAATATCTCCGCAGCTCGCAGTAAGTCCATGTAAGTCTCCTGTATCATGCTTTGGTCAAAGATGCACCCTTTTGTCTTATAGTAGCTTTTTTGATGTACTTGCTCTGGCGAATAAGAAGGATCGACTAGCAATGTCCCATCTTCTTGCTCGACCAGGGTTTTCGATAGAAACTTGGCCATGCCCAATAGAGTAGGATAGATATGATCCTTTAATAACTGTTTATCGCGCGTGAAATCATAATAATCCCAAAAGAGTTTCAATGTGAAACCACCTGTACCAGGACCTGAATGACCACCTGGAGCTTCAATATTAAAAGCGTTAGCCCCAGTCCCTATCGTCCAGCCATTTTCTTCATCTATCGGATCGAGTACCGATGGGTTGTGTTTACTGATATAGTTAACTGCATTGCGCACAGCCGCTTTCCTGAAAGCTTCATTGTAGTCCATGTACGATTCGAAGAGCTCAGCCAAGTTAGTGTTGAAAGATGGCCAATAGTTCATCTGTACATTTACGTTGTGCCAATAGCCACCCGACCATGGTGCATATTCATACTGATTCCAAGCACCTTGCAGATGAGCGGGCAACGAACCTTTGCGCGATGAAGCGATGAGTAGATAACGTCCATATTGGAAAAACAATTCTTCTAGATAGATTGATTTCTTGCCCGACTTATACTGTGCTAAGAGACGGTTTGTAGGCAGAGCAGGCACATCGTCGGTCAAGTGTAGACCTACACGGCTGAACAGCGCTGTATAGTCAGCGATATGCGATTGACGCACAGCTTCGTACCCTTTGCTAGTGCAGTGAGCGATGCGTTGTGTCACTTTCTCGTGCGGATGAACATTGCCTTTGAATTTCTCCAGAGCGGGGCGTATAAACACATCCTCATTCAGCTCGTAGCCTGTGGCACAAGCTACATAGAGCACCACACTATCAGCGCCACATACCTCAATACGACCTTCACCGTGGGTGTTATCAGCCTTCAGCTTACCCCCAAAGTTCACTACTTTTATTTGTGCCTCGTAGGGCAGATCATAATGTTGTACCACACCTCCCATCGTTATAAGATCATTTGCAGCTATCACCTCTCCACTACGTCCCAATCCATCTTCCGCAAATGCCCTGAGATACGGCAGATGAGGGCGCAGCGTGAAGTTGAGCGCTCCTGCTTTATCGGCCTTAATCTTGATACCCATTATTTGGTCAGGATAGCTCATAAAATATTCACGGTTATAATTTACGTCCTTATGCTCATAACTCACTGTCGAAATCGCCTCATTAAGCCATAAGTCTCTTCTGTAATTTTTGGCATGTGTATGATGAAAATCGATATAAATCTCAGCGAAGTTCGTGGCACCTCCTTTATTATAAGCTCCATTGTTGCCCATTGTCTTCTCTGTCAACTGTATGCGCTCCGTGTCAGTGCGTCCAAATATGCAGGCTCCTATCGCACCATTGCCGATGGGAATCGACCAACGCTCCCAGTCTTCGTCATAGGGATATCCACGAGAAACCACACGGGTATAGTCTGCACCTCTGTTATAGGCTGGTCTGTCATACCATAGATGGTAATTATTTTTAAAATCTTTCGCTATCAATGGGCTAGATAGGAAGATGTAAAGAATCATGCATAAGATTTTTTTAGTGCTCATCATGTCATTTTTTTATAAACAGATAGTAAATTTATTAGAAACATCATGCCCATTATCAAGTAACCTTGATCTCCGTATTGGGTAGGCGTATTCGATACGATGACCAGCCTTGCGCAACTTACAGGTTAGGCATACCTGGGATTCGTTTCATCTTTCCATACCCTAGATTGAATGGCATAGCGACATAAGTTCTTGTTGATTAGCTATATAGATGTAAGCAAGCTAGCATGAAATTAAATAATGTTTGATATACGGTTTTTACTTGGTAAACCCCTTTAGTATCCTTGGCAAATATAATTGGTTTTTAGTTACACATGCAACTCCCTTCTTGTCAATGACGCTACTGCATGTGTAAGGTTTGTAGTGTGACAAATATATGATACTTAGGATTATATAAAATTATGTTATACAAATATGGTATACCTTTGCAAGGTTGGATGTACTATATGTGTGTTAAAACAGTACATTTTGTGCGTAAAATAAAGAATGTCCGATTTTATAACCTAATGAGATTGTCTTATATTTGTTAAGCATATTAAAACAGTCGTTGCGAACAGCCGGCACTTTTATCTATACTACAACTAAAGTCTCCTTATTATGAATTTTACTACATTGAAAAAACACAATTATTTGTTGCTTTTTTTACTCTGCCTCCTTTTTGTTGTGCCTGACTGTTTTGGTCAATACTTCAAGAAGATAGGTATGAATGATGGCCTCTCCAATCTTTCCGTGTTGTCCATTTATCAAGACACCTTAGGACGTATGTGGTTTGGCACCAACGAAGGAGTAAATGTCTATGATGGCCGAAAAATAGACATCATAAAATCGTATGAGACAGATAACGGGCTTGGCAAGAAACTCCTCTCTGGATCTATATTCCAAATCGTGGGCAATAGCAAGGGTGATATTTTCATGCGCAACAATAGTTCCATTCTCAAATACGACATTCGTCAAGAAACATTCAAGGAAATCTATTCGCGTGGTCTGGGATCCATCAACTGCATCAAAGGCGACATCTGGTTTACGGTCTACGATTCACTTTATGTTCACAGCGCTCAGACAGACTCCATCAGCTATAAATGTCGATTGAACACACCATTGGTGTGGTGCATGCAAGAGATGGGTGAGAAGATATGGATAGGTACATCCAAAGGGCTATACACCATGGAAAATGAAGTGGTAGAGTGCATATTGCCCGATATTGAAATCTACAAGCTTTTTGTCAGCAGCCGGGACGAACTTTGGATATCATCTCGTATGGATGGACTTTATCGCATGGGGCGCGATGGCATCATCCGGAAAGAAGAACAAGGCGCAAACAGGGTGGTGAGCGAGCAGATACGCGACTTTGTGGAAGATGATCGTCAGAATATCTGGTTTGGCACCTTCGAAGGCCTGCAGATGTACAATCCCTACTCGGATACCTATCAGGTTCATCGTCCAGGCTATCATCCGGGTTCACTAGGACATCAGTCCGTATTCTCACTTTGCAAGGATCGACAAGGTAGTATTTGGGTGGGTTCTTATTATGGAGGGGTTAACTACTTTAACCAGTCTAAGGATCATTTTACCTACTTCACCTATGCCGAGGGCAATCCCGATTATCTGAGCTTTCCCATTGTAGGCGAAATGGTAGAAGACAATGATCACGACCTGTGGATTTGTACGGATGGCGGAGGTGTGAATCGCCTCAACCGCAAAACGGGCACATTTACTCATTTCACAGCCTCGGGCAACAATTCTATCTTGCACAACAATGCCAAGACCATCACTTATGACCATCTGCGCGACCAAATCTATATAGGGACTTATACAGGTGGAGTTAGCCGCTACGACAAGAAAACAGGGCGCTTTCATAACTTTCTGTTGGACTTTAAGAGAACTGGTAAAGGTCCCAATCAGATCATATATCATTGCTTGTTTCACAAGGGTTGGCTTTATGTGTCGTCACGCAATGGGCTGTGGCGACTGAATCCGGACAACGATGAATTTGAATTGATCTGTAGCAAAGAATATTACATTACCTTTGATATAGACAATAATGATAATATATGGCTGGCCACCAATTTCCGCCTGTTTAAGCGAAACCTAAACCAGTTGGACAAGATTATACGCGTAGAGCCAGATGTATTTGGAGCCGAAGCGCGTATCACTCGAATAATGACGGCTAAAGATGGCACTGTCTATCTTACTACTCTAGGCAATGGAGTTTATTCGTTCGATAATGATGCCAAAACTTGGCGACACTTCACCGCAAAGCAGGATAATCTACTGAGTGACTACTGCTATAATATAGTAGAAACACCTCTCAACAATATACTGATAACAAGTGATAAAGGAATCTCCATCTATTCGCCTTTCAACTTTTCAATGTTCTCGTTAGAGCTAGGGCTGCGTGGTGGCATATCGGCGGTGATGGATGGCTGTGGCGTGTGGAGTGCTGCAGATGACCAAATATATGTAGGAGGAGTAGATGGGATGATTGCTTTTAATGAACGCAATCTATATACGGAGGAGCGCAATCAGACCGAACTGTATTTTGCAAAACTATATATTAACAATACACTGGTACAGCCAGGTGATGTACATGGCGTGCTTAACGAAGGTTTGCCGTTTCATGATAAGGTTGACCTCTCATACGATCAGAACAATCTGATGATAGATTTCGCAGGTTCTAATTATGTGGAACATGAGAAGAATATTCGCTATCAATATAAATTGGAAGGATTTGATAAAGATTGGTTAGGCGCCAACCAGATGCGAATCAACTATACCAACCTGGCGCCAGGTAAGTATGTATTGAAAATGCGCGAGATCAGTAATAATCAAAAGGCAGATGCTTTTCGCGCCATCGAGCTCGATATCCATATTCACAAGCCATGGTTTGTCACACTGTGGGCATACGGCATTTATACATTACTTTTATTGGCTATCGGTTATGGTTTTTGGCGCATCAAGGAAGGTCGCCGAGCTTTGGCTTTATCATTGATGAAAGAGCGAAACGAAAAAGAGCAGATAGAAGAGCTAAACAAGATGAAACTGCGATTCTTTACGAACATCTCGCATGAGTTTCGCACACCACTTACACTGATAATAGGACAAATAGAGATGTTGCTCCAGATGGAAAAACTCTCGCCTGTGATAGGTAGACCACTGAACAATATCTATCGCAATGCAACCAACATGCGCCTGCTGATTTCGGAACTCTTGGATTTCAGGAAACAAGAACAGGGCTTCATGAAGCTGCGCGTGGAGTGCGTGGAAGTAGTGAGTTATATGAAGAATGCCTATCAATCTTTCTCTGAGCATGCACGTCATAAGCATATCAACTATGTGATGGAACATGCTGAAGAAAGAATAGACTTATGGTTTGACCCGATACAATTGCAAAAGGCCATATTGAACCTCCTGTCCAATGCCTTCAAACATACGACTGACGGAGGCACTATAAAGATATCTATCCGAAAACTGAACCGCACGATAGAGATTGCCGTGCATGATAGCGGAAGTGGTATTTCGGAAGAAGATCTATCTAATATCTTTGAGCGTTTCTATCAGGTAGATGAAAACATGCGCAGAGGTGTCATAGGCACAGGTATTGGATTGGCTCTTACAAAAGGGATTGTAGATGCGCATAAGGGTAAAATAATGGTAGAAAGTAAACCAGGGAAAGGTAGTTGTTTCCGCATCCATCTGCAGATGGGGAATGCACACTTTGCTTCAGACGAACTGGAACATGCCAAAATCACCGTTTCGCCGACTGATTGGGATGAAAGGCAGAATAGTGATGACTTACTTTCGCGCTTTGCTCTGGTGGAACATAGCAATTTAAACCGTCCGGATGTTGAGGATGAAAGACCTGGACTGCCACGGGTGCTACTAGTTGAGGATGATGAAGAGATACTCCAATTGTTGACAGAGATATTCTTGCCATCTTATAATATCTATACAGCGACAAATGGTTTGGAGGGTTTCGAGCTGGCGACGAAAGTCTGTCCCGATCTGGTGGTAAGTGATGTGATGATGCCTGTGATGTCGGGTAAGGAGATGTGCTTCAAAATTAAGAATTGCTTAGAGTTGTCATATATCCCTGTAGTGCTACTGACAGCCCAAGCCAGCGAGGATCATACGCTGGAGGGCTATATGTTTGGAGCAGATGACTATATCACCAAACCTTTCAACGTGAGGCTGCTACTAGCACGCTGTGGAAACTTGCTGCGCAACAAGCAAATGTTGCTCAAAAAGACCAATCGGACCGATAAATCGGATCAAAAGGAAATAACTACTCTTAATGCAGTGGATCAGAAGTTGCTGAATGCGGCAACGGAAATCATACGTAACAATTTTGAGAATTCGGATTTTGACGTGAATATGCTTGCCTCTGGTCTGAACATGGGACGAAGCAAGATGTTTACCCGCTTAAAGGAAGTAGTGGGACTGACACCTAATGAATTGATTCTGAAATTAAAACTGGAGGAGGCCGTGCGAATGCTCGAAGAGGAAACACAATACAATATATCGGAGATCTCCTATCAGTTGGGTTTCACCTCGCCCCGCTATTTCAGCCGTTGTTTTAAGGCATTCTATGGAGTGGCCCCGCAGCACTATCGCAAGGAGGGTGTCGTAAAAGAGTAAAAAAAATAAGGCTACTTATGAAATGAGAGTTCGGATCAAGGTTCAAATACCTTGTACTGGACTCTTTCTCATTTGAGGCTAGGTGTCCCTAAAAAGGATTTTTAGTCTGTGATTTTTAAAGATGAAACTATTTAATGGTGTTAATATATAATGACTTAGCTAAAGAGGAAAGTGCAAGAATCATCCTAAATGGTGCATATATAATCCGAAGTACAAAAGGTGTTTAAGTCTCCTTAATAATTGGTGAATCAGTCTTTGATAATAGATATTAATTTGCCAATACTTTGATGTGACTCCCAGTCAACAAGCCACATCGGAGCTAAGAATTACATTATTAAACACTAATAGAATTCTATTTTATGAAAAACAAGTTTTGGTTATTTACATTGGCCGTTATGGTCATCTTCTCAAGCAGAGCTTGGGGAAATGAGGCACATGGCGCGTCAATGGCTATTACCCAGCAAGACAAAGACAAACTAGTAAAGGGAGTTGTTCTTGACGACATGGGGCCCATTATGGGGGCAACTGTTTTCGTGAAGAAAACCCAGAATGGAACGATTACCGACGTTGAAGGAGAGTTTGAACTCTCGATTCCAGTTGGAGCTACAATCGTTGTTTCTTTCATAGGCTACGAAAACAAAGAGCTGGTCTATAAAGGAGAATCGGAACTGAAAATCCGCTTAAATGAGAATGTCACAGCTCTAGAAGAGGTGCAGGTGATTGCCTATGGTACGGCCAAGAAGGTGACAATTACGGGTGCGCTAGCTTCCATTAAATCGGACGAGATCATGAAGTCGCCTGTAGGGAGCATAGCTAATGCGCTGAGTGGTAAGATACCCGGACTGTCGAGTGTGCAGTCAAGCGGTCAGCCCGGTGCCGATGACGCGAAGATCTATGTGCGTGGTGTGGGCTCGATGACTGAGGGATTGTCGACTCCATTGATGTTGGTAGATGGGGTAGAACGCTCGTTCTATCAGTTGGACCCTAATGAGGTAGAGGATATCACTGTACTGAAAGATGCTTCGGCAACAGCAGTGTTTGGTGTGCGTGGTGCTAATGGGGTAATCTTGGTCACTACTAAACGTGGACAGGCTGGTAAGGCAAAAATCACTTTCTCCGCCAATGCAGGTTTGCAGTTGCCTACGCGTATTCCTGAGTTTGCCAACAGCTACGACTATGCTACGACCTACAACAATGCGCAGATACGTGATGGTGTATTGCCCGAAAATGTGGCTTTCTCATCTGATATGCTAGAGGCTTTCCGCACGGGTAGTAATCCATTGGTGTATTCGGATACCGACTGGATTGATATGCTGGTGAAGAAACAATCTTTGCAGATGCAGTACAACTTTACCATCTCGGGCGGTTCGGATCGCGTGCGCTACTTCGGGTCGCTGGGTATCTTCACACAAGACGGTCTATTCAAGAGTTTTGATACGCATGGCTATGACACAGGTTTCAAGTACAACCGCTACAACTATCGTGTGAATATGGATGTGAATGTGACTAAAACCACATCGATGAAAATCAACTTGGGTGGTCGCATCACAGACAAACGCGAACCCAACTACAGCAATGGCACATCTACCTCTGTGAGCTATTTATTTAGAGATGTCTACTGGACACCCCCTTTTGCAGGTCCAGGTCTGGTAGATGGTAAATGGGTGACTATCAATTCTCAGACATTTGGTAAATTCGGTGCAGTGGGTGACGCTTTGGCTTCTTATTATGGTAAGGGTTTCAATACGCTGAACAATAATGTGATCAACTTCGATTTTATGCTCGAAGAAGATATGAAATATCTAACAAAAGGTCTGAAAGCTCATATCAAAGGGGCGTATAATAGTGGAGCCAGTATCACAAAACGCCGTAATGGTAGAGCCGACCGTTATGAAGCGATTGTAGACGAAGACGGTACAGTGGTCTTAAAGAAAAACCAAGAAGCGCAAGTATTGGGTTACGACAACGAATCGTACGGACAATCGCGTGACTGGTATCTGGAAGCGGCGCTGAACTACCAACGCAAGTTTGGAAACAATAATGTATCGGCACTTTTGATGTATAACCAGAATATGAAATATTATTACTCAGGATCAAACTATCCTGGTATTCCACGTAGCTATGTAGGCTTAGTGGGACGTGCCACTTACGACTATAAAACACGATATATGGCAGACTTCAGTATTGGTTATAATGGATCGGAAAACTTTGCCGAAGGTCAACGCTTCGGTCTCTTCCCAGCGGGTTCTTTAGGCTGGATCATATCGGAAGAGCCCTTCATGCAGGCACTGAAACCCACCATCAGCTATCTGAAACTTCGCGGGTCGTATGGTATCGTGGGTAATGATATTGTATCGGATGGTTCGCGCTTCTTGTATTTGGCCGATTCGTATATCATCAGTACAGGTAATGCTGGGTTCGGCTCGTCTATCAACAATGCTGTGCCGGGATCCAAGGAATCGAAAATCGGTAATCCAGGTGTGACTTGGGAAACGGCAGCCAAACAGAATTACGGTGTGGATATGCAGTTTTTTGAAGGCCGACTCGTGACATCGTTCGACTACTTCGTGGAGCATCGTAAGAATATCCTGATTTCGCGTAATGTAAATCCTGGCTATCTGGCAGTGAGTTTACCTATCGTGAATCTGGGTAAGGTAGATAATAAAGGTTATGAAATATCTGTGCGCTGGGAAGATGTGATTGGAAACGTGAAATATTACTTGGGCACTAACTGGGGATATTCAAAGAATAAAGTGATCTATAAAGACGAAATACCACAGCCCTATGAGTGGATGCGCCAGACAGGACGTCCAGTGGGACAACAATTCGGGTATATCTTTGATGGCTATTTTACTGCCGAAGATGTGGCTAACTATGCACAGCAAAAAGGTCAGAACAATGGTATTCCTGATCATGGTGCAGGATTTTCGCCTGTGGCTGGTGATGTGAAATACAAGGATCTGAATGGAGACAATAAAATCGACAACAACGACATCTCTGCGATAGGTAATCCTATCTATCCTTTACTCTCGGGTAACTTGACGGGTGGATTTTCATGGAAAGGTTTTGACTTGAGCATGACATGGTCGGGTGCCTTTAAGACTTCACGCTTGATCTCACAATTCTATCGTTTCCCATTTGGTGAAACCAATAATCGCTCTCTATTGAAATATATGATAGATGATGCATGGACACCCGAAAAAGGAGATGCGGCTAGAGCGCCAGCTATCTCACTGACTAATAGTCGATCCAATAACTACAAAAACTCGGACTTATGGTTGCGCGATGCTTCTTATATCCGTCTTAAAAACATTGAAATAGGTTATTCATTCCCTAAACGATTATTGGATAAAGCACATTTGAGCTTCTTGCGCTTCTCGGTATCAGGATATAATCTGCTCACCTTCGATAAACTAGACTTCTGCGATCCAGAAAGTAATCCTAGCGGTGATACCTATCCATTGATTCGCGTGGTGAATTTCGGTGTTAAAGTAGGATTTTAACCTCTAAACAGTAAAACATTTATGAAACCTATACGAAAATATTTCTACTCCACTTTATTGTTATTGGGACTGCTGATAACAAACAATGCTTGTGAAGATTTGGCTTTTGGGGACAAGTTTCTTCAGAAACCACCTAGCACGGATGTGACTGCCGATACCATCTTCTCTACAGCTGAATATGCGCGACGCGTGCTTTGGTACAGTTACCAATACCTGCCTATGGGCTTAGAGGTGAGCAATACTTATTGGAATACGATGTGGCTTGGCAATATCGAAGGCCTCACGGACTTGAATCAAGACTATCTGGGCTATTCGGGGGTAAACAAGGTCTACTATTCGGGTAGCTACAATGCGGGAGTAGAAAACTCTCCGCGCGCTAATTTCATGACTACAAAAGTTCGTTTTAATGATAACGAAACACGCATGTGGTCGGCTATCCGTAATGCATGGCTCGTTGTGGAAAATATAGACAGAGTACTCGACATGGAAGCTGCTGAAAAATCACGCCTTAAAGCAGAAGCTAAAACCATGGTGGCTGTGTACTATTCGCACATGCTACGCCATTATGGAGCATTGCCCATCGTAAATAGGGCAATACCACCTAGCGAGACTTCGATGCCCAAGCGTGCTACACTGCAAGAGACAGTCGATTTTATAACAGGTCTGCTAGATGAGGCTATAGCGACAGCCGATTTCCCATGGAGTATACCCGAAAGTGAAATGGCCAACTGGGATGGTCGCCTCACCAAAGGTGGCGCAATGGCACTCAAGGCACGTGTATTGCTCTTTGTGGCTAGTCCGCTTTTCAACAGTGATGCACCTTTCTATCCCGGACAAGCCTCCGATGAATTGATGACGTGGTTTGGCGGCTATGATCATGAAAGATGGAAGAAAGCAGTAGATGCTTGTGAGGATTTTTTTAGTAATCTGAACAATAAAGGTTTTTATAAGCTGGTGCAAAAAGAAGATGTTAACCCTTCTGATTATCGCTATGCTTTCCGTGCAGCATATTTTGATAGAGGAACAACTGAAACACTAATATCTGTGCGCCGAAGCAATTACTATACTGCAAATCAACAGCCCTATACCAGCCAGTCTTTGCGTTGGGGAGCTATCTGTCCGACAAAAGAATATTTCGACATGTTCCAAACGGCCGATGGTGAAGATTTTGATTGGAAAAATCCAGAACATACTAAAAACCCTTTTACGAATCGTGATCCACGATTAAATGAGACTTTTATTCTGGATGGCGATATATTTCAAGGGCGCAAGGCTGCTGTGACAAAGGTGAAACCTGATGATCCAGAAAATTACCCTGCAGGGAGAGACTGGAATGTGGGACAAGTAACCGCCAAATCTTTATTGACTGGAATGGCTTGCCGTAAATGGGGATTAGACCGAGCCGGAGAATACAATGGACATGTCATTCAATGGCCACACCTTCGTATCGCCGAACTTTACCTGACCTATGCGGAGGCTTTGAACGAATATTACCGAGGCCCCAATACGCTGGCCTATCAGTATGTGAATGAACTCCGTGCCCGCGTTGGTATGAAGGGTTTAAAAACAGGATTGTCGCAAGAACAGTTCAGAGAGGCTATACTACGTGAGCGTGCGTGTGAATTTGGCTATGAAGAAGTGCGTTTCTTTGACCTGATTCGCTGGAAAAAGAGTGATGCTTTCAAAAAAGGGCTTCATGGCTTGAATATTTATAAGAATAAGAACGACGGTTCATATATCTGCGAAGAATTCTCCCTGGTGGGCGGTGCCGAAAACCGCGCATGGTGGAACGAAGGCGGTTTCCAAGACCGATGGTTCCTGAGTGCCTTCCCTCTCAATGAAATCAATAAAGGATATGGCTTGATTCAAAACCCTGGTTGGGAGTAGTTTATGATAAACATAGATAATCAATCGTATGAATAAAAAAATTTATAGTATATTAGCAGGTGTTTTGTGCTCATTCTCGGCAATGGCACAGACAGACTCATTGTCAAGTTTTACAGATGAGGTGATGATTGATCTGGGCCGTAACGTCAGTTACAACGCCAAACAAGTGACCGGTGCTATATCGGTTGCAGGAAGTGAACAATTGTCGCATAAAAATAGCATAAATCCCTCTAACCAACTCTTCGGGCAACTGAACGGCTTGCAGGTTTTACAAAAAACAGGCGCTGCGTGGGAAGATGGAGCTACCATGTATATACGTGGTTTAGGTACCCTGAACGGCAAAAATCCTTTAATTCTTGTGGATGGATTTGAGCGTTCTATCAAAGAACTCAGCTCTGCCGAAATAGAATCTGTCGCAGTACTCAAAGATGCGGTGGCAACGAGCATATATGGTATGCGTGGTGCCAATGGTGTAGTGCTTGTCACTACCAAAAGGGGATCACTAAGCAAACCTCAGATCAACTTCTCGTATGAATTCAATATGGCTACACCAAATCGTTTGCCCGATTTCGTGGATGGCTATACCTATGCCTCGGCTTTGAACGAAGCTTTGCGCAACGATGGCTCACAACCGCGTTATTCGTCCACTGAACTGGATGCCTTCCGTACCCAATCCAACCCTTTGTTTTATCCTAATGTGGACTGGGTGAACGAGAGCTTGCGTGATAAGAGCTATGGAGATAATGTGACTTTCTCGGCATCGGGAGGTAGTAAATATGTACGCTACTATACCATGTTGAACTTCTTGGACAGTCGGGGTATATTAAAACCCACTGAAGACAATGACGGTTATTCGACACAACTGAAATACTCTCGCTTGAATATCCGTACTAACCTGGATATCACAGTATCGCCCACCACACAGGTACAGTTGAATCTGTTGGGTAACTTCACCGAACACAATCGTCCAGGGACGACAGTCTCCGATCTGTTTACTGCGCTGTATCAAGTCCCTTCCGGAGCTTTCCCAGTAAAAACCGAAAGAGACATTTGGGGAGGTACCACCTCATATAGCAACAATCCAGTGGCGCTGATTTCAGGAAAAGGCTATGCACGCTCTCAAACGCGCGCTATGTATGCGGATATGCAGCTGAAACAAGACCTTTCGGCTCTGCTAAAAGGATGGTCGGCAGGCATACGAGTGGGCTTGGATAATGCAGCTTCCTACTGGGATAGTAACACAAAGAACTTCGGCTATGAGTCGGCTGTAATTGACCTGGAAACGGGAGACAGAACATTCAATACTTTGCGCAACGAAGGAACTTTGTCCTTCTCAAAGAGTGTAGGTGGTATTGATACTCATTTTAACTTCCAAGCTTTTACCAACTATGATAGAAGATGGGGCAGAAATGACTTGAATGCAACAGTCATGTATTCAATGGATAAGACTACCTCGAAAGGACAAAATACGAGCCGCGCCTTCATGGATATCGTAGGGCAAGTGCATTATGCTTATGCCAATCGCTATATGCTAGACGTATCATTGTCGGGGTCGGCGTCAAGTGTGCTCAACCCCAAAGATCGTTGGGGAATATTCCCGTCGGTGGGTGCTGCATGGGCATTGTCTGAAGAAAAGTTCTTGAAGAATGATGCATTGAACTTATTGAAACTCCGTGCCTCTTATGGTATCGCTGGCCGTGCCGACTATGGTATGAATCTTTATAAAGATATATTCGGCTCTGGCAATTCTTATTTCTTTAAGGATACGCCCGCATCAATGAGTGGTATGAAACTAACGCAGCTTGGTATCTATGGCTTGACTTACGAGAAATCGCATAAACTGAATATAGGTTTAGATATGATGCTTTGGAATAAACTATCGCTTACAGTAGATGCATTCTATGATCATCGCACAGATATCTTGGTGAGTGGTGATAATGCGGTGTCGGCTGTTATGGGAATGGCCATCCCAAACATCAATGATGGGGTGGTAGATAATAAAGGTATTGAGGCATCTTTGCGCTGGAACGACCGCATCGGTAAATTCAGCTATGGTTTCGGTGGACAATTCTCTTTCGTACGCAATAAGATTGTTAACCAGAACGAACAATACCGTCCATACGATTATTTGAAGCGTACTGGAGGTTCATTAAATCAGATCTTCGGTTATGAAGTGATCGGTATTTATCAAACACAAGAGGAAATCGATAATCGTCCCGTAAAACAATATTTGGGCGATGTGCTACCTGGTGATTTGATGTTCAAAGACCAGAATGGTGATAATCGCATTGACTCTTATGATATGGTGGCGATAGGTTATAATACACTTTGTCCAGAGATATACTATTCATTTGATGTAGAAATGGAGTATCGTGGTTTTGGTGTATATGCGCTATTCCAAGGTGCTGGGAATTATAGCAAAATGCTCGATACTCGGAGTGTTTATCGTCCTATTGTGGGGAATAACACTATTTCTACCCATTATTATGAGAATCGTTGGAGTGAAGAAAACCCGAATGGAACTTTGCCACGTCTCACCTATTCGGGATCAACTAATAACTACAACACCAACTCTCTTTGGGTGGCTGATGCATCATTCCTTAAACTAAGAACACTAGAAGTATATTATCGCTTCATGAACAACAACCCAGATAAGCGTAAGCTGATAAACGGTTTGAGACTCTTTGCGCGTGCCCATGATCTTTTCACACATGACAAGATAAAGATCAGTGACCCCGAAGCTGTTGGTGCTGTACATCCAACAATGACACAATATACATTTGGATTTAATTTAACCTTCTAAGCGTATGAGTACTTTAAGATTTAAGAATAAATACCTGACTTTCTTCATTTCACTATTCCTGTTCGCATCATGTGATTTTATGGATTGTAATGAAGCAGATTACTACCCCTTGGAACAAATTCAAGGAAGTTATAGCCGAGTGAAACAGTTTGTGACCAATGTTTATGGTTATCTGCCACATGACTTCTGTAGTATTGATGGAGCCATGCAAGATGCCGCTACGGATGATGCTGTGCATGTTTATGAGACATCAAATGTGCAACGATTCGTTAATGGTACCTGGTCGGCCAATAATACGATCGATGATAAGTTCGCTCACTACTATAAAGGGATCTTTGACGTGAACTACTATTTGGAGAACCTAACTGGCCTGACTTTCGAAGATTGGAAGTATGGTGATGAATATGAAGATTGGATGAAAGAGTATCCCAATTATGAATATGAGATAAGGGTATTACGTGCCTACTTCTACTTTGAATTGGTAAGACGTTTCCAGAATGTTCCTTTGGTAACTAAAACTCTTTCAATTGATGAAGCAAATAATGCTTCACCTGCTACTCCCGACCAGATTTTCGACTTTATTATCTCTGAATGTACAGCCATGTCGCAAGTATTACCTGTAAGTTATAATAACTTTGGAAAGGACAAGGAAACTGGTCGTGTCACCAAAGGAGTGGCTCTGGCATTGAAAGCACGTGCAGCACTCTATGCAGCCAGTCCACTTTATAATCCACAAAACGATAAAACGAAATGGGTAAAAGCTGCTGAGTCTGCTTATGAGATCATTGGTGCGCAATCTGATTTGAACTATAGCTTGGACAAAAGTTTTGCCAATCTTTTCGGTGCATCCAATAACCTTAGTTTGGAGGTGATTTGGGCACGCCCTAATGGTGCTAACAATTCTTTCGAGGCAGCTAATTTCCCTATGGGTGTGACTGGAGGTAAAACCTCTACTTGTCCTACAGAAAATCTGGCAAGTGCTTTCGAGATGACTGATGGTAGTCAGTTTGATTGGAATGATGCAACGATGGCAGCCAATCCTTATGCTAACCGTGATCCTCGCTTCTACCTCACCATCGTACACGACGGGATGAACTGGCCGTCTAGTAAAGCAGTGGAGATATGGGAAGGTGGGCTCAATGGACCTCCATTGACCAATGTCACTACTACGGGTTACTATCTACGCAAGTATGTCAACAATAACATCAGCTTTGAGGCAGGTGCATCTACCACAAGTGCACGTCACAATTGGGTGTTATTTCGCTATGCCGAAGTGCTTTTGAGCTATGCTGAGGCTATGGCCAATGCCTATGACAACATCGCCTATACATCCGAAAAGTGTGGTATGAGCGCACTCGAAGCCATCAATCAGGTTCGTAGCCGCTCGGGTATCAACATGCCTCCATTGCCTGCTACTCTTTCTACAGCCGAATTTATGGCTCGTGTAAAGAATGAGCGTCGTGTGGAGTTGGCTTTCGAAGGTCATCGCTTCTGGGACATTCGTCGTTGGAAAGATTTGACTCAATCGGAAGAAATCTTCGGTGTGAGCATCATCAAGGATGCTACAAAGCTCGAATATACAAAGATTACAGTTGATAAGCGTGAGATAAATGATCGACTCTATTTTTATCCTATCGCTAATAGCCAACTATTTATCAATCACAACTTGATTCAAAACCCAGGTTGGAATTGACAAACAATGACAAGGAGCTATGTGTGAGCTCCTTGTCGTAACCAAACCCAATGAAAAAATAATAAGATTAAAACGTTAAGATATAATGAAGGTAAAAGGAATGTTACTATCAAGTCTTGTGTTTCTTTGTTCGTGCACAGGACAGCCAACGGTCAACATCGTAGATGTAGGCTATCAGCGAGCAGAACAACAGTTGGTCAGCCAGCTTAAAGTGATACCGGAACCTGAAGCTTATCCCCGCACGGTGGATAAGGATGGCAATTTGAAAGCAACCCATAAGAATGACTGGACCGAAGGTTTTTATCCTGGCTGTATGTGGTATCTATATGAATATAGCGGCAAGGAAAGTTGGAAAGAAGAAGCGGTCAAATGGACCGAGGCTTTGGAGCCTTTAAAAAAGCTGACCAATCACCATGATATTGGCTTCCTGCTCTATTGCAGTTTTGGTAACGGCTATCGTCTTACGGGTGATGAACGTTATAAAGACGTGCTAATTGAAGCTGCGAACTCACTTTGCACTCGTTTCACTGAAACCACAGGCTGTATTGAGTCATGGAACTATCGCAAAGCATGGAATGGAGTAGACGAGTGGTTCTATCCTGTGATCATTGACAACATGATGAATCTTGAATTGCTCTATTTCGCATCCAAAGTTACAGGTAATCCATTTTATGCCGATATAGCCAATACACATGCGGAGACTACATTGAAGAATCATTTCCGGAAAGATTATAGTTGCTACCATGTCATCAACTACGATGAAACTACAGGTAATGTGCTCCACAAAGGTACTAGCCAAGGTTTCTCAGATAATTCGGCTTGGGCGCGTGGACAGGCTTGGGCCATTTATGGCTACACCATGGCTTATCGCGAAACACAAAGACCTGAATACTTGGAAGTAGCAGTCCGGGCAGCCGATTTTTGGTTGACTCATACTAATTTGCCCGAAGATAAAGTGCCTTATTGGGATTTTAATGCTGGTCAAGAGGGATTTGTACCTGACTGGAACTATGATCCCACCAATTTTCAAAAGATACCCCGTGATGCTTCGGCAGCGGCTATTACTGCTTCCGCATTAATAGAGTTATCACAATATATCGAAGATAACGGTAGATACTTCAAAGAAGCTGAGAATATTCTCCAATCACTGTCTTCACCTAGTTATTTGGCAGAGGCAGGAACTAACTCCAATTTTGTTTTGAAACATTCAGTGGGTAGTATTCCTCATGGTCAGGAGATAGATGTCCCTATTGTTTATGCTGATTACTACTACTTGGAAGCACTACTTCGCTACAATGAATTCATGAAGAACAAGACAACGTAGGCACACATTTTATTGACTGTTTTTAGAAAGACTCATGCAACACAGGTTAAAGGTTGCATGGGTCTTTTTTTGCTATCATGATATCTATTCAATAGTGTAGTGTTGAAATTTATGGACATTTGTGATTGATATTCCTTCTGTTGCTAAAGTGCAGATAATCAATGTGGTGCAAAAGATATATTTGGAAGAGTAAAAAAGGGGATTCTTTGGCAGAAGAATGCCTTTTTTGTTTTGTAAGAATCTTCTTTTTTCTGTTGAAAGGTGTTTAACTGTACTTTAAAGGCTGTTTAAACATTGGTAGCGTGATAATTTTATTAGAGTTATTTTTAATTTGCAGAAGAGGGTAGCTTCATATATAGACCATCCATCATGCTCCACAAAAAAGCGATAACCCCGAATCACTTCGAGGTTACCGCTGTACAAACATAATGAAAAGTTTACTCTATATTTATAACCTATTGAAAGCCATTTATTGTACCACTACTTTGCGTGTCACTTGCTGACCATTGCTATAGAGTCTCATGATATAGATACCAGCGTTTAGATCCATTTGAGTTGCTGAGCCTGTCACAGTGGTTTGTTTCACCAGTCTACCAGTAGCGTCAAAGGCAGCTACTGTGCCCTCGGCACCTTCGAATGTGATGAATCCTTTACCTCCAGTTACTTCAAATGGAATCGTCGCCACTGTACCTTCTATACCTGTAGGATCTTCCAGCTCTGGCAATGTACTACCATAAGCCAATACAATGTCATCGATATAGCGCACGCCATTGTTGCGGGTTTGTATTGAGAATATAGTCAGATCGATGCTAGCTTGTGTTGCAAATCCATATTGACGCCATTCCGTAGATAGTATCACCTTAGGTACGTTCGCCCATTCTCCGCCATTTTTTGGGTCATGCATTTCGGTTGTACCAATCCACATCTCTGTTCCTTCTACATCACTCTTCGCCCAGAAGGTATAATAGAAATGATCGTTTTTATCTATAAATACTGGGCTGGCTATATAGTCTGAAGCGTTGGCACCAGTCTGTTGACTCACATTGACATGCCATGTAAACCATCCCGATGCAACTCCAGCTGTCGTTATCTTGCACGCTTTTCCCGCTTCGCCCAGCCTATTTGTCGCTTTCTCGAAAGTCACGCTTATATTATTCGCTCCGGATGTCCAATTGCTGTTGGGGGCAGCTACCCATCCTGCTGGTCTTTCACCAACTACATTACTGTTGGCATCCAACACATCGACCCATTCGTCAAAATTAGAGTTGTAACCTTCTGCCCAATACGACTGAGCGGATAGACTAACACATGCAAAAAGAAAAGCTGCTGAGTAGAATAATTTCTTCATACTTCCTTGATTTAAAGATTAATGATTGTTTTAACTGTATATTATCTATTGTTCATTTATTCTTCATAATGCCAGCGTAAAGCACTTAGCATCAATGCCCATGTAGCAAATTGATTACCTCCACGATACTTATCGATAGCCTTTATCAGCTCTCTGTCCATTTCGTAAAGCTCGTCCACCACATACATCGTTCCTGCTGGGCTATAAGGCTTATTATAATCACCTCGAGTCTTATCGGGTGCCCATTCTGTTTCTACAAACTCAAAATGTACATTCTTTGCGGGATCGAGCAGATAGGGTTTCCAGAAGTCCACACTTCTTTTAATAGAAGCGCCCCAGTGCACATCCTGTGCATAAAATCGGTCAGCGGATTCATAGTCTTCATAGCAAGCCTTGGCGTGGCAGATCTGCGCAAAAAACAGTAAGTCATAGGCATGATAAGCAAATGCATCACGTCCCAAAAGATCAGTAGTAGTACCATTGGGGTAGAGATTAGAAGGTGCCCAATATGGATATTTGGAGTTAAAGTGATCTATCAAACTTTGATTATCAATGGCGAGTCCATAAAAGTAGAATTGTTGCAATAGGCATGTTCCCCAGTTGTTTACGCGCAGGTCATTGTCCTTTAAAAATACATCGGCACGCTTTTGTATCCATGCATCCACTTTATGGCGTGTAGTCTCGCTCACCACTCTTCGTATCAGGCTATATCCCTCTACTGCATCTGTGTACACAGACTCGTGTATGTTCGATCGGGATACCGCTACATTTACTGCCGCCCATGCTTCCAGATATTCCACCGCTTTTTGCAGATAGCTTTCTTCCTGTAAAAAGGCATAGGCCACACATAACTTGTATATGTTTTGCATTTCCGTCTTTATATCCACATTATTAGCATTGTTGGCGGTCGATATAGCAGTAGTCGTTTTCGCGTCATTTTCTACCAAGTTAGTAGCTGGAGTTTTGATAAAATTGATAAATGCCGTCTTTACGCTGTTATTGCCCTTGCGCTCTATATCTGCTTTCATCCGATCATAGTTGTCACGTCTGATGATTAGATTGGGGAACAAAAGCTCTGTTTTATTCTCCTCTTCAGCATTATAACCCCATGACTGTAGTGCTCCGATAATAAATAGTAAAAGCAAGGTATGTCTTTTCATGTTTCAGTAATTTGCAGTTGATTAGTATAAAGCAAATTTACTTATTACCCATAAGGTGATACTTTGGAAATAGTGTCATAAACCGACATTAATCGTGTTTCGGACAAATTGTATCTATAATCGGCCGCGAAAGGCACATGCACTACCACCTCTATTTTGTTTTAACTTTTGGCGGATGAAACCTGCTGTCTTGTTGGATGATAAGCACACCTGTCATCACCACTTTATATCTACTTTTGCTATTGGTGATTTACAATCATCCATATAAGTCAAACCAATCCAATCTTGATAAATGAAAACTAATAAATGGACCCTCCCATTGCTTTTTGTCTGCTTGTTGAACACTGCAAACATAGGAGCTCAAGAAGTATTTCGAGCCGACTTCGAAACTTACGAATCCACTCCCTATCTATTCCGCTATGGCAATCGGGGAAGTCTTGGCGAATATACATACAAACCTCGCTGGATCTATTCACATCAAGTAGTCGACAATCCCGTCTACTCATCCGACAATACATCTAATAAAGTATTGGAATATACCACTATGGAAGCCCAGAACTATGGTTTGAAGTTTCGTCTACCCACCCCGTTAGCTTTGGAGCAAGTGAAGGAGATTCAGTTCAAACTCTTTCAGCCAGCTACAGTAATAGGGCGCAACACCTACGATGGTCGTCAGCCAGCTACCAAACATGATGTCTGTATCAAACTTCTCTCAGAGTTCAACGCTATTAATGATTTCCGTCAAGACGATGGCATCCTGCTCTATAAGTCTGTGTCCAGCTTTACCGAAACAGGTGTATGGACCACCTTCACTTTTCTTTTCGATCCTGCCGATTATAGCAGCCAAATCAACAAATTTACCGAGGGGGTGAAAGGTATTGCCATCCTTCCCACCTACAATGCTACTGTAACGCTAAACGAAGACGATCTCTATCTATGTTATATGGATGATTTAGTGATTCGTAGTACGCCAAGTACAGGTATTACAGAAAAATATCCCTCATCAGCATCTGCCATCTACTATGCCGATGAGCGACTGCATATACTGTCCGAATTGGCAGAATCTTTTTCACTGGATGTATTTGATTTGCAAGGCAATCATTTACACCACTATCCATCACTGCATGCCATCGATGGGTGCATCGCACTGCCCTTGGATTTGCCTCGTCACAATACCTATATCATAAAAACTTGCACGGCTATCACTACCACCACTACCAAAATTAGTCTATAGACCATTTTGTTGTAGAAATATTATTACACTATACTCTTGTCAGAAGCGTGATGTCTCATCTTGATGGATGAGGCGTCACGCTTCTGGTATAAAAAATAGGTTTGTTTAATGATCAGAATGTCAGTTGTTTAAACTCGGTAATGCTATGCGCTTGGAAACCACAAATTGATCAGCCTTACCTGGCCTACGGAACAGGGCTGAGTGGCATTCAAGATAAGGCTATCCTGTATACAGTTGGCGGCTATCCCACATGTCTTCTAACGATTCTTTATTTTCTTAAAGTAAATAATCGTTATAGTATACGAGCTGTAGATCAAAAAAATACCCTCACTTGGAAGCCATCCCAAGTGAAGGTATTCACTAAACAGAGTAAGAGAAAATTTATAATTTCAAGACCAATGATTGTCCTGCATAAACGCTCGTGTTTTCGAAATTGCAGGTATAGTCTCTATTCTTTATTTTTCTTTCAGGTATAGATACTTGAAGCGTGATAAGCTGTTGCGATTGTGTGGGGTCTGCTATATGCAATCGACCATCCGAAGAGTTGATGTTCTTTAGCTGTACGATACAAGGTTTATCAGCAGAGACAGTCAATTCTTTGCTGCTATAAGTGCCAGCTTCATAAAAAACGATGTGCCAAATATCCAACTTCTTGTGATGTACAATCTGCATCTGTTCATTGTTCTCGAGGATGGCTATATGGTTGATCTTGTGCTTTTGCAATGCTTTAGGTGATGCGATGTTGGGAACCACAATGTAGGCATAGTTGCCATTCTGTGGTCGTGTGCCATGTTCGAAGCCTAGAGTGAATATATCCTTTTCAATGAATTCGTCCGACTTCGTGCGGTTGATGTCGTACCAACTACCTCCTTGCGTTTGGTTGCTTATTGATAGCGTTCCACCTTGTGGAAACACATACCCAATGTTGTTATGATGAACCCAATTCGCATCTTTCATGGAAGAAGAACCTTGTGCAGCAGTCATCATCTTTTTGCCAGTACCTATCGTGATGGGCTGTCCCGCTAATAAAGACTGATTGATGGTAGTAAAGATCGGTGCTTCGGCTGTAGAAGTGATACCTGCTCCCAGACAAACGATTTCATCATCAAAGAAAAACCACGCTTTTTTGGCTTTGGTGTTGATGTCTGCATAGTAGTCCGAATAGTCGTAGGCCGATGCACCGTATAGGCTATCCGAAACACCGCCAGCGAATGCCACAGTGCCTCGTGTCTGCCAGTCCACCTTGGCGCGAGGAATCGTGTCGAGTAGGGGGGCAGTCACACCAGGAATCTTGTTCCAGTCCCACACGGGAAATATGTTGGCATACTCATCGCCTGCTGTCACGATATTGGTACAGCCATCTGAAACGAAATAAGTTTTCAGATTCTCCCCATTGCCATACTCGCAGCGCAATGTGCGATCGGATACCATACGCACATCAAAGGTATAGTCGGGGCGTACGTGCAAAGTATAGTCGCCGCGGAAGTAGTGTGTGTGCTTGGGTTTTATGCCATGGCTAGGCTTCTCATCCCCCTTCAAGCGTGCTATGATTTCTTGATACTCAGTAGCATGTTCTGGGTCAAGCACCATCATCTGTTGCGCATAGTGGATGGAGCCGCCTTTGTTGGTCGCATCGGGGCGACTCATGCCTCTACCTAGCACTCCGAACATCATATACTTGCCCCTTATCGTCTTGTAGTAAGTGCCGCGTAAAAATTTACTCAGTAGGCCGATCTGCTCTTGATTGAGTGCAAACTGTGTGCCATGTGTATAGATACCCACTTGGAGGACAGCTTGCAAGATAGCATCTCCATAGCCACCGATATAGAGCTGCTGACCGTGCTGAAAGTAGCTATTGTCGTGTTGAAAGCCCTCTTTGGTGGTATATACCAAAGGACTATAAATATTCTCTAGCGCAAAATGCAGGTCACTCTCATTCTTTTGCAAGCACGCACGATATATCCAATGCAGGCCGATATCCGCCCTGTTAGCTCCCGTCCATTTGGCTGGATTGCCACCTTCTTTCGTCATACGTTCCAATGTACGTTCTTCTACATCAGCAGGGATTCCTTTTTTGCCCGTACGCATCTGCACCAATAGCAGACCTATATGCTGTGGTTCGGCTATCTGATTGTACCACCAGTTGTTGCAATGCGGATTACGCTCATACCAGTAGTCCAATCCTTTAACAATCATCTCATGTACAGCATCATCTTCAAAGTAAGTATTGGCAGGATGCGTGTATGCAAAAGCCATATCAGACAAGCGCTGCACATGGATAAAAGGTTCCCAGTTGGTGCGGTCTCTTTTGCTATAATCTACATCGGTAAATGCGCCTGTAGTCGTATCAAATCTCTGCAAATAGTCTTCTACATTGGGGTTGTTGACCGCTTTTTCGCGGATTCTCTCCATCAGTGTCTCGTATTCGTCCTTCTCCAGATTTCCTGCTACCACGTGTTTACAAGAAAAAAATAGAAAGACAAAGAGGTATAAGAAAGTGATTCGTTTCATATTTTATAGGGTTATAATGTTGGTGAATTAAGTCAGAGTCTCACGATACTTGTCACGAGTAGTTTCGGTGAAATCCATCTTCTTACCATCCCATTCGCCCGCGGGTATGGCGTATAGTCCCCAATGGATGAACTTCCCCAAACGGTTGTCGCGAAACTTCTGCATCGCCTCGTCTTGGCGTTTGCCTTTATTGGTAGCGCCATGCTTCAGATCAAACTCCTTCTCACCATCATCTGCATAGAGAGTCAATGACAGGATCAGTGTCAATAGTAAAATGATATTCTTCTTCATAAAACTTCTTTGGTTGATGTCACAAAAATACTTGAACAAACACGAAGCTATCTGCCCGTTTTTTCTGAAATATAGAGCAGTAT
>CAMTPC010000037.1 GCA_947074295.1 uncultured Bacteroides sp. | reverse complement strand
TGTCGGTATCCCAACCGAACTTCCCGATAGATGAGGGTGGCGCAAATACCAAGCGTACATCCGTATAGTCGCGATAGATTGAAAGCCAGAACTCATTGCCTCCGTAATAGGCATCGACTACGCCTACCAGTGTAGAATCTTTGCGACCCACCTCATCGGCAATCTCATTCATTGCCATGTTTATCATCAAGGTGCGTTCACCTTCAGTCATATCTTTTTTCACCGCTTTCATCACACGTTTAGTGACGTCTTTTGTCTCGATCAGGAAACGGGCAAACAGTTCAGGATTGGGCAGTTCATCAGTCAATGTAGGGGCAGAGAAGCCATATTGAAGATAGTCATTCTCGACAGTAGAATGCTGTTGCACGCAGCGCAATCCACAATGGTGATTGGTCAGCAGCAGCCCTTGGTCGGATACAATGACACCCGAACAGAAACCTCCGAAGCTGACCACCGCATCTTTCAAGGAAGTATGTTTGGGGCTATAAATCTTATCAAATGGAACCTCCAGACCCATCTCTTTCATAGTGTGACGAAGTGGTTTACTCATCTTACCCAAAAGCCACATCCCTTCGTCAGCATGTAGTGAAGGCATTGAGAGAAGAAAAATAAGGAGCAAAATATAGCTGCGTTTCATGGTCTAAATCTAATCTATTATCTTAAATTGGTACTATTGTAAGGTATTCATTCCACTACTAGCTTCACGTTTTTGATGCGTAAGCGAGCTTTAAGCCATTCGTTGATCTTGTCTATTTCTTGTTGTTTTGGCTTCTTGTCAAACGATAAAAGCGCAAGGGCTATGGTATCTATTTTCATGGAATCGATTTGCACCTCGAGCATGCGCGATAGTGCCACCGAAGTCACTGATGGGTAGAGTGCTTTCATCTCGGGTGCTATGATGGAAGTGATCTCATCATATTGTTCGAATACCCTCAACTGCTGTTCCAGCTCCCCGATCTTCTCGGACTGTTCTTTTAGACGCGCTTCACTGTTCTTATAAAAGTCTTCCATAATCATGGCACGTACAGTCGAAACATCCATCTCCTTGTTGTTCATGCCCTGCATCACAGTCAGTTTCGTATCCTTTAACTTGTATTTATCCATCTTCTCGCGCACCGCGTTCAATTGTTCGTCAGATACCTCAGGGCCGATAAGCGCCACTCTAATCTCCTTCTTATCATGGTCGATCTTCTTGTTGATGACCTGCGTATTATCAAAGCTCAACTGCTCGGCGATGAATCGATTGGCAGCCGATTCGAAGAAAGCACCTTTTATCATGTCAATGGTAAGATAGATAGCAGGACACATGGTGAGCACGGCTACAATGATGATATAGGTTCGTACCCGCTTCTCGCGCTGCTTGTCCACAAACTCCTTGCGTTTGAAGTGCAAGATGCGAATGCCTAAGAAAGTAGCGAGACTGATAAATACGGAGTTGATGAAATAAAGATAGAAAGCCCCTAGGAAATACACCAGATTGCCCGAAGCTAATCCGTAGCCCGCTGTACAGAGAGGTGGCATCAATGCTGTAGCGATGGCCACACCAGGAATCACGTTGCCCTTTTCGGTAGTTGACAGCGCCACGATACCCGCCAAGCCACCCATCAAGGCGATAAAAACATCGTAGATAGAGGGCGATGTACGTGCCAGAAGCTCCGACTGAGCCTCGGCTATCGGTGTGAATAGGAAGTAGATAGTAGAGGTGAGCACACAGAAACCTGTGGTGATGAAGAAACTCTTCAGGGAACGTTTCATCAGCTCGAAGTCGTTCAAACCCACCGACATACCTACCCCCATGATAGGTCCCATCAGAGGTGAGATCAACATGGCACCGATAATCACTGCCGTGGAGTTGACATTCAGTCCGAAGGAAGCCATGAATACGGCAAAGATAAGAATCCAAAGGTTGGCTCCCTTAAACTCTACACCTTTGCGAATGGAATCGACGGTTTTCGCTTCGTCATCTTTGTCTTTTCGCAGGTCTAAATACTCGCGTATAAATGCTCTTACAGCATGAACGTTTCGTCTATCTATTTTCATAATCAATTATCTTATAAAACGATTGATAAATGGAATCTGTTTCAATGGAAGGTCATGTTTAACGATATAAGCTACAAATATTAGCAATAAAACGGTACGGATGAGCAATGCTAACCACAAATATCCATAATCTATGCCATAGCCTAAGCCAAACAATGCGGCTGCCAACAGAGTATAAAGAGCGATGCCCCGCAGATCGTATCGGATGGGATATTTCTTTTGACCTACAAAATAGGACAAAAACATAGCCACCGCATAACCTGTGAATCCGGCCCATGCACAGGCCATGTAACCATATCTCGGAATCAAGAAAATATTCATCAATATCACGATTGCACAAGCGGTGAGCGAGAAATATGCACCCCACTTAGTTTCATCGGTGAGTTTGTACCAGAACGATAGATTGAAATAGATACCCATAAAGATCTCGGCAATCATCACGATGGGCACCACACGCAAACCCGACCAATAGCCCTCACCTATCACGAATTTCAGGATATCGAGATAGAACATCACCGCAAGAAAGGCCAACAGGGCAAAGATGATGAAAAACTTCATGGCTTGAGCGTACATCTTCCGGTTATCCTTGTCCTGGCTCTTGCCAAACACAAAGGGCTCGTAGGCAAAACGGAAAGCTTGAGTAAACATGGCCATAATCATGGCGATCTTACTGGTAGCGCCATAGATACCCAGTTGCACATCGGCCTCGGCCTTATCGGGGTAGACAAAGGGGAAGATGATCTTATCGCCTACCTGATTGATAATACCCGCAACGCCTAGTATGACAATAGGCAATGAATAACCAAACATGCGACGTGCCAAGGCTTTGTCCCACACATACTTGAAACCACGTAACTGAGGTATGAGACAAAGCATGATGATGGTGGTACAAATAAGGTTGATGACGAATGCAGCTCCTACATTGCGCCCTTTTAGTATCACGAAATAAACGATGTTGAGCACGATGCTGAGCACGATGAAGAGCATCTTGAGCGAAGCGAACCGCAAGGCTTTCTTCTGATAGCGCAAGAAGGCGAAAGGAATGCTCTGAATGGCATCCATGGCTATGATGATAAGCATGATACCCAGATACCAAGGATTGGACGCATAGCCCATCACGCCCGCTATGGGATGAAGGAGTATGAGACACAGCGTCAGAAAGACGAGCGAAATCCCACCCACATTGATCAGCGTCGTGGCATAGACCCGCTGAGGATCTTCCTCGACTTTGTTGGCAAAGCGAAAGAATCCCGTCTCCATGCCACAAGTCAAGAAGACTAGAATCAACGCTGTGATGGAATATAGGTTGGTGATGACACCATAGCCACCCGTTGATGCTGGCAAAGATAAAGTATAGATGGGCACCAGCAGATAGTTGAGGAAGCGTCCCACAATGCTACTCACGCCATAAATGGCGGTATCTTTTACCAGCGATTTAAGTTCTGCCATAGAGTTGGGTTGTAAAAAGGTACGTGTTTCTTTTTATATTCTAGAATAGTGTTTGCTGCGTATCATGCTGACGACGTCCCAGGTGTTTGTAGGCTAATTCGGTGACTTCGCGTCCACGTGGTGTGCGTTTCAAGAAGCCTTCTTTAATCAAGAATGGCTCGTACACCTCCTCTATCGTCCCTGGATCTTCGCCCAAAGCAGTAGCGATGGTGGTCAGGCCCACTGGTCCGCCTTTGAACTTATCGATCATGGTCAACAATATCTTGTTGTCGATCTCATCCAGTCCATAACGGTCTATATTGAGTGCCTCCAACGAATAGTTGGCTATCTCTGTATCGATGCTGCCATTGCCTTTCACCTGAGCGAAATCGCGCACACGACGCAACAGGGCATTGGCGATACGTGGCGTACCACGACTGCGCGAAGCTATCTCGCCAGCTGCAGGTATGGAACAAGGCACATCAAGGATAGCCGCCGAACGACGGATGATGCGACTCAATATCTCATCATCGTAATATTCTAAGTGAAGATTGATACCAAAACGGGCACGCAGGGGCGCAGTAAGCAGGCCACTACGAGTAGTGGCTCCTACTAGCGTGAAGGGGCTCAGGTCGATCTGAATACTTCGCGCCGAAGGGCCTTTATCTATCATGATGTCGATACGATAGTCTTCCATGGCCGAGTACAAGTACTCTTCCACCACAGGCGACAGACGATGGATTTCATCGATAAACAGCACATCATTGGGTTCCAGACTGGTTAGTATTCCCGCCAAGTCTCCTGGTTTGTCGAGCACTGGTCCCGATGTGATCTTAAAGCCCACTCCTAGCTCGTTGGCTATGATGTTGGAGAGTGTCGTCTTACCCAATCCTGGGGGCCCATGAAGCAGCACATGGTCTAGCGCTTCGGTACGCATACGGGCTGCTTGCACAAAGATTCGCAGATTCTCCACCACCTTGTCTTGACCACTAAAGTCGTCGAACGACAAAGGGCGAAGTGCGTTCTCGAAGTCGCGCTCACGGTTGTTCTGTTGCTGATTTCGTATATCGAATTGTTCTTCCATTTCTCGAAAATAGTTTATTGTAGAGGCCAATATGAGGCTTCCCCTTTAACCATTGCAAATATTTTGCAGAAAAGAGATAACAAAGATAAAGATATTTTCGATTGGGCTGGTGATTGTAAGGTTTAAAAAGGGGAAATAGTTGAATGAGATGGTAAAATATTTAGCTTCTTGACAGATGGAGGCTATATAGCAACTCAGTCAAGGCCAGTCAGTACGCTAGTCAAGGCTAATCCGTAAGGCAATTAAGGCTACCTATCTAGGGATAATAAAAATGATTTAGCCATGTAATAAAACAAGATAACAAATAGCCCATCTATGAAGAATTATTGTATTTTTGCCCCTTCAAAGCAAAACATATCTAACTATCTTATTTTTTGAATAATACTATGACAACTACAACCGAACAGACTCTAATCAGCCTCCTCAAGAAAGGGTCTAAGCCGGCATTTGATAGGATATATCAGATGTATGCCAAACGATTGTATGCTTTTTGTCTGCAATACACAAAATCGACTGAAGATGCCGAAGAAATAGTACAAGATGTATTTGTACGTCTCTGGTTTAACCGTGAAAATATACGTCAAGAAGAAAGTCTGCGAGCATTGCTGTTTATTATGGCAAAAAACCAGCTCATCAATGCCTACCGAGCTACTATCAATTCACCGATTTACGAAGATTATATAGAATGTCAGAACGAGACAGGCATAAGCCATACTCATCATCACATTGAGTATAAGGAATTTGTAGCGTTGATAAAAAGGAAACTTAGATCGTTACCCGAGACCCAACAACGTGTCATCGAGCTTTCTCGCTTTTCTGATTTGACAAATAAAGAGATCGCACAAAAGCTTTCGTTGAGCGAGCAAACTATTAAGAACCAACTTTCCGTGGGGTTAAAATCATTGAAAGGATTGCTCAATGAAGCCTATTATCTATTATGGCTTCTACTGTTTGTTAATTAAGTTAAATTGCCAACTTCATCATGGTACTTCAACTGATGAATATTGTCTTTGTTAAAAACATTAAGAAAGAATGAATATATCCGACGAGAAATTCAGAAACAACAAACTTAATCCTGAAGAATTAAAAAAACTAAGGAAAGATATAAACTCTATGGATGATAATGAACTAGAAGAAATCATGCGTCAAAGCTGGATGAATGATGAGATTGATTGTTCAACAGCCGATGACGAACGAATCGATATGCTGAAACAACGTATCGATTCACAAATCAATCCGCGCTTGCATCAACTAAACCCTCCACTCCATAAACGGATACTACAGTATGCAGCGATGATAATGCTTCCGCTATTTATCTGTTCTACTATCTTTTTATATCTAAAAAATGATAGTTTAATGGACAACCTAGTAACTATCCAAACGGCAAAAGGAGAAAAGGTGACCCTGACTTTGCCTGATAAAACGATAGTGACTTTGAATGATGAATCAATGCTTGCCTATTATCCAAAAGATTTCAATCGCAAAGAACGTAAGATAAGATTTGAAGGAGAGGCTTATTTCCAAGTTGAAAAACAAACGAACTCATCTTTTTATATAAATGGCAGCGCATTAGAAGTAAAAGTATTGGGTACCACATTCAATCTACTCAATCGTTCTGACATTAATACTGCCGAACTTTCTCTTGTGGAAGGAAAAGTAGAACTAACCGCTCTAAAGACAGATGAAAAAGTGATTTTATTATCGGATCAGACAGCCTTGCTCAACAAAGCACAAGGAATCATCAAAATCTTCGAAAGTGAAGAGATAGCAGATGCCTCGGCATGGATGCGCAATGAACTCGTGTTCCGAAATACGCTATTCAGTGATGTCGTCAAGCGTCTCGAACAAGAATATGATGTACATATCACAGTGAATTGTAAGAGTTGCTTGGCCGATAACTTTACAGGTACACTCAATGCAGAAAATATTTTCGAGGCTTTGGAAATATTGCAGAAGATCTATAGTCTGAAAATAACACAACAAGGATTGCGCAATTACACAATTGATGGAGAGTAATATTCTCTTCTCTATATTGACTTATAATGAGCCGGACCTAAAAAGTTCGGCTCTTCTTTTTAATCCTCATTTTTATGTTATACAACACAAATAAACTTTGGTACTTCATCTAAAAACCCGTGTCTTTACTTTTGAATCGCCCCCACTATGGTCCAAGCAGTATTAACTTTAAAACCAAAATAGAATGAGTGGAAAACTAAAAACAAGACTACTATCTACCATACTGATGTTTTTGGTAGGCATCTGTAGTTACAGTGTTGCCGCGCAAGAGCAGAAAGTGACATTAGACTTGAAGAACTCTTCTCTGAAAGACGTATTGACCAGTATTGAGAAACAAACTGAATATCGTTTTTCATACCGCAACTCGCAGATTGCCAATGTAAAGAATCTCACTGTGATACATAGTGACACACCCGTAGACCTCGTATTGAATACACTTTTGAAGGAATACAACCTAGAGTATGCGATGATTTCTGATCGTGCGATTGTCATCACCGATGTAAAGAAGGAAGTAGAGCAGAGTGACAAAACGATTCAAGTGAAGGGCGTTGTAAAAGATAATTCGGGTGAACCCATTATTGGTGCAAACATCACTTTAAAAGGTACAAGCAATGGTACGATCAGTAATATAGATGGAGAGTTTACGCTTGATGTACCAGCAGATGGGATACTTGCCGTGTCTTATATCGGTTATAGCAGTCAAGAAGTTGCGATTAACAATAGACGCAATCTGTCAATCATACTTAAAGATGATACTAAATTACTAGACGAAGTAGTCGTTGTGGGTTATGGTGTTCAGAAAAAGAGTGATATCACAGGATCGGTATCATCTGTAAAGATGTCTGAGCTGATATCGGCACCAGTAGCCAGTACGGCCCAAGCATTGCAAGGACGTGTGGCAGGGGTTATGGTGCAAAACTCGAGTGGCGCACCAGGATCGGGTGCAACGATTCGTATCCGTGGAGCCAACTCTTTGACCTATGGTAATGATCCATTAATCATTGTGGATGGTGTGCAAGATGCTAGTATAGGAAACCTGAATCCCAATCAGATCGAATCGATCGAAGTATTGAAAGATGCTGCTGCACTTTCCATTTATGGTTCGCGTGGTGCCAACGGTGTAATACTTGTCACAACCAAAGGTGGTAAGAATGAAGTGGCACAGGTTTCATACAATGGTTTTCTATCTTTCGACCGTGTGCGCAAGACACTGGACCAAATTGATGCCAAGACCTATGCTACCCTACTTAATCAGGCACAAGCAGACAACAATTTAGCGCCACTTTTTACGGATGGTGAGATAGCTAGTATGGGACAAGGCGTGAATTGGCAAGATGAGATATTCAGAAATACTTTGTCGCAGACGCACAACCTGAGTGTTAGCGGTTCGAAGAGTGCTATCTCCTACTATATCTCGGGTAATATTGTCTTGCAAGATGGTATTATACTTAATACTGACTTTAAAGAATATTCGCTTCGCGCCAATCTAAAAGCGCAAGCCACAAAGCGTCTTACACTTTCGCTCAACACCTTTGGCTCTTATAGCAAAAGCCATTCGGGCAATACCAGTGCAGCGATTATTTCAGCACTCCAATGGTCACCTACGAAAAACGTTTACGAAGCCGATGGTAGATACAGTCAACCTGGTGGTGGTATCGGCCCCGTATCAGATTATAATCCCGTAGCATTGGCCAAAGAGTTAGTGGATGATTCGACAATCGCATCCTTCAATATTTCACTGAATGGTGAATACAAGTTCGCTGACTGGCTAAAACTATCAAGCTTATTGGCTTATAAAAGCAATAGCCGCATGAAAGGTTATTTCGACAATCAAGTCTACAACAATGGTCCAGAAGAAGATGTGGCAGGAAGCAAGACGCAAAGCATGTACAACTCATTGCAAAACACCAACTACTTGACCTTCGACAAAGATTGGAATGGTCATCATGTACAAGCTACAGCAGTATTTGAGTTGTTCAAGGATCAATATGATGCGACTATAGCCTCAGCCAAAGGTATTCCTGTAGAGATGGGTTATCAAGGTGTACATTTTGGTACTACAATTCAGAAGCCTTGGATTGAGTATAGCTCTTCATCGATGATGTCGATGATGGCACGTCTCAACTATGCCTATAAGAACAAATATCTTTTTTCAGGTTCGTTTCGTCGTGATGGTGCCAGCCAATTGGCTCCCGGACATAAATGGGACAATTTTTGGGCAGGATCTATCGGTTGGAACATGGCCGAAGAGAGGTTTATGAGCTCTATCAAAGATGTGTTATCTGAATTTAAGCTCAGGGCTAGTTATGGTTCGGTAGGTAATGCCGCTGTACCTGCTTATTCATCTCAGATGAAGTTTACACCAGGCACGGATGCGAACGGGAATGCGACTTTAGCAATCTCACAGCTTTCCAATAACAACTTAAAATGGGAAAGAACAAACGAAGTGAACTTCGGTCTTGATACGCGCCTTTGGGGTGGTCGTCTTACTTTCAACCTTGAATACTACAATAAGAAGACAGAAGATTTATTGATGTGGCAACAAGTACCATCAGCGCTGGGTGTTAGTTCCAGATTGACCAATGTGGGTTCGGTGAGAAATAAAGGATGGGATATTTCATTGGGTGGTACACCGTTTTCAAGCAACAACTTCAGCTGGAACATCAACTACTCGATGAACTTCAATAAGAATAGAATCTTGGAACTCGATGGTATCAACAACGAAATCATCAGTGATGGATATGCCATTCCTGGCCTCGTGGGCTCTTTTGTAGAGCGAGTGGGACAACCGATGGGTACTTTCTTGGGCTATCAGTATGCAGGTGTATGGAAAACAGAAGAAAGCTCGATTGCTGCGATGTATGGTTCAAAACCTGGTGATGCTAAGTATGTGGATGCTAATCAGGATGGTAAAATTGATAGTGAAGACGTAGTAGTTATCGGCAACGCACAGCCCAAATTCAACTATGGTCTGAACAACTCTTTCCGCTACAAGAACTTTGACCTCAACATCTTCTTCCAAGGTGTGTATGGTAACCATATCTACAATCAAAACCGTGTGAGACGTGAAGCTTATTCGGGTGGTGGCTCATTCCCTACTAATCCCTCTATCATCAATTATTGGCGCCCCGATAACCAAACTGGCATTCCTGCATTTAGCGGTTCTGAGTATGCCAATTCATCGCGCTGGGTAGAAGATGGATCCTATTTTCGCTTGAAAAATATCACGGTGGGCTACTCGCTACCAAAAGGCTTGATGAACAAAGCTCGCATTTCGCAAGCACGTGTTTACCTCAGTGGTAACAACCTGTGGACAGCTACCAATTATAAGGGTTTTGACCCCGAAGCTAGTATGGGACAAGACGCAAGCGGTGCGGGTATAGATCGCGGTGTGTATCCTACCACAAAGAGTATCGTTATCGGTATTGATTTAACCTTCTAACTCCTAACACAACAAATGATTATGATGCAGAAACTATATAAAAAGCTATTCATAGCTCTGGCATTGACTACATGTGTGTCTTCATGCAATTTTCTTGACGAAGATACCACCGGACAACCAACACCTGATAAATTCTTTGGTACACTTACTGATTTTCAGGGTTTCATTTCGGGTGCATATACACCTATCATTCAACTTTATGGCACAGATGCTCCTTATGTTGCGGGTTCGGCTGCCGAAGACGTGAATGCCTATGGTGTGGTGCGTTGGCGACCTATACAAGAAGGCAACTGGAATAACGCCATCAATCCAGAGGAAATCACAGATGTATTGTGGGATAACTCATTTGTAAGTATCAGTGCCTGCAACACAACGATTGACCTGATACGTAACAATGAAAAAGTTTCAGCCGAAGAATTGATTCCGATACATGGTGAAGCCTGCTTTCTTCGCGCCTTCAATTATTTTAACTTGGTGAGATGGTTTGGTGAGATTCCTTTATTGAAGGAAGATAATCAGTCGAATGCCACGTATGAACCTCAATCATCTGTAATCGATATTTACGAATCGATTGTGTCAGACTTAAAATTGGCGGAAGAATATCTTCCTGCTACCCAAAACGATAAGAGCAAACCGACTTACTACGCTGCTAAATCACTACTGGCAAAAGTGTATCTTACAATGGCAGGTTTTCCTTTGAATCAAACGGATAAATACGCACTTGCACGTGATAAAGCCAAAGAAGTGATGGATAGTGGTATGTATAGTCTAGAAAGTAATTTCTTTAACCTGTGGCTATGGCAAAATAGAATGACCAACAGTGAATTCATTTTTACCCTATATGCTAGTTCGAACAATGGTACGGGTGGCTATATCAACCGCGCAGTAAGACCTCGCGAAGAAAAAGGATGGGCAGACTGGACAAGTGACAAAACATTCTTGGCGTCATTTCCTGTTGGTGACAATAGCCGCGTGAAAGGTACTTTTTACCTGACTCTGAATGCTGAAGCCGGTAATATCACTTGGGAACAGTCGCAACTGGGAGAACCCTATTGCAGCAAACTGCGCGATGGTGGCGACAAAGCAGGCAACTATTATGGTTCGTCAGTCGCCAATCTAGCGGATGGCTTTTATTCGATGATACGCTATGCAGATGTATTACTAATTTATGCCGAAGCAGCAAATATGGCTGAAAATGGCCCATCACAAACGGCTTATAGTGCCCTGACACAAGTGAGAAGCCGCGCAGGACTGAGTACAACGCCAGGTATGAGCCAAATCGCATTTGATGAAGCTGTGCTGGAGGAGCGCAACTGGGAGTTGGCGTTCGAATGTAATCGATGGTTTGATATCTGTCGCCGCAAAATGGTGGAACAGGTCGTGAGAAAAACATACCCTAGCGCTGTGATAGATGATCACAACTACATATTCCCCAAACCTAAAGGTCAGTTGACAGTGATGTTGGGCGTGAAACAGAATCCTGGTTATTAATCTATTAAAGAGGCAATTAAAATGAAGAATATATATAAAATGACTGTTCTGCTGCTAAGTCTTCTGCTTATAAGTGCTTGCCAGAAAGAAGAAGTATATGACAACCCGGTTTTAAACTACCCTATCTCGAATCTTGTGATCCAAGTGGGACAGTATGACTACATAGCAACTCCAGTATTATCTGATGCCAAGCTGCTAAAAGATTCGATGGTGATTAAGGTGAAAGCCCCTAGCAGCCAAGGTGTGGTGAAGGCGCTTAACCTTAGTGATAACTCGTACAAAGCCGATGTTCAGGTGGGCGATGTGTTGGAGTTTATTGATGAAGTGGCGATGATCCAACTCACTAAAAACGGTGTAATGGAGAAGCACTACATTGACATGCAATTCACCCCTCCGCCTCATATGTTTCTTATCCGCTCGGGTATTCGCGATAAAGATGGAATACGCTACTATGTAGATGAAGAAACGGCCGATCGCTTAGTTTCGTTTGACTACAATGAAATATATACAGGATTTCTTGATTTGACTGATTCCAGTTGGGATAATATCGGCTTCGTAGCTAGTGATTTTATCAAGTATTATGATTACGATGGTGGGGCAAGTGGTGTGTCTTATTACACTTGGCAAACTGTTGAAAAACAACAGACCAATGGCGGACGCAACTTCTCCTGTGATGGACCTTGGAACAACTGGACTTTCACAAACGGTAATCCGGACATCGTTTCGCCTGGTTTCTGGTATGCTGTCTTCAATACTTCTACAAAAGTAGCCGAAGCCTTTGAAACACAATGGGGCATATCTGGTACAGCCATAGATCGCACGGCGATGACCTACTCTAAAGAACAAAAGGAGTGGAGTGTACAGACAACTTTAGCAGTAGGCACTTTCCGTTTTGTGACTATGCCTGTGGTGTTTGGCGATCCACAACTAAACTATGGCGCTACGAAAGATGATTTCAGCCAAGTAGGACCAAGCGGAGACAACATATCAATTACAGAAGCGGGCAGCTATCGCATCACTTTGTCACTGACGAATGCCCCCTATTATACCTATTCCATCACTAAACTATAATTAAAATGAAACTCAGAATGATACAGACACTAGCTTTCACACTTTTAGCTGCCCTTTGCAGCTGTAGCAATCACTCTATAGAACCCACAACAGATCCTGTAGATCCGCCTACGACTAATTCGACAATAGCAGGTTCATTCGACTCGCCCTACAATCGCTACAGTAAAGGTGATAGGCACATTGCACAAACCAATGCATTTAGAGCCGAAATCATGTGGAGCGACACTGTGTGGAGCAATGACCGCACACATCGTCAATTGATATTATGGAGCAATGCAGGAGATGTGTCGGGAGTGAAGTATAAGGCTGGCGATTTGCAATCAGGTAGTAATCTCATTTCCGCAGACAATGTTCGCATCAGGGAAGCAGTTTATGTGTTGGGAGACAACCGTTCATTAGATTGTGGTGAACAAGGTAGTCGCCAAGAGGTATATATCGCAGATGCATTACAAACGTCTGTTTCGGACAAGATATCATCTACCGATCCCACTAAACTATGGTTGACTATTGACATTCCTAAAGGCACTCCTGCGGGATTGTATGAAGGAAAATTCTATGCCATCGAATCCAATGGGACGGAAATACCTTTCAGCATTAAAATGCTTGTGGTGAATCGTGAACTGCCCGATGTGAAAGATTGGCAATTTCATCTGGATATATGGCAATTCCCATTCCAGCTCACTAAACTTTGCCAAAGCAATGGCGTGACTGTGGTACCGTTCTCAGCCGAATACGAATCATTGATGAAACCATTCTATGAAATGCTAGCAGATGCTGGTCAGAAAGTGGTGAGCACCTATATCAAAGATGGTGCCTTCAACAAGGGAGAAACAATGGTAGATTGGTCATTGGATAAGAGTAATAATTGGCAGTTTGACTATACTAAGTTTGATAAATTCGTGGAATTTATGACTTCGGTGGGTATTGACAAGCAAATCAGCGCTTTCTCGCCTGCAGGATGGAGCAACTCAGTAACTTTCTATAATGAAAATACGGGTAAATCGGAGACGAAATATCTCTCATTTGGCAGCGCTGACTATAACACTATTTGGAGTGCTTTTTTGAACTCGTTCAAAGCACATCTATCTACCAAAGGGTGGCTGAACAAAACCGTCATCTATCTTGACGAAGCTGAGAACGACCACACAAGACAAATAGTGAATATGATACGTAGCAACTGGTCGGGCTGGAAAATCGGCCTAGCTGGACGTGAGATTGATACAGATATAGAAAGAGAGCTTTACGATTACAGCACCATATATGGGTATGATCGCAAGGCAACCAACAATACAGTGGCGACTTTCTATACTAGCTGCTCACAACAATATCCAAATAACTATGTGACAAAAGAGGCTGCCGCTGCCGACATGACTTGGATGTCGTGGTATGCTGCAGGAGGAGGTTTTAATGGTTATCTAAGATGGGCTTTCGATTATTGGACCAAGATAGATCCACTAAATGTACAAGATGGAGCGAACAGTGCAGGTGACTTCAATATGATCTATCGTACAGACAATAGTGCCAATAGCCAACCAATCGGTAGTATCCGTTTCGAATTGCTACGCTATGGTATTCAAGATTATGAGAAAATCAGAATATTGAACAATGCACAGATCAATTCTTTAGTAAGAACTATAAATAAAACGACTGCATCAGAGTCGAAAAGTACTGTAATGGCAGGACAAAAAGCGCTGAAACAAGCGTCACTATAAATACGACTTTTTCTCAACCTATTTCTACACTTCCCCAACCAATATTAGTTGGGGAAAAAGGGGATTATTTACCCTATCCCAACCTAATTTCATAACTTTAATAAGTGTTTTTGACCATGAAAAGAGGACTATTCCTACTATTTTTAATCAGTTTGCTGCCCATGATATCAAGGGCGCAACTTAATTCTAAATTTCAACTATTACCACTGCCCCAGCAGATAGAGGTTCACAATAACGGTAGCTACAAATGGGACGCCGTAAGTTACATCACGGGAGATACGATTCCTGTGTTGGGGCCTTTGCTAGATCAACTAACACAATATCCACAAAAAGGAAAGATAGGTGTATCGCTGAACATTACCAGTAAGAATGTGCCAGAATCGGAAGAAGGCTATATATTGACCATCGACCGTAATAAGATAGAAATCAATGCACGTAGCGTAAAAGGGTTATTTTATGGATGTGCCACATTAGAGCAAGTTATGGCAGACAGCAAACTGTGGTCTATCAATGTGCCACAAATGAAGATTGTTGACTATCCCAACATAGCATTCCGCGCTGTGCATCTAGATACCAAGCATCACTTAGACAGAATGGAATACTATTATTCGATGATAGACCGTCTGTCTGCATGTAAGGTAAATGCTATCATTTGGGAGCTGGAAGATAAATTACGCTTCACGCGTCGCCCAGAAGTAGGCGCTCCGAATGCCATCAGTAAGCAAGAGATGCAAGCATTGTCTCGCTATGCCAAAGAACGTAATATCGAGATCAACCCATTAGTACAGGGATTGGGACATGCAGGTTTCATTCTAAAACATCACTGGGAGCTAAGAGAGAATCCAGAAAGCGACTGGGAGTTTTGTCCTAGCGATGAAAGAACATATCAGATTCAGTTCGACCTATATCGCGATGCACTAGAAGCGTTGCCCGACGGCAAATACCTACATATTGGAGGAGATGAAATTACAGAAATTGGTATCGATGAGCGCTGTAAGCAAACAGGCAAAACACCTTTCGAACTGCAAATGCAATGGCTACAAAGAGTTTGCGACTTTGCGATAGCCAATGGAAGAACACCAATATTTTGGGATGATATGCCACTGAAATATGCAGACCTATGGTGGGTGTTGCATCGTGGATTGACGGATGAAGAAGTAGAAAAGAATTGGAAAACCGAGAAGTTGGACGAGGCAGTTGCCTTATTCCCTACCAACTGTATCTACATGCGATGGCACTATGATGATCCTACGATATTACCACATCTAAAGGTTCTGGATTGGTACAAGAATAAGGATTTGAAAGTGATGGCCGCAACAGCAGCCTCAGACGGAGGTTGTCCGTTTATGCCTCGAATGAATTCAAAAGCCCAATACATAAAGGATTTTAGTTCGCTAGTGGTGGATAATAATTTGGTAGGAATATTGGCAACAGCCTGGGATGACGGATCGCCTCACCTAGAAACGGTTATGCGTGGGTTCATGGCACAAGGAGAGTATGGATGGAACCCAAAGGGAAGAGAGGTAAATGCGTTTAAAAAAGCACATGCCCAACGGGAATACGGTTTCACCGGAAACGAAATGGACTTCTTAGATACACTAGAATTGCAAGCTTTTTACTTTGATGGACTATTGGCCGAAGAAGGCCGAAGAAATCCATCTTGGCAGGTAACAGACTTCAAATTAATCGAGCTCCCCGACAACGAAAATCCAGGAGAATGGAGCAAGAAGTATGCCGCTAAAATAGACTCTGCACAGCAAATGCTGAAATACTATGAAACCATCGATAAAGGAGTACAGATGGCTAAGAAAAAGGCACGTGGCGGCCGTTACTCATTGGCTATTTATGAACAGAACAATGAGTTGTTTAACTATCCAGCACGCTTGCTAGTAGCTTTAAACTATTACGATACGGCTACACAAGGGAAAGCGAAAGAAGAGGCGAAAAACGAAGCCTTAAGTGTATGCGAATCTTTCAAAACGATGAGAAACAATCTGGAAGATGTTTACTCTCAAACACGATTCATGAAACAGCCCGAAGGATTTATAGCAGATCAGAATCACCACCACCATCTTTCGGCTTTATCGCTGAATAGCGACTGGCTTTACTTGTACGAATTGCCTTATACAGATCTTGTTGTTTCATGGTTAAATCCATGAGACGACAAGGTGATAAATAGTTAGATTATTCATTTTTAAATGTAAAACAATTATGAAAAAATTTACTGCTTTTTTGTTTGCGCTTTGTGTTGCAGCTACTTCGTTTGCACAGCTAGATGTAGTGAAAATTACTTCTGATTTCCTAGATGGTGAAAACTATCTCCTCTCGTATGTACCAGCCTATAGCCAGACGGTTTTAGGCGTAAGTGGTATTTATCTGAAAACATCTACTGAAGTAGTCGCTCCAGGAAGTACGCATTCATTAGTACTAGACTATACAGGAAGCTGGGATGTGAATCTACTGGAGAACATGGGCTGGAGTACCGTAGATGCTTCTTCTTACTCGTTTATCAAACTAAATGTTTATTCTCCAACGGAACTAACAGGTGAAAGCATTCCTTCGCTTGTGATGCTATCTGGAAGTGATTTAATGTGGGATGGATCTGCCATTCATCTCGCTAATTATATCAGCGCAATCCCCGCTGGGCAATGGACTGAAATAACTGTTCCTATAGCTGATACTGGCGCTTCGCAATTAGCAGGTAATAGTGGCGTAAACATCTGTTGTACGGGATGGAAAGGCACCGGAGAGAATACAGGCAAGCTATATATTGATAAACTTCAGTTTACAACCTCGCAAGGTACAGGTATTGATTTACTAAATGGCACAGCATCACTCCCCTATTACAGCAATGGAAATATTGTACTGAATGGTTACCAAGGAGAAATCCATATTTTCGACCTAACTGGAAAACAAGTGTTCACTAAAGAAACGGCTGATACTGAAATACCATTGCAAGTAGAGCAAGGCATCTATTTGTTGAAAACAACAAAGGGAACTACCAAAATCGTAGTCCAGTAATCAATTTATTATACTCATTAAAAAGCTACCGAATCCCCCTTGTGCTATCTACCATTCAATTATTTATTCCGATACTGTTTTTCAAGATGATGGTACAATGTTCGGTAGTTTTTTTAATCCCTCCGCATATAATGACGCCTTTCCTCGTCGCTCAACTTCTCAATGGAATAGCGCAGCATCGTTCGTGGCATCACCTGATGATGCTTATCCAAGAATTGATAGAGCAGATCAACGTTGCGTTTCCCCATCTCACGCAGCATCCAACCTGTAGCTTTTCGCATCAAATCATGCGGATGATGCAATAACTTTTCTGAAAGCGTTAAGATATCAATAAAGTCCTCATTGCGAATCAACGTATAGGTAGCGACAACAGCGATGCGTTGGTCCCAAAGCAATGAGCTATCTGCAAGACGATACAAATCGTCTCTTGACTTATCCAATAAATATCCTCCAACAATAGTCGGTGCTGATAAATCCACTAAATCCCAATTATTGATTCTCGCCGTCTGTGATAGATAGAAATCATAAATAGTCTTGCGTTCAGGCTCCCCACACTTCTTGAATCGCTCGACCAATATCAGCAGCGCACAAAGCCTGCACTCGTGCCATGGACTTTGGAGCAGCTCGACCATCACCTCAAAGTCCACATGTTTGTGCTTCTTCGCTACAAGACGCGTATTAGGAACTACTACTCCCAAAAATTGGTCACCTTCTCCATACTGCCCAGGACCTGTTTTGAAGAAACGTGGTAGGTATTCTCTCTTGACTGGATCGACATAAGTCTTAAGCTCTTCTAAGATAAGGTCAGAAGTCGTTTTCATGGAGCGGAAGATATTGATTGATATACGAAGTTAGGGAAATAATCTAGCATTTGACTAATCCTTTGGAAACTAATCTCTACTTTTGTGCATAATACACTAGAAACATGGTTTTAAATTACATTTGGGTTGGCTTCTTCGTAGTAGCCTTTGTAGTGGCATTGGGCCAACTTATCTTTGCGGGAAATACTGAAATATTCACACAACTGGTGCAGGCCACCTTCGACTCGTCTAAGACAGCATTCGAAATTTCATTGGGACTGACAGGAGTATTAGCTTTCTGGTTAGGCATCATGAAGATTGGTGAGCAGAGTGGTTTGATCAATACATTGGCTCGTTGGCTCAGCCCAGTCTTTTGTCGTCTCTTCCCTGATATTCCCAAAGGACATCCAGTGATGGGTTCCATCTTCATGAACCTCTCGGCTAACATGCTGGGCTTGGACAACGCCGCCACTCCCATGGGACTAAAAGCCATGAAAGAGCTACAAGAGTTAAATCCTAAGAAAGATACTGCCAGCAATCCGATGATCATGTTTCTGGTCATCAACACTTCGGGACTGATTATTATCCCTATATCTATTATGGTATATCGGGCACAGATGGGCGCTACCCAACCTACCGATATATTTATTCCTATATTACTCAGCACATTCATTTCTACAATAGTAGGAGTAGCAACGGTAAGCATTTCTCAACGTATCAACCTGATTAACAAACCCATACTCATACTTATCAGTATTTTAAGTCTTTTCTTTGCTGGGTTGATATGGCTGTTCCTCACTGTATCGCGCGAGGAAATGGGCGTTTATTCTACATTGATCGCCAACCTGATTCTATTCGGAGTGATACTGACTTTCATCCTGACAGGCGTGCGCAAAAAGATCAATGTCTATGACGCATTTGTGGAAGGAGCAAAGGAGGGATTCACTACTGCTGTGCGCATCATTCCCTATCTTGTAGCCTTCTTGGTGGGCATTGCAGTATTTAGAGTTTCTGGTGCTATGGGATTCTTAGTAGATGTCATCGGATATATCATTGCCTCTTTAGGCATCGATACAGGCTTTGTAGGTGCTCTACCCACAGCATTCATGAAATCGCTAAGCGGAAGCGGTGCCAATGGGCTAATGATAGACGCTATGGGACAGCATGGGCCCGATTCGTTTATCGGTAGAGTGAGTTGTGTGGTACGTGGTGCTTCGGATACTACCTTCTATATCCTGGCTGTTTATTTTGGCAGCGTGGGCATCACGCACACTAGAAATGCCGTGACTTGCGGATTAATTGCCGATTTCTCTGGAATTGTCGCAGCCATTTTCATGAGTTATTTGTTCTTCTATTAATATTCTAAAATGTTCTATCAATATGGCTATAACCTATCATACAGACGGCGTGAAAATGCCCGATATCAAGAAAAGAGAAATAAGCGAGTGGATCAAGCATGTTGCTGCCACATACGAAAAACGAGTAGGCGACATAGCCTATATCTTCTGTTCGGACGAGAAAATATTGGAAGTGAATCGCCAATATTTACAGCATGATTATTATACAGATATCATTACATTTGACTATACGGAAGGAAATAGAATTGGTGGAGATTTATTCATCAGTCTGGATACCGTAAAGACCAATGCGGAACAATTCGCCGACAACTACCAACAAGAACTACATCGCACCATCATACATGGCATCTTACATCTCTGTGGCATAGACGACAAAGGTCCAGGTGAGCGCGAAATCATGGAAGCCGCAGAAGATAAAGCGCTCGGGCTATATAGTCAGAAATAAAATCGAAGCCCTCCCGTAAGATTTACTCTTCGCTTCACTTCGTATTTTCCTTCTATATAGTTCTTATTAAACTTGCTAAAATAAAAAGCCGACAATATTTCAGTCGCGATGCCAATACCCAGGAACCGAGTCAACATATATTCGGTTCCTATATTTAAATTGGCGCTCAATGCGTGTTGCAGCTTAGCGTCACTGTCATTGTACAGATATCCCCCTCCTATCCCGATATTGAACAACCAATGGTTGCGTCTCCCCCAGTATCCCATTTGTGGAGCTATTTGATATTGCGCCATACTCAATTCACCTTTTTTGGCTTTGAATCGTGAGAGCAATAGACCCAGAGACCAACCACTGCGCCAAACATGTTCGTACTTAAGCGAACTCTCCATTCCATTCATCCCTGAAACTTCCTCCTCATTACAACCATCATAAAAGGTACTCATCATCCAGCCATATCCCGTGCTAAGCGAAATGATATTAGAAGGCGGTGTACGTTTCTGACGCGTACGTTGTATTATCTGTTGATTAATTTCGGCAAAACCACCAGAGAAAGGGATTTGAACTGTATCCGAACTATGGCGATCACCCAAATATAGCATCAGCGCTGAAATTTGATGACAAGAGCCACCGAAAAGCTCCGGCTTTTTATGTTTGACGATATACAGTCCGTTGCCTCCTGCTTTACTAGTTGCCTCCTTGGCCAGAAAGAGGACGCGATTATAACCACAATGAATGGTAAGCATATTATTCTCCACAGATACATTCCCTATAGTCTCCGCATTATCGGGGACAACATCACCTTCTTCGTAAATAACGATAGAGTGCGGATCTAGCAAAGAAGGATAAGGATTCAACACTGTAGTCACTACGCGAGGCGAGCAAGAACAGAGGAAAGCGAGTGAAAACAAAAGGATTATTGTGTGTATATGATTCATAGCTTCTTAGGTTTGTGTAAAATATATAGTTTGCTGTTAACAAAGATAGCATAAGAGGTATTAAAATCAAACTGTTATCATTCTTTTTCGTAAATTTGCGATGTTAAAAACAGAAGGATTCAACGAATGGATTTTAAATACGATGTAATTGTTATTGGTGCCGGACATGCAGGCTGTGAAGCAGCAGCGGCAGCAGCCAAACTAGGATCGAAGACTTGTCTCATTACGATGGACATGAACAAGATCGGACAAATGAGTTGCAACCCCGCGGTAGGCGGTATTGCCAAAGGGCAAATTGTACGTGAGATCGATGCGCTAGGTGGAATGATGGGACTCATCACCGACCAAACCGCCATCCAGTTCCGCATTCTCAACCGTTCTAAAGGACCGGCTATGTGGAGCCCACGCGCACAGTGCGACCGCAATAAGTTCAGCTGGGCATGGCGCGAGGAGCTAGAAAACACTCCCAACCTGCACATCTGGCAAGACACCGTGAAAGAATTGATTGTAGAGAATGGTGAAGTCACAGGGCTCATCACCATGTGGGACGTTACTTTTCGTGCTAAATGCGTCGTCCTTACTGTAGGTACCTTCCTTAATGGTTTGATGCATGTGGGCAAAACCATATTGCCTGGAGGCCGTATGGCCGAGCCCGCATCCTACTATCTCACTGAATCCATCACGCGCCATGGCATCACGCACGACCGAATGAAAACTGGCACACCCGTCCGCATCGACGGTCGCAGCATACATTATGACCTGATGGACACGCAGGATGGCGAGAACGACTTTCACAAATTCTCGTACATGGACACCAATGTACGCCATCTCAAGCAGCTACAATGCTGGATGTGCTATACCAATCCCGAAACGCACAGCATATTGCGTGACGGTTTGAACGATTCTCCTCTTTTCAACGGTCAAATCCAAAGTATAGGCCCCCGCTATTGCCCAAGCATAGAAACCAAGATTGTTACTTTCCCCGATAAAGAGCAACACCAGTTGTTCCTGGAACCCGAAGGCGAAACCACACAAGAGCTTTACCTGAATGGTTTTTCATCGTCTTTACCGATGGATATCCAGATACACGCGCTCAAAACCATACCCGCTTTCAAAGATATGGTGATTTATCGTCCTGGCTATGCCATCGAGTATGATTTCTTTGACCCTACACAGTTAAAACACACTCTAGAGTCAAAGAAGATAAAGAATTTGTTCTTTGCAGGGCAGATCAATGGCACTACAGGTTACGAAGAAGCCGGGGGACAAGGACTGATAGCAGGTATCAACGCACACATCAACTGCCACGGCGGCGAACCATTCGTGTTGGGTCGTGATGAAGCCTATATCGGCGTGCTGATCGATGACCTTGTAACAAAGGGTGTGGACGAGCCTTATCGCATGTTTACCTCTCGCGCCGAATACCGCATCCTGCTCCGTATGGACGATGCCGATATGCGTCTCACCGAGAAAGGACGCGCATTAGGTTTGGTGAGCGACGAGCGCTATCAACTGCTCCAGCGTAAACGCGAGGCGATAGAGCGCTTATTACAGTTTGCCCGTACTTATTCCATCAAGCCCGCACTGATAAATGATGGGTTGGAACAATTGGGCACCACCCCACTCCGCCAAGGATGCAAGCTCATCGATATCATCAATCGCCCACAGATCACCATCGAAAATATAGCCGAACACGTGCCGGCTTTTAAACGCGAATTGGACAAGATCACCGAACGCAAGGAAGAGATTATCGAGGCCGCCGAGATACTTATAAAATACGAAGGATACATCGCTCGCGAGCGAATCATCGCCGATAAACTGGCACGCCTGGAGGCCATCAAAATCAAGGGACGATTTGACTATGCGTCGATCCAATCCCTATCTACCGAGGCACGCCAGAAGCTTGCCAAAATCGATCCCGAAACCATCGCTCAGGCCAGCCGCATACCAGGGGTATCACCTAGCGACATCAACGTGCTACTGGTACTTTCGGGCCGATAAACAACCTACGTTTCACGTGAAACATATTATTTAAATAGATTACATAAAACAATGAGTATGAACAGAGAAGAGCTTATAGAAAAGATACGCAAAGTACCCAATTTCCCTATTCCTGGAATATTATTCTATGATGTCACAACGCTATTCAAAGACGCCGGCGCATTGCAGCAATTGTCCGACGACCTCTATGCGATGTACAAGGATCGTGGCATCACCAAAGTGGTGGGCATAGAGTCGCGAGGCTTCATCATGGGACCCATCTTGGCCACACGCCTTAACGCAGGATTTGTGCCTATCCGCAAACCTGGGAAATTGCCAGCAGAAACCATTCAACAAAGCTACAACAAAGAGTACGGTACAGATACTATCGAGATCCACAAAGACTCACTCAACGAGAATGACGTGATCGTATTACACGATGACCTTTTGGCTACCGGTGGTACCATGGAGGCAGCTTGCGAATTGGTTCAGAAACTGAAGCCTAAAAAGGTGTATGTAAACTTCCTCATCGAACTAGCCGAGCTTGATGGCCGTTCCCTATTTGGCGACGATGTAGAAGTTGAATCACTGATTACAGTATAACGCTAACTTACATAAAACGACATGGTAGATGTAATCCGCAAGCAAGACATGAGCTATCTGAAAGGGATAGTATCCAACCTCCCCGAGAAACCTGGCGTATACCAATACCTCAGCGCCGAAGGTGTGGTGATCTATGTCGGGAAAGCCAAGAACCTGAAGCGGCGGGTTGCATCTTATTTTAATCGTACGCACGAGCCTGGAAAGACTCGCGTATTGGTCAGTAAAATCGTCGACATACGCTATATCGTGGTTAATACGGAGGAAGATGCGCTCCTGCTGGAGAACAATCTTATCAAGAAGTACAAGCCACGCTATAATGTATTACTCAAGGACGATAAGACCTACCCTTCCATCTGTGTTCAAAACGAGTATTTTCCGCGTGTTTTCAGCACACGAAAGATCATCCGCAACGGTTCTACGTATTTCGGTCCATATAGCCACCTACCATCAATGTATGCGGTGCTCGATCTAGTGCGCCAACTATATCCGCTCCGCACCTGCAAACACAACCTGTCACCCGAGAATATCAGCGAAGGAAAATTCAAACTATGCTTGGAATACCACATTAAACGATGTGCAGGCCCTTGTGTTGGGCTTCAGTCTTCCACCGACTATTTGGAGAATATCGCCCAAATACGCGAGATTCTGAAAGGAAATACGAAAGAAGTAAGCAAACTTTTACTGCTAAAAATGGAAGCTTTGGCCTTGGAAATGCGTTTTGAGGAAGCCCAAAAGGTAAAAGAGCGCTATATGCTGATCGAAAACTACCGTTCTAAGTCGGAAGTAGTCAGCACGATATTCCATAATGTGGATGTGTTTTCCATTGAAGAAGATGAAGGATCTGCCTTTATCAACTACCTGCATATAGCCAATGGAGGTATCAACCAAGCTTTCACCTTCGAATACAAGAAACGTATGGACGAAAGCAAGGAGGAACTTCTGGCATTGGGCATAGCAGAGATGCGGGAGCGCTATAAAAGCGATTCACGCGAGATTATTGTCCCTTTCGAAATGGATCTGGAGCTGAACGGTATCATTTTCACGGTGCCGCAGCGAGGAGATAAGAAGAAACTACTGAATTTGTCGCGGCTAAATGTAAAACAATACAAAGCCGACCGCATGAAACAGTCGGAAAAGCTCAATCCGGAACAACGCACCGTGCGCTTACTGAAGGAAATTCAAGAAGAGTTGCATTTGGATCGTCTTCCCCACCAAATTGAATGTTTTGACAATTCGAATATATCGGGAAGTGATGCCGTAGCGGCATGTGTAGTGTTCAAACAAGGAAAACCCTCAAAGAAAGACTACCGAAAGTACATTATAAAGACCGTAGAAGGACCCGACGACTATGCATCCATGAAAGAGGTTGTCATCAGGCGCTATAAGCGCGCCTTAGAGGAAGAAACGCCTCTACCTGACCTGATCCTTACCGACGGCGGAAAAGGGCAAATGACGGTCGTAAAAGAGGCCTTAGACGAGCTTGGTATATCCATACCGATTGGCGGCTTGGCCAAAGACCGCAAACACCGCACTTCGGAGCTGCTTTTTGGCTTCCCGCAACAGACCATAGGAATCAAGCAGGGCACTCCGTTGTTCCGGTTATTAGAGCAGATTCAAAACGAAGTCCATCGTTTTGCGATCACCTTCCACCGCGATAAACGCAGCAAACGCCAGACGGAATCGGCATTGGACAAGATTAAAGGGATTGGAGAAAAGACTAAAACCCTGCTTTTACAGGAATTCAAGAGCGTAAAACGCATCAAAGAGGCATCCATAGAGGAATTGGCCACTAAGATTGGACAAAGTAAGGCAAAAATCGTAAAAGAGAGCCTCAATTCTGAGCAATAATTATTAATCATATATTAAGCATTATGAGAGTAGTGATACAGCGAGTGACAGAGGCTTCGGTGACCATCGATGGCGTTTGTAAGTCGCAAATTGGAACTGGACTTTTAATATTAGTAGGCATAGAGACAGAGGATAGCAAAGAAGATATCGACTGGTTATGCAAAAAAATCACCGGTTTGCGTATCTTTGATGATGAAAAGGGTGTGATGAATCGTTCTGTACTCGACATCGATGGCGAAATACTTGTTATTAGCCAGTTCACGCTTCACGCATCGACCAAGAAAGGCAATCGTCCGTCTTACATCAAAGCGGCGAAGCACGAAATATCAGTGCCACTTTACGAACAATTCTGTCGCGAACTGAGTTGTTCTTTAGGAAAAGAGGTAGGAACTGGCGAATTTGGTGCCGACATGAAGGTGAAACTGCTCAACGATGGCCCTGTGACGATAGTAATGGACACTAAAAACAAGGAATAATGACCCTAGAGGAAATGCAGCAGCAGGTTGATCAATGGATCAAGACCTATGGCGTACGCTATTTCAGCGAACTCACCAATATGGCTGTGCTCACCGAAGAAGTGGGCGAACTGGCACGATGCATGGCGCGCAAATACGGCGATCAGTCGTTTAAGGCGGGCGAAAAAGACGATATGGCTGATGAAATGGCCGATGTTTTATGGGTATTGACCTGCTTGGCCAATCAGACAGGCGTCGATCTTACTGAAGCCATGCGGCGTAATATTGAAAAAAAGACCAACAGAGATAAAGATAGACATTTAAATAATCCCAAACTAAATTCATAAGTGTATGGAAGAGAATAATAAATACCAAGCTGCATTGGCAAAGTACAACTGCAACCTAGATGATGCGGATATCCAACGCAAAGTAGCGGACCTGATCGCCAATAAAGTGGCAGAAAACGATACGGTAGAGGTAAAGAAGCTGATGTTCAACTGTATTGACCTCACTACTCTGAATGTTACTGATAACGACGAGAGCGTTATGAAGTTTACCCAGAAAGTAAACGATTTTGATGATAAATATCCAGATTTAAAGAATGTGGCAGCTATCTGCGTCTATCCCAACTTCGCAGAAGTAGTAAAAGACACGCTGGATGTGGACAATATCGGTATCGCTTGTGTAGCAGGATGCTTCCCTACTTCGCAATCATTCATCGAGGTGAAAATTGCCGAAACAGCCATGGCTATAGCTGACGGTGCCACAGAGATTGATATCGTAATTTCAGTAGGAAAATTCCTAGCAGGCGATTACGAGACAATGTGTGAGGAGATTATGGAGCTGAAAGAAGCTTGTCAGAATGCTCACCTCAAAGTGATCCTTGAAACAGGAGCATTAAAGACCGCTAGTAACATCAAAAAAGCCTCGATTCTTTCTATGTATTCGGGTGGTGACTTCATCAAGACGTCTACAGGCAAATTAGAGCCCGCTGCTACGCCCGAAGCCGCATATGTAATGTGTCAGGCTATCCGAGAATATTACGAGCTTACAGGCGTTAAAATCGGCTTTAAACCAGCAGGTGGTATCAGCACTGTACACGATGCATTGGTATATTATACCATTGTTAAAGAGCTGTTGGGCGAAGAATGGTTAAACAACAAGCTTTTCCGCATCGGAACAAGCCGCATGGCAAACCTACTACTCTCTGAAATCACAGGCGAAGAAACAAAGTTCTTCTAAAAGTAGACCGTTTTAAATACACCAAAAGGGTAATCCATTTGTTTGGATTACCCTTTTTATATTGTTAAGCAGATCTTCTTTTCTTTATTTTATACGGTCAATTACAAAATCAATGTAAAGCTCTAATGACTTCTTTACAGGAGATTCAGGAAATTCATTCAGAAGCTCAACAGCCTTTTGACGGTATTCATCCATCACGATCTCTGCATATTCTATACCTCCGTTTTCTTTCGTATAATTGATAAGCGATGTAATCTCATCTGCTGTAGCGGTCCCATTTTTCACACGTGTAGCCACTGATATGGCCCAGGAATCCTTCTTATTATTCAGCACGTACAGCACTGGGAGCGTCAATTTTCCCTCCAACATATCAATACCTGTCGGTTTCCCTATTTCTTTGCTGTCCGAATAATCAAATATGTCATCTTTTATCTGGAAACAAATTCCTATATACTCACCAAATTTGCGGAGAATCTCGATCTCATCGCCAGTGGCATGCACCGAAAGAGCGGCTGATTTGGTGCAGGCAGCAAACAAGACAGCAGTTTTCTTACGTATAACATCAAAGTAAACAAGTTCGGAGAACTCAGGATTGGAGATATTGGCGAGTTGTAGGATTTCGCCATCAGCTAAGTTTTTTCCTAAAGTAGCTACCACGTCAATGATGTGATAATTCTTAGTCAAACCAGCATGTTTAAGGCTTGTGGCTAGCAAGAAATCGCCTACCAAAACAGACACCTTATTATTAAAAACAGCAT
>CAMTPC010000036.1 GCA_947074295.1 uncultured Bacteroides sp. | reverse complement strand
CGAGATAATGAGCGGTGACTGGAGTTCAGACGTGTGCTCTTCCGATCTGTGGAATCCCTCTATGCAATTGTTACATATTTCTGCTTAGTGGGATGGCAGAAGTTTAAATTCTAAATTATATGAAATTAAAACTACTTTTCATCTTTTCTCTGCTTCTACCCCTCACTTTATTTGCGCAGGATGGTTCTGTAGAAGCTCCCCTCAAATTCAAATTCACGACTTCTCCCAACTCGGGCATCGACCTCAGCACAATGTCAGTCAATGTAACGGGCGTAACAATTACAAGCGATGGATTTCAATGGAATGCTGATGACAACTGTATGGAAGCAACAGCAGGTTATAGTCAGTATGCCTATTTAAATTATAGCATTTATAGTGCTGATGGTTGTATATCTATCAGCGGTTATAAAATAATAGGAGATGATTTCTCGTCAACAGACGGCATCACGTTTGACATTCCTCTCACTGATCTGTACAAAGTTTTGTTCAAGACAAACAATGCGGATTGCACTCTCGATATCAATGGAATCACAACCAACTACACGCCTCCTACCTACGACGACAAATGGATTTATACAAGTTTTCGCGATGATATCACCTATCTCTATCCTGCAGATTATAGCGCTACTCCAACGATCCAAAAGGGAAGTGCAATGGTTTATAGCGACATCATCAACTTCACTGTGGAACCTCAAATCAACACTGTCAGCATTGATTTGGATTTTGACAAGCTATACCTTACTAGCATTTCCCTAGAAGATGTTGATGGTGTAGCTATCACTGACGCTAGCATAGAGATTAGTAATACGAGTCTTTACTTCACACTTTATGGTGCAGACAAAGCCGAATTTTATCTGCCAAATGGCACGTATAGCTTCGCGCCTTCCATTCCTGGAGGTTATTGGTGTGACCTGATAAAAAGTGAGTTTGCAGTGGATGGGAAAAGCCAAGACATCAAATACTCATTTAAAGATGAAAAGTGGCAAAAGCTGACTTTCAACATTTCGGGAGTAGACCCTGGAATATCAAGTCTGATGCTGAGCACTATAGGTGGAAGTGAATATAGTGATTTCTCAGCAAGCGGCATGGAAGATAATATGAGTCTAGTAAATGCCTATGTACCTAATGGCGCATACAAATACATGATGACAGTGATGGATAAAACCTATAAATCGTATCCTCAACGTAGCGGCATCATCAACACGGAAAATACCACAACAGTCAACTTATCCTATAGCGATGATAGTTTCACTAAAACTACGATGAAATATACCAATCTACCTAGCAGTTACTCACTTGATATGCTGGCAGTAGATCTTTTCATGAATGGCAATTCGTTTAATTCATATTATGGTGGCAATCCCGAATTCCTGCTAACTCCAGGAGTATACAGCTATATGGTGATACATGCATGGAGCACAGTGATGAAGTTTGGAACTTTCGAAATAACAAGCGAAGATGCAAGTAAAGAGATAACTATTGATTTAGGAAACAGCACCATCTACTCTATGTCTGTCAGTATGTCGAGCAGACCTGTCGAGATGGAGAATTTATGGATATCATTCCAGGCAAAAACCTTAGAGGGCATTAATGTAGGTTATTATACGATCCCTTCTTACAGCAATACTGTAGAAGAAAGCATTGCACTCCCAGCGGGTAAATATATCATCGAGTTTGACGATTATATGGCATGGGGCAGTGGCGCTTCTTTTGTAGTTGCAAAAACGTTTGAAATAGACCTTAACTCTGATAAACAAGCAGTGGTCTTGAATTTTGATGATATAGGCAAAGCTAAATTTGCATACGATGACAGCTATGGATATAATCTCGAAAATGCATACTTGTACAAGGATGGTGCTTTGAACAAAGAAATCACATTCTATGGTTCCTCGGATTTGATAGTTTTTGGTGATGCAGGTAATTATTCGTTCTTCGCTATGGGTTCGAAAGCAGGGCATTCATTGGCAAAAACAAAAGAGAAGGCCTTTACATTGGCTGCCAATAGTAATGATCAATACATCATTGACTTTAGCGACTTGGCTGATGGGATAAGCATGAAGTTCCACGTAGAAGATATTAATGGCGCAGCACTACCAACTCAAACAAAGATTACTGTGAATGGGCAAAGCTATAATCTGGAAACTGGTGTAAGCGATTTACTTATCAATAATATGACGAGCAACGAAATCACCTATAAGGTTGAAGCTACTGGATATGAGACCTATGAAACAACCTTTGCTGTGACCGATGCACACCGTAAAAATGGATTCTTGTATACAGTCATCACTTTGTCAGCAAAAACATCTGGTACTGGCCTTGCTGTACTACCTAGTGAATCTATTCGTATCGAAAGCAATGTGGTAGATAGCCAAATTGAACTGTACAATGATGCTACACGTTCCTGGAAAGCCTATATTATCAATACAAATGGACAATTGATAAATAGCGAGATGATAGGCAGTGGCAGTAGCACTATTAATGTATCGCATCTCAGCAAAGGACACTATATCCTGGTATTGACAGATGGTTCACAAAAGAAAACTATCCGTATACTAAAAAAGTAAATATGCATTGGCGCTAAAGCAATATTTATAGATAGACATGTAGTGAGGCGGTCTGAAAGGAAGTTGAAAAACTGATTTCAGACCGCCTCTTTTTTTTAGACAAACTACTTGTTTATGAGAAAATTAAGTTATATTTGTAGATACACACAATAGATCGAAATGCTTTTATAAAAACAAACAATCAAATTATCTCTAATATAAACCTTTAAATTTAGTATGTATGATGAAAAAACAACTACTCTTATCATTATTAATGGTATTGATGACACTATCTGCCCATGCTAGTTCGGGCATATTCTTACGCGGTAGTGTAAACAACTGGGACGCTTCGACTGATTGGGAATTTGTAGATGAAGGAAATGGCATATACACTTTGACCAATAAAGTACTTTCTGGAGATTTTAAAATTGCATCTGAAGACTGGAATACAGTAGATTATGGATGTTCCGATTCTTCCATCTTATTAGGAGTGGGCACACCCATGACATTAGTGCCAGGCACGACTACCAACATCTTCTGCGCAGGAACATTGAACTGTACAAAGATTATATTGACAATACCCACGGAAGGGGATGCTACCCTACTCATAGAAGGCACAATTTCAGCACCGAAGTCGGGTTTTTATCTTCGTGGTGACGTAAATGGCTGGGGAGTATCACCCGAATGGGAGTTTACAGAAGAAAGCTCTGGTATATACACACTTTCTAATGTAGAAATAAGTGATCGCTTCAAGATTGCAGACAGTAGCTGGAACACCGAATTTGGCAGCGTAGACATTAATGATGCCGTGATGCTAAACACACCCTTTACACTCATATTAAAAGGTGCTGACATCTCTTGTGGTGGCAAATATAAATGTAGCAAGATCACAGTGAATGCAACGGATATAGATAATATCACATTGCTTCTTGAAGGCGAAGTGGCAGGCTCGGGAATCTTCCTTCGTGGAGGTTTCACTAACTGGAATCCATTACCCGACTGGGAATTTATGGATGAAGGAAATGGAGTATATACATTAAAAGACAAAGAGATCTTTGGTAAATTTAAAATAGGTGGAAGTGATTGGATTACCATAAACTATGGCGTCAGTGGTGGGATATTGCAACTAGGATCGCTGATCACACTTGAGCATAATGGCAATGACATCAGCTGCGGAGATGATACATTTATATGTACCAAAATCACACTAACTGTCGGCTCGGACGGTATCACTACTTTATTAGTTGAAGGTAGTATAAAAGAGGCTACAGCCTTGACCGAGGTTTATATCATCGGCGACAATAATGGCTGGAATTTTAATGATGATTCGGCCAAACTATCGGCCACAGGTACCGAAGGAGAGTTTAAAGGAACGGTGGTGATAAACAATGCATCTGATCAAGAAGTAGGTTTCTGGAGACTCTATGAAGGCCTAGGGCAAGTAGGTTCATGGGGTAATCCAGGCGGAGTGAATACCAGCTCCCACACCATATCGGGAACATTAGAGCGCGGCAGTGATGGATGTATCACCACAAGCGCTGGTACCTATAATGTTACCTTTAACATTAAGACGGGTGCATTTAGCATGGTATTGGATGAAGGAACAGGAGTTTCTACTCTATTACTAAAGAAACCATCTATATTCGTAGACAATGGTATCATAAAAATTAATGGTAGTGCATCTGAGAATATCCGTATCTTCTCAATAGACGGCGCTGCAATCCTAACAGAGAAGCAAACGAACGAAATCAATGCTACAGGATTGAATAAAGGCATCTATATCATCGAAGTGATGACCGAAGGGAAAACTTATCGCTATAAAATAGCTTTATAACCTCCATTCATCGAATAAGCGATAAACAAAAAACGAGGCTAAATATACCGTATAATGTATTTAGCCTCGTTTTTTTGTTCCATATTGAAAAGCTAGTTAAGTAGCTCTTCGATTACCCCTACTGCCTTTTTTCCAAAATCTTGTAGCTGTTCCATTATTTCATTGAAACCTTTCTTGGCCAAAGCAGCATAATAGCGTATCTGCAACTGTGTAACTTGCTCCAATTCTTCGCCTGTCATACTATCTTTGAACTTATCGTAATATTTTTCAGAATAGGTAGTGAACTTCTTCTTTATCACTTTCATTTCATCTGCCGAGATGCTTTTCTTTGCCTCTACTTCTTCGACAAACTTTTCAAAATCGGCAAGATAACTTTCTTTATTGTGAACACATGCACTCAAGGTCATGAGTAGAGTCAAAAGCAATAAATAGTGGATATTCTTCATATTCTTGTCTGTTATTGGTTTGATGCACAAAGGTAATGATAATTTTTCAACAACTAGAATGGTTTACTATTCTCTTTGCACACCTAAATCACTAGTAAGTTAGAACTAATTTCAGACATAATGTTCTATATAGAAGTTAGTTTTTAGCCAATAAAAACAACCGCTACAAAACTAACTATCAGCTATTTATCCAATCTTTATATTTAGATTTTCACCGCAACTTATTATATAGAGTTTCCTTATTCATGATATTTGCAATAAACCTATCTAGTTATTCTTAAATATTTTATCATGAAAAAGAAACATTTACTACTATCATTCTTCGTATTATGTTTTGCACTTTCAGCATTTGCCAATTCGGGCATCTATCTACGCGGAGGTGTAAATAGTTGGGCAGCCGTAACCGATTGGGAATTTACGGATGAAGGCAATGGTGTTTATACATTAAGTGACAAAGAAATCTATGGCCAATTTAAGATTGCCGATAGCTCTTGGGGCGATTGTGATTATGGATCGAGTGGAGGAACATTATCATTGGGAGAGACTTTAAATCTGACTGCAAAAGGAGGAAATATATCTTGCCCCGAAACTTTCCAATGTTCTAAAATCACCTTTACGCGCTTTGACGATGGAAGTGCCACTCTGTTATTAGAGGGAAGTATCGGTAGTGATGATGTGATAACTGAAGTCTACATCATTGGCAACAATAACAATTGGGATTTCAATGACACGAGCGGAAAGCTTTCGGCAACTAACAATGAGAATGAATTTAAAGGGACAGTGACTCTAGGCGCTGCATCGGGTGAAAACGTATGCTATTGGCGCATTTATGAACGCCTGGGCATGAGTGGTTCATGGGGTAATCCGGGCGGTGAGAATACTACCGGTCACAAGACATCGGGTACCCTCGAACGAAATAGTGAGGGCTGTGTGACAACAAATCCTGGGACATATATCATCACTTTTAACCTAAACACAGGAGCTTATAGCTGTGAGAATATACCTTCAGTGGCATCAGGATATGAGATCATGCCGCAACAAGCGGTATTGGTAAAGAACGTACCCGAACAAGTAAAGGTCTTATCACTTAACAATAGCCTCATCGACTACAACGACCAAAACCTGATGTTTGATGAAATCTGTATTAACAGGAACAAAAATGCGTCATGGACCAAGCATACACTGTTGGGTAAATCACTCTTGACTCACTACAACGAAGGAGAAGGACTTACAGCAGAAGGTGTAGCTTCAGCAAAAATGATGGTACGTTCGGAGGCTTGGAGTCATATCATTTTACAGGAACAAAGTGCCACTCCACGCACTAACCTGAAAGAGTTTCGCGAATCAGTGAGACTCTGGAAAGAATATATACGCGAATACTGCCCTAACCCCAATGCTATCATTATCCTTCCTATGAACTGGGCGTATAATGATTGGGATAGTTTCAAAGGTAATAACAAGATATTACTAGATAGCTATATGACAGTAGCGCAGGAACAAGGTGTAGTGATTTGTCCTGTAGGGATGGCTTATGAAGCCATACTAGATGCTGAAGGTAGTGAAGCATGCGAATTGTTGTATAGTGATAATCGTCACCCCACTCCACGAGCAAGCTATTTGGCAGCTTGTATGGAATATCAACTTATCTTTAACGAACTGGCTACTGATATTAACTATCACCCTGAAAGCATTACAGCTGATGAAGCAGAGTCTATGCGGAAGTATGCTACTACAACTGTATCATCTTTTATTTGCCCTACTGATCACCATACTGGCAAACTTCAACTTAGCATAAATGTGGTGGATCAGTTTGGTATTGTCATGGAGAGCGTTAACAATGTGACATGGACACTTAGCGGTGGTGGTGTTTTAAATGATAAACTGCAATTTACATCTGATGGCACACACGGTGAATTTACCGTTACGGCATCAAATGCCGACTTTACTAGAACCATAACTTTTGTTGTAGGTGATGCAGTGGATAAAAAAAAGGATGAACCAGTAATAGAAATTGATGGCGATAAAAAGGTGATATATGAAGATTTTGATGGCATAGGTGTAGAAGCAACAGCTACACTACCTGAAGGATGGCGTATAGACAAGCAACTAAGTGCTCCACGCACTGTAGGTACGTTTGGGACTGCAGTAGAAGTAACCGAACAAACAGGAGGTAATAGTATTGCATCGAATGCCAAAAATGGTATCTGGAATTTTGGAGCAGGTGATGCAGCTATTGCAACGGACCGTGCAATTGGGGGTATATCTACGGGGGTGGACAATGGCACTCGCTGTATCAATGTGTATCTACATATCAGAAACACAGGAAGCAGCACAATCGATAAGCTGGACATCAGTTATGATATCGAGAAATATAGACAGGGAAATAATGTAGCCGGATTTGCTGCACAACTTTACTACTCGCCAGATGGTGTGGCTTGGACAAGTGCAGGCGAAGACTTCTATACATTCTTTGCACAGGATGCCGCAACTCAAGGCTATAGTGAAGCGCCTGGCGATTCGAAAAAAGTGGAAGGCGCATTGAATTACAGTGTGGAAGTTGGCAAAGATATCTATTTGGCATGGAACCTGAGCGTAGCATCAGGGACAGCCGCCAATGGGGCACAAGCCTTAGCATTGGATAATGTAAGAATCAGTATTGACGATAAGGATACCAAAATCGAACCTCTTGAGAATAGTCGTGAGGATCTTAACTACTATATAGAGGATGGTCATTTCAAATTAATAGGAACAATAGCAGATAAAATCCTGATTTATGATATGCAGGGCATATTGCAAAGGAATGAGAATCAAACCTGGGAAGCGAATTTAAAACAAATGAGCAGCGGTGTATATTTTGTAAAAGTAATCAACAAAAACAAGACAGATACAGTTAAGATTATAATTAAATAAGGAAGAGACAATCTTTTTTATATGCCCGAAGAGCTGATGCATAATGCGACTGCTCTTCGGGCAACCCCCATTTTAATGATTACTAATTTCTAATCTAAATCAGCTAATAAATGCGCATTTTTATCTAAGTTTGCAATGATCATATCGAAAAACACTACTATATTCAATATCATGATGAAACCCCTTCTGATTTTTCTTTTTTCTTTTTGCCCACTATTGATTAGCGCGCAAACACTTGATTCACTTCTTAATGCATTGGATAAGACCATAGAGCAGAGTGAGTTTTATGAGAAAGAGAAATTGAAACGCATCGAGCGTATCAAGAAGGACCTCCAAAAACCAAGACTATCTATCCATGAAGAGTATCTGTTGAACAGACAACTCTATGATGAATACGAGTCACTGGTCTATGACTCTGCACGCTATTATATAAATCGAAATATTGAAATAGCTCATCAATTAAACAATCAAGAGAGGCTAGACGAATCGAAACTAAAAAAAGCTCACATTTTGGCTACTTCCGGACTTTACGTAGAGGGTATAGAGCTGCTCAAATCAATAAACAAAGCAACCCTTACCCATCACCTGCTAGCCGAATATTACATCACTTTTGAGAATATTTACCTCTATCGTTCTGAATACACGCAAGATGATGAATATATGCCACAATACCTACAGCTGATGAATAGCTATCGGGATACGATATTGCAGATAGTACCCGAAGGTAGTTATGCCTATATCATTACTAAAGGGCCAGTACTAGTGGATCATCAACAGCTTGCTGAAGCCAAAAAACTTTTGAGGGACTATTGCACACAAGTAGATAATGAGACCCGTGAATATGCGGTGATTACATCGATATTGGCTTTTATCAATCAATATGACAATCAGATAGAAGAGCGAAAAGAAAACTTGGCAAGAAGTGCTATAGCTGATATCAAAGCGGTGGTTAAAGAAAACAATTCGCTTAGAGCATTGGCCGAGATACTATACGAAGAAGGAGCGGTGGGGCGCGCCAATAAATATATGAAAAAGAGTATGACTGACGCAAGCTTCTACAACGCACGCCTCCGCAACGTACAGGCTTCTAAAATGCTCCCTGTGATTGATGAAGCCTACCAAACAGAAAAGGAGGCTCAGCGTAGCAAACTCCAAATATTTTTGGCTGTTATCAGTGTTTTGACAGTATTCCTTTTTATCGCTATCGCCTATGTGGTGATGCAGATGCGCAAGTTGACAAAAGCTAGACAAGAGGTAATCAAAGCCAATCGTACACTACAAGAACTGAACACAGAGCTGATGGGCGCCAATCAGAAACAGCAAGAAACAAATCGTTTGATGATGGAAGCCAATTGCATCAAGGAAGAATATTTAGGGCGATTCTTGGGATTGTGTTCGGTTTATATCGATAAACTAGAGACTTATCGCCGCATGCTTAATAAACTAGCTGCCGCTGGAAAATTGGACGAACTGTATAAGAAACTGAAATCATCGGAATTCACAGAAAAGGAGTTGAAGGAGTTTTACCAGAACTTCGACTCGTCGTTCCTTAGTATCTTCCCCGATTTTGTAGAACGTTTCAACAATCTTCTACCCATAGAGGAGCAAATACTGCCCAAGCAGGGTGAACACCTGACTACCGAACTCCGCATTTTTGCACTGATACGATTGGGCATTTCAGATAGTGCACGTATCGCAGGATTCTTACGTTATTCCATTTCGACGATATACACCTATCGTTCTAAACTGAAGAATAAGTCACTCTATAAGGATGACTTCGAAGAACAAGTAATGAAAATTGGCTCATTTTAAGGGTAAACTCCGCCTTCTATGATTGGTAATCATTTAGTTTTACCACTATCCCACAAAAGGATATACAACTAATAATCAATACATTAAAACATACATCTATTTAGATTTATTTTCTAACAAAAAAAAGAGGGTTCTTTTTTCCGGATATTTGCAATGCCGCTTACAAAGAGGCCTATTATAAACCTATTGTTAATGATAAATCTAATAAGTATGAATGCAAGAAAAAATTTGTCTTGTCTACACAGACACCTCCTATTATTTATAGGACTGCTGTTGACCATGACAGTTTCGGCACAGTCGATTACAGTGACGGGAGTAGTGACGGACGCTACAGGAGAGTCTATAATCGGTGCCAATGTTACCGTAAAAGGTACGACCAATGGTAGTATTACAGATATAGATGGTCGGTATACCTTATCCAATGTAGCTCCATCGGCTACCCTGGTATTCTCATATATAGGATATAAGAATCAGGAAGTAGCCTGTAACGGACGTCATGCTATCAATGTGACTCTTTCGGAAGATGCTCAAGCGCTAGACGAAGTGATTGTAGTGGGCTATGGCTCACTAAGCCGCAAAGAGTTGTCAAGTTCTATCGTTCAGGTAGATCGCAGCCAGTTTCAACAAGGAGCTGTAAACAACCCGATGGAGATGCTTACGGGTCGTGTGGCGGGTTTGAATGTGAACAACACAGCAGCAGCCAACCCCAATGCTAGCTCATCTCTGCAGATTCGTGGAGCGACTTCTATCTCAGCATCTAATGATCCACTGATAGTGATTGACGGTGTGGCTGGTGGTGATATGCGCAATCTATCAGCACAGGATATCGAATCAATGACGGTACTGAAAGATGCTGGATCTGCAGCAATCTATGGTACACGCGGTGCCAATGGGGTCATATTAATTACAACAAAGAAAGGTTCGGGCGAAGCTGGAACAGCTCGGGTGACGTATGATAGCTGGTTTGCTATGAACTTTGAACATTCTGGCCCGAAGATTCTATCGGCAGATGAGTTCAGACGTTCGCGTCGTGGTACAGACTATGGCTCGGAGACTGATTGGTATGGTTTGCTGATGCGTGATTTTTCGTATGATGTCAATCAATATGTATCTATTGACGGTAGCACCAAAAATGGTTCGTATGGTGCATCTTTCAACTTTAAACAAGCTACTGGTTTGGACCTGAAGAGTGACCGTCAGGAGTATGGCGCACGCTTCTTCATCGAGCAACGTACCGCACAAAACTGGCTGCAGTTCAATGGCTCGCTCAGCGCACGCCGTGTAAACGAAACCTGGGGAAATGATGGCATGTTTGACACTGCCTTATCCATGAATCCAACGATGCCACTCTATGATGATAATGGAAATTATTATCAGCCTTCATCCCCTACCGGTGCTCGCAACCCTGTAGCAGAACTTTTGGACATCGACAATAATGGTCAACGCATGTATGTATTGGGTTCGGCCGAGGCGAAGCTTTTCTTGCTACGCACTGAGAAGCAACAACTCAACACATCGGTAAGCTACTCGCTGCATTACAATGACTTGAAACAGCATTATTTCACGCCCTCTACCTCGGGTGAATCTTATTGGAATGGCTATAAAGGTCGTGCAGATGTGACGTATCAGAAATGGTATACCAATCGATTTGAATGGTTAGGGAATTACTCGCTCGATTTGCACAATCAGAATCTAAAAGCCGTAGTGGGCTATACGTATGAAGAAGCTACATGGGAACGTCTTTACGCTTCTAACAGTGATTATACGTATGACAATCTGAAATGGCACGATCTAGGTAGTGGTAATTTCCTGAATGATGGTAAAGCAAGTATGGGCACGGGTAAATCGATTGCCAAACTGATCGGTGTATTTGGACGCGTCAACTATAATTGGAATGACTTAGTGATGGTAGCTGCATCACTCCGCTATGAAGGATCAACGAAGTTTGGTGCCAACCACAAATGGGGAGCTTTCCCCTCAGCTTCTGGAGCGTTTGAATTGGCCAACTTGAACTTCATGAAAGGTGTATCAAACATCGTGCAGAGTCTAAAGCCACGTGTTTCGTATGGTGTGACAGGTCGTTCTGATTTTAATTCTTATCTGTCGCTTGCTACATACAGTACAAATGGCAGCTACTTAATGGACGGTGAATGGGTAAATGGGTATGCGCCTTCGGTGAATTCTAATCCTAATCTAGGATGGGAGAAAAGTACCAGCACCAATGTGGGGATCGATTTTGTATTGTTCAACAACCGATTGAGAGGTTCTGTTGATTGGTTCGATCGCAAATCCAAAGACTTGCTTTACAATTATACAGCACCTCAACCACCATTCGTGTACTCGAGTATCTTAGTCAATGTAGGGACAACTGAGAATCGTGGTTTCGAAGTTTCACTAGATGGAGATATATTCAAGGGTGGTAAAGTAGATTGGACATCGGGCATCAACTATGCCTATGGCACTACCAAACTGAAAAAGCTATCAGATGATATGTATCGTGCTTCCTATGTAGAACTCTATCAGAAACCTGGTGTAGGAACGAGTGAATACTTCTTCCGCATTCAAGAGGGAGGGAAGGTAGGACAATTCTATGGCTATGAATACGCTGGCGTTGAAGATGGCAAGATGATGATCTATACGGATGAAGGAAATGCAGTGCCTGTATCTGAAGCAGATGTAAAATACAAACGCTATATTGGCAACGGTACACCTACTTCGTTCCTATCATGGAACAACACACTACGTTACAAGAACTTTGACTTGAACGTCTTCTTCCGCGGCGCATTCGGATTTGAAATCTTCAATATGAGAAGATACGGTATGGGTCTGCAAGGTTGCGGCACTGACAATGTGTTGCGCGAAGCATATCTAGGTGATAGCGATATCGTAACAGGGGGTGGTGTCATCTCATCTTTCTTCCTGGAAAAAGGGGACTACTTCAAGCTGGAGAATGTAACATTGGGGTATACTTTCACTCCACAAGTCAATAAGATTCTTGATAACCTAAGGGTTTATCTTTCGGCAAAAAATCTATTTACAATCACGAAGTACACAGGCAATGATCCTTCAATCGTATCTGTTAATGGATTGACACCTGGTGTAGATGTAAGTAGTGCCTACCCTAGCGCAACCCAACTCAGCATCGGTGTAACCGTGAGATTCAAATAATTAAGTCGAACATACATTAAAGAAATCAAGATATGAACTATATAAAAAACAATTGGCTTTTAACAGCCTTATTATGTCTGACTCTATCGTCATGCTTCAATCTAGATGAGGAAGTATTCGACCGAGTGGATTCATCCATCTACTATCAAAACGAGAATAGCGTAAAAGGAGCAGTGGCTTCCATATACAAAAATGGCGCATTGAGCTATATTGAATACTTCTGGTACCTACAAGAGTTTTCTGGAGACCAGGTAACATGGCGTTCATGGAATGGTGGTTTATGGGGCTATGATGAAGGAGAGAAATTCGTACTATCATCTCATACATGGACTCCTGACTCGAAGATTATCCGTTCGACTTGGGAAACTGCTTGGACTACCATCGGCCTCTGCAATACGTTGGTGAGCGATCTTGAATCTTTAAATCCCGCATCACTAAAGATGACAGAGGAAAAGATGAAGAGTTACATAGGCGAAGTGCGCACCCTAAGAGCATGGGCTTACTATAATATTTTCGAAATATGGGGCGGTGCGCTGCCATTGAATATATCAACCAGCGCAGATGTACCGCCAACAGCTGATCCTGACTTTGACGCGAGCTGCAAGAAGATATTCGATTTTATTGTTAACGAACTAGATGACTGTGTGAACGACTTGAGCGTAAATAATGTCAATCGCATGAATCAAGCGGTGAACCGTATCATTAAAGCACGTCTGCTACTCAATGCTGAGGTTTTCACTAATGTAAACCGCTATAATGAATGCGCCACGTTGTGCCAAGAAATCATCGATAATAAATATGGCACATATACTATAACTGATGATTATCGACAAATCTATTCGATAGATAATGTAAACTGTCCAGAGGTAGTCATGGCATTCGCCTTTGAGGTGGGCAAACTAAATGGCGGTTGGATGCGCAATATGCCTTTCCTGCCTTATAATATTTGGGACTACTTTAATGGAACTTACCAACAAAGTGCGTGGAACTGTGTCTGCCTTACTCCTTCGTTCGATAATTCGGGCAATGTGAACACCTATGGTGGAACAGATAATCCGAGATGTTTCTTAGATGCCCCTTATAATGATAAGTTGGGTGCTATCTACGAACGCTATGACAATCGTGACATTCGTAAGCAAAACTACACCTTCAATGAAAATACTAACAACTATCAAGGTATTTTCTTAAAAGGCAATATAAAAGCAAATTACGGTACTGGCGATGCGCTTTTGGCCGATGCTGATCGCGATGGACAGCCAATCGTTTATGTGGATCAAATAGGCACATTCATGAACAAAGGGCGTGATTTGGAGGATGTGATGTCGCCACGCTGGGGTGAAACGAATTCTGGCATCCGATTAGTGAAATACCCCATCTATCCTGCCTCGGCTGGTGTAGACTTCCAAGACATTGACGAAGTAGAGTTCCGTTTAGCCGAAGTGGTTTACATGTTAGCCGAGTGCAAAATGCGCGCTGGCGATTCGGGAGCAGCCAAAGACCTTGTAAATAGCGTCCGTCAGCGCTATTTCTCAGCCAGCGATTGGGCACAAGTAAAAGACGAACCTGGACGTGGTTATACTGCATTTGATATGGATTGGATGTTAGGTCAATGGGGTATGGAATATTTATCTGAAGGTCGCCGTCGTCGTACAGACTTGCGCCGATTCGATAAATTCACACAAGGGCAATGGTGGTTTTTCGGACGTACTTCTGACGACGGAAAAGCCTATCCAGCAAAACGCGATCGCAAATATGAGTGGTTCCCATTGCCATCTTCTGCACTTTTGGTCAACACTGGTTTGGTACAGAATCCCAATTATCAATAACTCTAATACTTCTGATTCATGAAAAAGAACTTAATCTATATACTTCTGATACTCCCACTTTTGGGACTATTGAGCGGCTGCCAAGATGACGATGAAATCATCTTCGACCACGAACTACCACAGTTTGAGATCAAATCCAATGCTATCTTATTGGAATTCATTGTACCACAAGGCACAAGAACGGATGATAACCTTTATATAGTTGGCGAATTCAACGGAGGCGAAGAACTAGCTGTGGGAGATATGAACTGGCAGCTAGAGCGATCATCCAATAATGATATCAAATGGGGGATTTATCTCTATCCATCTACTTTTATCAATGGGAAAACACTTAGTGACGGTTTCTATCTTGTATCCGAGCAGCAAGGCGCCGAACGTACGGTTAAAAACGAAGATTCTATACATACGCTCGATGTGGCTATGGGAAGTAGAACCAATGTATGGGTAAACCGCTGGAAAGCCTACTTCGACTCTAATACTGGTGAGGATGTTGAACACGATGGATATGCGGTTTATGTAGAAGATAATACGACCTGGGACGAACTAGCACTCTATGCTTGGGGTGATGCAGAGCTTGGTGGTGGATGGCCTGGCTTACAGGTAACTGGCACTAAAACAATAGGCAAAGTGACTTATAAATACTTTGATACAGGTGAGGCCTTCAAAGGGCTGAATGTGAATCTCATCTTCAACAACAATAATAATGGCAAACAATTAGAGGGCGATGGACTAAATGTAACATTAGACCGCGATTACTATTTCCGCATCACAGATACGACTTACGAGCAAATCGAACCTAGCGATTATGATGGATTCACCATTTATGTAGATGATCAGAGCGGTTGGGATGAGTTAGCCATCTACGGATGGGCAGACGGTGTAGGTGATGTTACACCAGGTTGGCCTGGCCTCATCCAGACAGGAACAAAAACCATCAATGGCATTGTTTATAAATCATTCGAGCTTGGAGAAGAGTTGACCAATGCTACTGCTAATCTTATCTTCAACAACAATAATCATGGCCAGCAATTTGATGGTCCACAGGTGATTTTTAATCAAGACTTTTACTATCGCATCACTAGTAGTAATTTTGAAGTACTTGACCCTGCGACAGCTACACCTACTACTCCTGTTGAGCCAAGTGAGCCTACAGAACCCACCGAGCCAGGTGAGAGCTATACACTCTATATAGACAACCAATCGGGTTGGGATGCACTAGCAATATATGGTTGGGGAGATCTAGAGTTGGGCGGTGGTTGGCCAGGACTACAACCTACAGGCACTACCACGATAAACGACATTGATTATTTGTATTTTGAGTTAGATGGCAGCTATGCTGATAAAAATATAAACCTGATATTCAACAATAACAATGGTGGTTTGCAGTTTGATGGACCTAATATAACAGTCAATCGTGATTACTACTTTCATATCACAGAAAGTACTTGCACTGAATTGAACAATTAGTTTCCCACAATCAGCATAAGATCAAATTAATATATAATTACTTTAATGAAAATAATGAATATCTCTCTATTACTTATGTTGCTACACCTATTTACAGGGTGTAGCAACTCCACCGAGGCTATCGCCAAAGATCCCTCCTCTCCTGCTGTAAGCACTATAAATGAAATTGTGATGTACGAAGCCAACCCCAAATCATTTGCACAAGGCACTTCATTCAATGATATTACAGCTCGGCTAAATGAGATTAAGGCACTTGGCGTAAATACACTCTGGTTGATGCCTATCTATGAGGAAGGTATTAAGAATGGTATCGGTTCTCCCTACTGTGTAAAAGACTATAAAGCCTTGAATACGAATTATGGTAGCATGGCCGATTTAAAGACATTGGTAAGCACTGCTCAGGGCAAAGGAATGACTGTGATACTGGATTGGGTAGCCAATCACACTTCATGGGATAATGCATGGATAGCAGACAAGTCATGGTACACACAAGACGCAGCAGGTAATATCATCTCGCCAGCAGGATTCAATTGGAGCGATGTTGCCGATCTTAATTTTGATAATAAAGACATGCGTGCTGCCATGGTGGATGCTATGAAGTATTGGATCACTGAAACCAATATTGATGGTTATCGCTGTGACTATGCCGAAGGGGTGCCACAGGACTTCTGGACAGAGGTCATCACGGAGCTTCGCCAACTGAAAGGCGACCAACTACTGATGTTAGCCGAAGGATCAGACTCATGGCTCTATGATTGCGGGTTTGACATGCTCTATGGATGGGGGTTTGCTGGCGTATTGCAGAATGTGTTCAGCGGTAGTGCTTCTGTTAGCGATTTGTATAAGAAGCATCAAGAAGAATATAACGTGACACCAACGGGAAAACAACGTCTACGCTACTCGACCAATCATGACCTTGCCTCTGAATCATCACCTTTGCAGGCTTATAAAAGTGAACGAGGCGCTATGTCGGCATTTGTGATAGCTTCCACATTGGCAGGCTCACCACTTATATACAGTTCACAGGAGATTGCCTATCCACGTGCACTATCTTTCTTCCAATTTATTCCGATGGACTGGAGTAGTAATATCGCCTATCAACAAGAGTATCAAAAACTGATGCAAGCCTATAACAGTTCAGCTGCATTGCGTGGCAATGGTTTGCGCACTTATGATACCGGTAAAGTGGCTACCTTCTGCAAAACTTATAATAATGAGCGGGTATTGGTTATGGCAAATACCAGTAAGGAAAGCCAAACCATTAAAGTTCCTATTGAACTAGCGGGCGAAGAAATGATTGATTTAATGAGTAATGAGAACAAAATTCTATCTGCAGCCATTACCTTAGAACCTTATCAGTATTATATTTATAGCAAAAAGTAGAACATGAAACACATGAAAAATATATTAAAGTATGGAGCCGGTCTATTACTAAGCCTGCTGACTCCATGTAGCATGGCGGCCAATGAGCTGAGCTCGCCCAATGGGAATTTAGTTTTTAACTTAGAGGTAGAACAAGGAACTCCACAATACACACTTTATTACAAAGGCCAACCCATTATTCTCACCAGTCGTCTTGGACTGGTGATGGAAGAGGCCGACCTCAGCGAGGATTTTGTGATTACCGATGTAGCGAGTAGCAGTTTCGATGAAACTTGGCAACCCGTTTGGGGCGAATACAGCAACATCCGCAATCACTATAACGAGCTTGCCGTGACATTGACGCAAGAGAAGCAGCGTCACCCACGCACTGTCATCATACGGGCACGACTTTACAATGATGGTCTGGGATTTCGTTATGAACTGCCGGTGCAGGAAAGCATGAATTACCTGATTGTTAAAGACGAACTGACAGAGTTCAATCTTACGGGCGATCACACGTTCTACTGTATGCCTGGCGACTATGACACCAATGAGTTTGCCTATACCACAGCCCCTATCTCGAATATCCAATCGAATATGGCAGAACGCATCAAGAAAAAGTCGTATGAATCAAAGGCAGAAGGACTGACTGTCCAGACACCTCTGATGATAAAAACCACTGATGGGCTCTATATCAACATACACGAAGCAGCGCTGGTGGATTATGCCGGAATGTTACTCAATGTCGACGACAAAACTTATAAGCTTAACGCGCATCTCACTCCTGATAAGTTAGGTAAAAAGGGTTACCTGCAGCTCCCTTGTCATACGCCTTGGCGCACCATCATCGTAAGTGATGACGCACGCGATGTATTGGCCTCACAACTCATATTAAATCTGAACGACCCTTGTACCTACGAAGACACATCGTGGATCAAACCGATGAAGTTCATGGGAGTTTGGTGGGAAATGTTTATCGGCAATGGTGGCACATGGGCTTATAGCGATTATTACAAAGCCAAGCCAGGTGTGACAGACTATACACAAATCGAGCCTAATGGCAGACATCGTGCACATACCGAACATGTTAAAGAATACATCGATTTTGCATCAGAGCATGGAATTGATGCCGTATTAGTCGAAGGATGGAATGAGGGTTGGGAAGATTGGTGTTCTTACCGCAAAGAGCGTCAGTTCTTGTTCAATAAGCCCTATCCAGACTTTGATGTGACAGGATTACAGCAATATGCAGCCAACAAAGGGGTGAAGCTGATGATGCACCATGAGACAGCCGCCAATGCATCTGACTATGAACGCCAGCTTGATCAAGCTTTCCAATACATGGTAGACCATGGTTATAATGCCGTAAAGACGGGTTATGTGGGCTATATCATTCCAAGAAGCGAATACCACTCATCTCAATGGATGAACAATCACTATATTCATGTAGCTCGCCGCGCTGCCGACTATGGCGTTATGATCAACAGTCATGAAGCCGTGCGTCCCACAGGCCTGTGCCGTACCTACCCCAACTGGATGGCGCAAGAGTCGGCACGTGGCGGCGAGTTCGAAACCATGGGAGGGAATGATCCCGATCATACCACTATTCTGCCTTTTACCCGATTGAAAGGTGGCCCCATGGACTATACGCCCGGTATATTCGAGACTCGCATGAGTTATTATGGAGATGGCAAGAAAAACGAAAGAGTACATACCACTCTCGTTAAACAGATGGCTTTGTTCGTGACTATGCCTAGCCCCATACAGATGGCAGCCGATCTACCCAGCAATTATCAACGCTTCCCCGATGCATTTCAGTTTATCAAAGAAGTGCCAGTGGACTGGGCAGATAGCCATTATCTAGAAGCTGAGCCGGGTGATTATATCACAGTAGCACGCAAAGCCAAAGATCAAGATGCGTGGTTTATAGGCGCTATTACCGACGAGAATCCACGTACAGCTACAATCAGCTTCGATTTTCTGCCTGAAGGTAAAAAGTACATAGCAACTATCTATGCGGATGGCGATGACGCCGATTGGGACACGAATCCACAAAGTTATCAAATAAAAAAGGTAGTGGTTAGCAAAAAAAGCAAACTCAAACAGAGACTAGCACCAAGCGGAGGCTTGGCTATAGCGATGTATGAAGGAGATAAATCCACAACAAAGGGATTAAAGGAAATTAAATGACAGGGCTATTGCTTCTTGCATTTAAGAATTCAAGTTAACAACTGGAAAGCGCAGGCCGTGAGGTTTGTGCTTTTTTTATTTTTACGGAAGCCACCTCTTGGATTTAAAAAAGGTCCTCCGCCAACATCAAGTAGCGAAGGACCTTTTCCATTTTTTCAATAGCGATACTAGGCTGATATTACATGCGTTCAGGCACTTCGATACCCAATAATTTCATACCTTCTTCTACAACTTTCGCCACATTGGCTGAAAGCATCAGACGGAACTTTTGCAAATCAAAGTTCGTCTCGCGCAGAATACTAAAGTCGTGATAGAATTGATTGTACTCTTTCACCAATTCATATACATAGTTAGCTATCACCGAAGGATTGTATTCATTGGCGGCTTGTTTCACTACATCAGCAAAGTCGGCGATCATTTGAATCAAACCTTCTTCCTTGGTGCTCAACTCTATATTTTCAGAAAGTGTAGTTGGCACTTCAATGCCAGCATCTTTGGCTTTGCGAATCAAAGACTGTATACGCGCATAAGTATATTGAATGAAAGGACCTGTGTTACCATTAAAGTCGATAGACTCTTTCGGGTTAAAGGTCATATTCTTACGAGCGTCAACTTTCAAAATAAAGTATTTCAAAGCACCCAATCCCACGATACGAGCGATATTAGCTGCCTGGCGTTCAGGCATTCCATCGAGTTTACCCAATTCGCGTGATGTTTCGCGAGCCGTAGCCACCATCTCGTCAATCAGATCATCCGCATCCACTACAGTTCCTTCGCGCGACTTCATCTTTCCTTCGGGCAGTTCGACCATACCATAAGAGAAGTGCACCAGTCCTTTACCCCAGTCAAATCCCAGTTTATCCAGCAAGATCGAAAGCACCTGGAAATGGTAGTTTTGCTCATTTCCCACTACATAGATCATCTTTCCGATAGGAAAATCTGCGAAACGCAATTTAGCCGTACCGATATCTTGGGTCATATAGACTGAAGTTCCATCCGAGCGGAGCAATAATTTGTGATCCAATCCTTCTGGCGTTAAATCTGCCCATACAGAACCATCTTCTTTCTGGTAGAAAACGCCTTTATCAAGACCTTCCATCACTTTATCTTTTCCTTCGAGATAAGTTTCCGATTCGTAGTAAATCTTATCGAAACGTACTCCCATCTTGTTATAAGTATCATTGAAGCCATCGTAAACCCAACGATTCATGGTTTCCCACAAGTCACGAGTTTCCTTATCGCCTTCTTCCCATTTCACTAGCATTTCGCGAGCCTGTGCCATCAGTGTAGAGGCAGCTTCAGCTTCTTCTTTGCTCATACCTTTGTCCATCAATTCCTGGAGCTCGGCCTTATAGTGTTTGTCAAACGCCACGTAATAGTCACCCACCAAGTGATCACCCTTTTTGCCAGAGCTTTCCGGAGTTTCGCCATTGCCATAGAGTTTCCACGCCAACATCGATTTGCAGATATGGATACCACGGTCGTTCACAATATTGGTTTTCACCACATAGTTACCATTGGCTAGCATGATATTGGCCAGCGCCGCACCCAACAGATTGTTGCGCACATGCCCCAAGTGCAATGGTTTATTGGTATTTGGCGAAGAATATTCGATCATCACAAGCGGCGATCCTTCTTTAGGTTCTTTAATACCATATTGTGGATCCGCATTGATTGTATTAAGCAAATCAATCCATGCTGAAGATGCAATAGTAAGGTTCAGAAATCCTTTGATTACATTGAATGAAGCTACAATTGGTTCGTTTGCCTTCAGATATTCGCCAATCTCTTGAGCCGTTTGTTCGGGACCTTTCTTTGAAATACGCAAAAAAGGGAAAACGACCAATGTTAAATGACCTTCAAACTCCTTTTTTGTTTTCTGAAGCTGTACTTGCTCGGGCGTAACTTCTTGCCCGTAAAGCGCTTGTACTCCACTGATTACAGACGCAATAAGCTTATTTTCTATCTTCATTTCTAAATGCTGTTAATAATTAGGACAAAGATATAAAAAAAGGAGACGCATAGTCTCCTCTAATTCAAATTCTTTATATGGCATTGTGTTTTGCCAACAAAACACAGTTCTTTATTCTTCCACAGCTGCGCTTAGTTCTGCTCCCGGTTTAAATTTAGCCACTTTCTTCGCAGGAATAGTAATGGTTTGTTTAGTTGATGGATTGATACCCGTACGTTCAGCTCTTTCGCTCACTTGAAATGTTCCGAAGCCGACTAGAGATACTTTGTCACCATCTTTCAAAGCATTAGTAACAGACGCCACAAACGCTTCCAACGCTTTCTTTGAATCACTTTTGCTCAACCCCGATTCTTCTGCAATCGCATTAATAAGTTCTGCCTTATTCATAGTTCAAATTTTAATAGTTATTTGTAAAAAAGTGAAGATATATATTCACAAATATAAAGCTAACTCTGAAATAATCAAATAAAAAAACAAAAAATATGACGCATTTTGTTGAATAACAGCTATTCACAGAGCTATTTGGGCAGAAAACAGAAATTTATTTCTACTTTTGCGATCTTATCAATAGATTTTTTTGAAGAGAAACAGATATGATGAACATGCCCAAAGTTACCAAGAACCTGATAATCATCAATGTTCTTATGTTTTTGGCAACGATAGTTGCACAGCGTTATAATATAGATTTAGCACGCTATTTAGGTTTGCATTTTTTCTTAGCTTCCGATTTTAATATTGCTCAACTTTTCACCTACATGTTTATGCATGGTGGGTTTGGTCACTTATTTTTCAACATGTTTGCTGTTTGGATGTTTGGCCGCACACTCGAAACAGTTTGGGGACCACGCAGATTCCTTCTCTTTTATATAGTTTGTGGTATTGGTGCTGGTCTCATCCAAGAGTTGGTTCAATACATCGAATACGCCACCACCTTGGCACAATATCAACAAGTGCAAGTACCTTGGGGTGTGATACCTATGTCAGAATATCTCAACATGATGAACACCGTAGGTGCATCGGGCGCAGTTTATGGCATCCTGCTAGGGTTTGGTATGCTATTTCCCAACACACCTCTTTTCATATTTCCACTGCCCATGCCCATCAAAGCAAAATACTTTGTGATCGGCTATGCAGTAATTGAACTCTTTTCGGGCATTTCGAACAATCCCAACGATAATGTCGCCCACTTCGCGCATCTTGGCGGTATGATATTTGGTTTCATCATGATAATGTATTGGAAGAAAAAGAGCAAAAGAAATGGCACATATAATTACTGATTTAAAGGAGAAATTTAAAAAAGGGAATACGGCAATACAACTGATTTTCATCAATATCGGTGTATTCTTTGTGGTCTCAATCATTCATGTATTGCTGACACTTTTCGGGCGTTCCTTCGCCCCTTTCATAGAATGGATATCACTTCCAGCCTGGATGCAGCGTTTCATTACCCAGCCGTGGTCCATCATCACCTACATGTTCCTCCACATGGAAATCCTGCATATTCTTTTCAATATGCTGTGGCTCTATTGGTTTGGCATGCTATTCCTGAATCATTTTTCGAGTAAGCATCTACGTGGGCTTTACCTATTTGGCGGTATCTGCGGTGGTGTTCTCTACATACTAGCCTATAATATTTTCCCCTACTTCTCAGCCGTTCGCGATCTTGCCACTCTAATGGGTGCTTCGGCCTCAGTAATGGCTATTGTCATTGCCACCACCTACCGCGATCCCAATTACCAGATCCGCCTACTTCTGTTCGGGAGTGTGCGCCTCAAATATCTTGCCCTTATCTTCATCATCAGCGATATGCTATTCTTGACCAGCAATAACGCCGGAGGCCATTTCGCGCATCTGGGTGGTGCATTGGGTGGTTTCTTATTCGCCTATTGCCTGAAGCACGGCACCGATCTCACCAAATGGATCAACATCATCCTCGACGCCATCACCTCTTTGTTCCATTGGAAACCACGTGCCCGTAAACCCAAAATGAAGGTAGAGTATGGTAGCGATCGCCAAAAAGATTATCAATATAATCAGCAGAAAAAAGTTTCCAATGAAGAGATAGACCGCATTCTCGACAAGATCAAGAAATCGGGCTACAGCAGTTTATCCGAAGAGGAGAAAAAGAAACTATTTGATGCTAGTCAACGCTAAAAAATGAGAAAAATAACCTCTTTCCTTGCTTACTCTCTGCTTTTAATCAATGCTGTTTTAGCAGTCCTTTTTCTTTTATCAGCCTATAGCTCATATATCAACCCTGCAAAGCATCCTTTGCTTTCATGCATAGGGCTTCCATTCCCTATACTATTGGCTATAATGTGCTTATCCTTCATTTTCTGGCTTTTCATCAAAGCAAGATTTTCATTGCTGCCGCTCCTTGCACTGTTGGCAGCTACTCCTCAGATCATGACATATGCACCGGTCAACTCCAATTCGGATATTCCACAGAACTATCCTATTAAAGTATTGTCCTACAACGCCATGTCACTTGCCGGAGTATATAATAATCCTGCTGGCAATCCCATGCTATCTTATATTATCAAAAGCAAAGCCAACATAGCTTGTATACAAGAATATAATTCGTCAGTAGCTGGGAGAGGCGAAAATAAAAAACAACAAAACCAGCTTTACAAACTCTATCCCTATCATCTAGCCACGAAGATAGGGAAACAAGATGGCGCCAATGGGATGGCTATATTTTCCACCTATCCCATTCTTTCGAGCCGGAAGATAGCTATAGACAGCCAATATAATGGAGCGATGATCTATAAGCTGTCCATAGGCGCAGATACACTTTATGTCATCAACTGTCACCTCGAATCAAATAAGCTTGTATTGGAAGATAAAGTGATCTACGAAGAAATGCTAAAAGACCCGAACGCAGAAAAATTCAAAGATGGCCTTCCCCACTTGGTTAAAAAATTGGGCGAAGCAGCGGCTATCCGTGCCCAGCAAGCAAATATCATATCCAGAGAGATTGCGCAATTGCCTCCAAATAGCTATGTGTTGGTTTGCGGCGACTTCAATGACACTCCCATCTCGTATACACATCGTGTCATTTCGCAAAACATGAAAGACGCGTTCGTGGAATCGGGTAACGGTTTGGGTATCTCCTACAATCAGCACAAGCTTTATTTCAGGATTGATCATATCCTGACCAGCAAAAATATCTCTAGTTACGATTGTGAGGTAGACCGTTCCATCAAAGATTCAGATCATTATCCGATCTCATGCGTTATCACTCTTGACCCTAAATAGACACAATCTCTATATCCTATATATTATGAATATTAAGAAATCAGTATTAATTTTAGCCTCTAGCTGTATGATTCTATCATGTAGTCACAAACCAGCAGAGAATCCTTTTATCACAGGGTTCCAAACGGAATATGGTGTACCACCTTTCGAACAAATCGACTTCAGCCAATACCAAGCAGCTTTCAATGCTGGCATAGCCGAACAAAACGAGTTGATCAATGCAATCATGAATAACCCTGAAGCTCCTACTTTCGATAACACGATAGTAGCGCTGGATAATAGTTCGCCTATATTGGATCGTGTCTCCATGGTTTTCTACAGTTTGGCTGATGCCGAAACGACGGATGAAATCACCGAGTTAGCCATGAACATGGCACCTATTCTTGCTGAACAAAGTGATAACATCATGTTGAACAAGCCCTTGTTCGATCGCATAAAAGCAGTATATCAAGAACAAGGTAGCATGAATCTTACTACCGAACAAAAGCGTTTGTTGGATGAAACCTATAAATCATTTGTACGCTCGGGCGCCAATCTAGACGAGAAGCAACAAGGTCGATTACGTGAGATCAATAAAGAACTTTCGACACTCGAAATAGCCTATAGCAATAATCTGTTAAACGAGAATAACGAATACCAGCTATTCATACAAGATAAAACCCAACTTAGTGGTTTGCCTGAATGGTTCGTACAGAGTGCCGCCGAAGAATCTACTGCAGCAGGGAAGCCTGGCCAATGGCTATTCACCCTTCACAATTCTAGCCGCTTGCCATTATTGCAGTATGCCGACAACCGTGATCTGCGCAGAGAGATCTATTTAGCCTATATCAATAAAGGCAATATGGATAATGCCAATAACAACAAAGAGATTATCACAAAGATCGTTCAGCTTCGTTTGGAAAAAGCCAACTTGATGGGCTATCCTACTTACGCTGACTTTGTTCTAGACAATACGATGGCCAAAACACCAACTGCCGTAATGGATTTCCTAAACAATCTTTGGGGATATGCACTTCCCAAAGCCAAAGCTGAGCAGGCCGAACTCCAAAAGTTGATGGATCGAGAAGACAAAGGAGAGACCATCGAAGCATGGGATTGGTGGTATTACACAGACAAGCTACGTGCAGAGAAATACAACCTCAGTGAGGACGAAATCAAACCCTATTTCCAAATGGAGAATGTGCGCGATGGTGCTTTCATGGTAGCCAACAAGCTTTTTGGTATTCAGTTTAAACCTATGCAAGGCATTGATGTATATCATCCGGATGTAGAGGTATTCGAAGTGCTGGATGCCGACGGTTCGCATTTAGGCATATTTTATACCGATTATTATCCACGAGCAGGCAAAAGTGCCGGCGCATGGATGGGCAATTTCCGCGAACAAAATGGCAAAGTGCGCCCAGTGGTATTCAATGTGGGCAACTTCACTAAACCCGTAGGCGATATGCCTTCACTCTTGACATTGGACGAAGTAGAAACCCTATTCCATGAACTGGGTCACGGATTACATGGGCTGCTTAGCAAAACCAATTATCAAGGCGTGGCCGGAACCAATGTAGCACGTGATTTTGTGGAACTCCCTTCACAGATCAATGAGCATTGGGCCTTCGAACCCGAAGTACTTAAAATGTATGCGCGTCATTACCAAACTGGCGAAGTGATTCCGGATGAACTTATCGAAAAAATACAAAACCAGGCCACCTTCAATCAAGGTTTTATGACAACAGAATTACTTGCAGCAGCCATCCTTGATATGAATCTGCATACTTTGAAGGATACCGATAACCTGGATGTCATTGCCTATGAGCAAGATGCAATGAATCGACTAGGCTTGATCAACGCCATAGCGCCTCGCTATCGCACCACCTACTTCAATCACATAGTGGGCGGCTATGCTGCGGGTTACTACAGTTACCTTTGGGCGAATGTGCTGGACAGTGACGCTTTCCAGGCATTTGTAGAGAACGGTCTTTTTGATAAAACCACTGCACAACTTTATCGCAGCAATGTGTTGGAAAAAGGAGGCAGTGAAGATCCAATGATACTTTATAAGAACTTCCGTGGCAGCGAACCCCAGCTAGAGCCAATGCTCAAGAATAGAGGAATGAAATAATTATTCATAGTCTACACGAATATACTTTTTGATGCATTGTTTCATCCCAAACCGATATCGGGATGAAACAATGCATTATTTATAAAATACATTTTATACAAATAAACGCCATCTAAATACAACTATTTTGGTTAATACTATTTAATTTTAGCCTCTTTTGCCTAGATTTGGATGCAACTATAATACTATATAAACTAAATTTGCAATACGAAAATTGTTCTTTTCATTTATATCAATAAAACAGAAGAACAAACACCATGACTCGACGATACTAAATTATTATCATTCTGATCTTTTCTTGCTAAACAGAAAGACTGATCTATACACATCTTAATAACAAAAATAATAACCAACGATAAAATGAAAAGACAACTCCAAATGACACTTGCGGCCTTTTTGACTTTAGCCGCCTGTTCCTCGTGTGTCGACTCAGACAAGAATCTTTATGAAGATACGCGCATTCCTATAACCGATTTATTCGATTTTAAGACTAAAGCAGAGACAAACTTCGTACTTAACTATGGTTTTGAGGGATATAGTGTTCCATTCGAAATCTATACCTCCAATCCTTTGGACGATGATGGCCTTCTTATAGAAAATATTGCGCCTATCTATGCTGCCTTCACGGATGACAACACTTCATTCAGTGGAAATATCGAACTCCCCGCCCATCTACAGAAAGTATATCTCTACTCGGACGCAATAGCTATACCCAGACTAATCGAGCTTGATGTAGTGAATGGTGTCGCACAATATCTTTATAAACCAGAGGTGGATGACGCATCTACTCGAAATATTTCGTATGAAAATGACTGTATATCGATTGGTAGTAGCAGAACTACAATCAATGTTAACAGCAAACTATACGCCCTATATTCGAATTACACCACTTCTGGCAGCAATAGCAACAAATATATTCCCTCAAATAGCAGTGTAAGCA